>NZ_JBXWPD010000015.1:0-134441 GCF_059611225.1 Ruegeria sp. CDSA246 | reverse complement strand
TAATCAAACCAACCAGATGAGCCACATCCTCTCTTAGATCAGAGCGCCATCTGTCCCAAAATCCCTGACGACGGACAAGCAATACCTACGAAGTCCCCTTGTCAGGGCGAAGCTTGATTTCTATCGAAGGCGAACTTTCGGATTCGATTGCGAGTTATATCGGCCAGGATTACGGCGTCGTGTATCGCGACATCGACTCTTCGCTTGTCAAAGCAAAGATTGACCCAAGCGTCGACAGCTATGCGTGTGTCGCCCGTGCGCATCGCTACCGGCTTGCCATGAATGAAACAACTTATCCCGCTGCAAGGGAATGTCTTGAGCGAGCTGTTTCCAGAGACGCGCGATACGCCGAAGCTTGGGCTATGCTCGCATACCTTCGCTTGGACGCCGCGCGGTACGGTTATGATGCGAATTTGGCGCCAGGGACAGGGATCGACTCGGCTTACGAGGCTGCTGCGAGAGCAATTTCTATCGACCTCTCAAGCGTTGAGGGTTACAAGGCGCTGGCACATATCGAGCAGATCCGGGGCAACTTAGACACCTCGATTTCTTACGCCCGTGAGGCAGTAAGGCTGAATCCCAATGCGCCGGACGCAGTCGGCCACCTAGCAACCCGATTGGGATACCTCGGCTACCTTGATGAGGCAGTTCCCCTCATGGAACAGGCCATCGAGCGCTCTGTTGAGCCGCTCCCATTTTACTACCATATTCTGGCTATCGGACACATGATGAACGAGGAGTGGGAGCAGATGTTCGATGCCGCTAGCAAATCAGTGGTCAACGGTTCCAGCGTGGGACACGGCCTTTTGGCAGTTGCGTATGGAGGGATGGGAAATCGCGAGGCAGCGGGTGTCCATTTGGAGCGCATGGCCGCAGGCTGGCCTATGCTGGCCAGCGACCCCGCCAAAGCGCTAAAGGCGCAACATATCGATCCGGGGATAAGCGCGGTATTTATTGAAGGTTTAGAGAGAGCTGGTTGGGCGCCCGTCGCCCAATAGCACAAGGCTGAGAATTCAATCAATGGATTACCCAATGGGCTTCTGTTGCCAAAAAATAGTGCAGACCGACTGCCTCCCATCGCAATACTATGCGAGCTGTTATGGCATTACACTGACCTGTTAAAAACTTGGGACCAGTGAAAATTCTCAGAATATTCAAAGGGTCTGCTTCGTATGGACTACAGTGAACTCACGACGAAGAGCCTCTAGTTGGAGGAGCAAGGGTGCCGACTAAGTTCGATGGAAGATTGCTCTCTTGGAGTACGGCGTTGGCAATATGTACAACAGCCGTACTCGTCATACTGCTTGGCGGTCAGGTCGTTGCGTTTGGTGGTATCGCGGCAGTCGGGGGTTATTCAGCTGGTTTTTTAGGGTCTGTCTTTTCTAGTCTTGTTTCTAACGCCAGAACGTTTGCGATGGTGCTGGTGAGCATACTGTTATGCACACTCTTCCCGCTTCAGTGGATCGCCTTTCTGTGTGGTTTTGTCTTGATTAGTTGGGCTGCTTTTGAAGGGTACAAGAACGGTGGTTTTGCGACAGTTCCTGCATTGAACGGATTGCTCTTGTACTTACTGATCCCACCCGACGAGCGTATTGCCGTTCATGTTTTGGTTTTTCTGGCCGCGGCAACAGTCGGTAGTTTGCTCAGCGCTTGGCTTAACTTGGCGGGTTCAGCAATACGATCTCCCATGACTTTCAAGGAAGCAATTTCTGTTTGGCTATTCTTAATTGTCGGCATGAGTCTAACGTCATTTCTCGCTCACGTAATCGGAAACCAAAAATCCTATTGGCTTTCGTTGTTGTTCGTATTCCGCGTCTTGGCTCCACTTCAAAAAGTGCCTGATGCTGCATTGCGGTTTGGTGTTGGCGTGGCGCTTGGGTCTTTGGCAGCCCTATGTTTGGAGTTCAGCGGCTTGTCTCATCAAGGCTTATTGATCCTTGGGTTTGCTTCCGCTGTCATAGGCGTGCACAGAATAGGTGGTAACACGTTATGGACCGCGATGTTCTTTACTATTGCCACACTGTTGGTGACGGCCCCAACGCTTGAGTTTGCGGTCTTCCGAATAGAAGCGGCAGCAATGGTAGTCTTCGTAGTCGGAGGGCTATCATTCCTGATCAGTTGGTGTTGGGAACTGATCGAAAGTCGTTCCGAAAACTAAAACCGCAAATCTTCCCCCTTTTTTGATACCCCCAACGTCTTCTTCGGAGAATGACCGCATGGCGGATGCGGGCAAATGGCCAAGAAGTCTTGTAGGTGCTCAAAGCTCTCCAGCGCGCCATATTCCAATCAGTTTTTTGATCTTAACCCTTGCTCTACTTCCGAGCCAGCGAAGCTTAGGCCCAGAATACTGAGAACATAGACTTCTGTTGCGACCTGTACGCAATACTTTGCAAAGTCAGCTTTCTGCGCATCGCAGACCTTCGCGAGAATCCCAGGTTCCTTAGGGAGGCCCTTTGCGGGATTGAGCAATGCAAAGGGCCATTACCGCAACGACTAAGCCATATACTAATTGAATTCGTCGCTAATGCAGACAAACGCACAGCGCAAAACTATGGGCGAACTACGCAAACTTATGGGGTGTGCGAAGTGCTATGCGCAAACCTACAAAATCCTAGAAATCCAGGTTCTCCACGCTCAGGGCATTTTGCTGGATGAACTCGCGGCGTGGTTCCACCACGTCGCCCATCAGTTTGGTGAACAGATCATCCGCTTCGACCATGTCGTCCACCCGCACCTGCAAAAGCGTACGTGCGTCCGGGTCCAGCGTCGTTTCCCAGAGCTGATCCGGGTTCATCTCACCCAGACCCTTGTAGCGCTGCAGCGACAAGCCCTTTTCACCTTCTTCCAGAATGGCGCGCAGCAGATCCAACGGGCCGTGAATTGCCTGTGACCGGTCGCGACGGACCAGCGTAGCCGGGGTGTTGTAGATCTCTTGCAGACTTTGCGTGAAGCTGCCGGTCTTGCGCGCCTCGCCCGAGCGCAGCATCGGACCGTCCAAGGTACGCACCTCTTCCACGCCGCGCAAAATACGGGCAAGACGAATTCCGTGATCCTGTGTGATCCGGCCCTGCCAGCCGCGTTCGTATTCCAGCGCGATGAGGTCGAGACGCGCGGCGACCTTGTCTGCAACGCCCTGCAAATCCGCATCGACCGCGCCTGGCACGAAGGCACCTGCAACGGCGGCCTGTTCCAGGATGTGGCGTGGATAATGGGTTGGGAAGGCGTCCAAAACGCGCTTCAACTGACGCGCTTCGTCGACAATGCGCGTCAGATCCTGACCCAAGATCTCTTCGCCAGAACCGAGCTTCAGAACTGCCCCTTCGACACCTTGGTTGACCAGGTATTCATCCATCGCCGCCTGATCCTTCAGGTACACTTCGGATTTACCGCGCGCCACTTTGTAAAGCGGCGGTTGGGCGATGTAGAGATAACCGCCCTCAATCAGCTCAGGCATCTGCCGGTAAAAAAACGTCAACAGCAATGTCCGGATATGCGCACCGTCGACGTCCGCATCGGTCATGATGACGATTTTATGATAGCGCAGTTTTTCGATATTGAACTCGTCTCGCCCGATCCCGGTACCCAGCGCCATGACGAGGTTGCCGATTTCCTGAGATGACAACATCCGGTCAAACCGTGCACGTTCAACGTTCAGGATTTTACCCTTGAGAGGCAAAATTGCCTGAGTTTGCCGATCGCGGCCCGTTTGCGCTGATCCGCCCGCGGAATCACCCTCAACCAGGAAGACTTCGGTTTTGGTCGGGTCCTTTTCCGAACAATCCTTGAGCTTACCGGCCAGAAAATTCACATCCATCGCCGTTTTGCGGCGGGTCAGCTCGCGCGCCTTGCGGGCAGCTTCACGTGCCAGAGCGGCCTCGATAATTTTGCCAACGATAATCTTGGCCACGTTCGGATTTTCTTCGAACCATTCAGCCAGCTTTTCGTTCATCAGACCTTCGACTGCAGGGCGCACTTCGGATGACACCAGCTTGTCCTTGGTCTGGGACGAGAATTTAGGGTCGGGGACTTTGACCGACAGCACACAGGTCAGACCCTCGCGCGCATCGTCGCCGGTAAAGCTGACCTTTTCCTTTTTCGCGATCCCGCTGGTCTGGGCGTAGTTGTTGATGGTCCGGGTCAGCGCACCGCGGAAACCGGCAATATGGGTTCCGCCATCGCGCTGTGGGATGTTGTTGGTGAAGGGCAGGACTGTCTCGTGATAGCTGTCGTTCCACCACATGGCGATTTCGACACCGATATCGTCACGCTCACCCTTGATATAGATCGGTTCGGGCATCGCGGACGTCTTGGAGCGGTCCAGGTATTTGACAAATTCCTTGACGCCGCCTTCGTAAAACAGCTCGGTCTCCAACCGCTCTGCCGGGCGTTCATCAATCAGAATGATCCGTACACCCGAGTTCAGGAAGGCCAGTTCGCGCAGACGCTTTTCCAGCGTCTCGAATGAATATTCCAGGTTTGAGAACGTATCCAACGACGCCAGAAACCGCACCTCGGTTCCGGTCCGGTCACCGCAGTCAGCGACAACTTTCAGGTGTTCAACCGTCTCACCGCCCTCGAACCGTGCGACGTGTTCTTTGCCGTTACGCCAGACGCGCAATTCCAGCCAGTTCGACAACGCGTTCACAACCGAAACGCCAACGCCATGCAGGCCGCCCGAAACCTTGTAGGAATTGCTGTCGAACTTGCCGCCGGCATGCAGCTGGGTCATGATCACTTCGGCGGCAGAAACACCTTCTTCGGGGTGAATATCGACGGGAATTCCGCGGCCGTTATCGCTGACAGATACACTGGAGTCGGCGTGAATTTTGACGGTTACATGGTCAGCGTGACCGGCCAAAGCTTCGTCAATTCCATTGTCCACGACCTCGTACACCATATGGTGCAGGCCCGAGCCATCGTCCGTGTCGCCGATATACATACCGGGGCGCTTTCGAACTGCCTCTAACCCTTTGAGAACTTTAATGGAATCTGCACCGTATTCCTGGGGTGCCTGTGCGTCTTCGGACATGCCGTCAGTACCTATATTATTTTGGTAACTTATACGTTTTCTGGGGGGGATTGTCACGCGCTACCCCAACATTTTGTGTCGGTCTTGCGTGATTTCGTTTCTTTCGGCAGCTGACTGCCGAATCCCTATAAACGGTCGATATCGGCCGCTATATCCGCTGCGATTTCATGGGCGTCGACATCACTGCGCTCGGCCGACAACCGCAGCCCCAAAAGGTCAGATTGATAGCGCGTCGCCAGTCGGTTCGGATCGTGGCTTAGGGCGATATCCTCGGCCTCTTGCGCCTGACGGAACAGGTCCGCAAAACAGGCCTTCATCTCGGACATGAGGATACCCGCCTGCCCCGCCAGTTCGTGATCCTTGGCCTGCAATTCAGCATAGGTCTTAGCTAACATGCAGGCTTTTGCTGGCGCTCCGCTGGCCTCGATCACCAAACGCGGCTGCGCCTTCAAAGCTTCCAATGGTCCTAACCGGTCAGCCAGAGCCTTCAGTCGCGCGACACCCTCTTGTGCGTAGCGTTGCAGTGCCAGCCCATACAAAGCATCCTTGGACCCAAATGCCGCATAGAAACTGCCGGGTTTCAACTTCAACTCGCGTTCAAGGTCTTTCAGGGATGTGCCAGCCCAACCCTGACGCCAGAAGATATCCCTGGCCCGGGCAATCAGGTCATCACGGTCATATTCGGGTTTGCGAGGCATCATCTTCACCAATTCTTGAACGGTTGCTCAAATATATACTTGAGTGATCACTCAAGAAAGACTATTTCTGCCTGAACGCGCCAGAAAAGGAGTTCCGACATGGCCAATTTCCCGTCACATGATCTCGAATCCGCCCCCGAAGGGTCCAAACCGTTGCTGGAGAAATCGCAGGCCGCTTTTGGTCGCCTGCCCGGCCTGCACAAGGTCATGGCCGAAAGCCCCCAGCATCTTGAAGGCTATCAAGTTCTGCACGGCCTGTTCATGCAGACCGATTTCGACAACGACGAAAAAACCGTCGTCTGGCAGACCATCAACGTGGAAAACGAATGCCACTATTGCGTACCCGCACATACCGGCATCGCCAAGATGATGAAGGTTTCGGACGAGATCACCGAAGCCCTGCGCAATGAAACCCCGCTGCCGTCGGCCAAGCTTGAAGCACTGCGCACCTTCACCCTGCAAATGATGGAAACCCGCGGCAACCCGACCGAAGCACAGCTGCAGGCGTTCTTTGATGCGGGCTACTCGCACCGCGCAGTTTTGGATGTGGTTCTCGGCCTGGCGCAAAAAACCATGTCGAACTACGTGAACCACATGGCAAAAACCCCGGTTGACGAAGTCATGCGCGGCTTCCTGTGGGAACGTAAGGTCGGCGAGCCGGCCTAAGCGGACACGACCGAGCCCTCAAAGCCATCACTCACGATCAATGATTGGGCTCGGTCGCCCAGTTCCGCAAACAGCTCAGGCCCGGTGCCCGTCATCCAGGCCTGAGCGCCCAGCGCACAAATCTCATCATACAGCGCCGCGCGCCGATCCGCGTCCAGATGCGCCGCCACCTCGTCCAACAACACGATCGGGGGCGCGCCAATCATACTCGCCAAGGCCCGTGCGTTCGACAGGATCAATGAGACCAATAATGCCTTCTGCTCACCGGTCGAGCAATCCTTGGCCGGAACGCCCTTGGCAGCGAACACCCCGTACACGTCTGACCGATGTGGTCCCACCAGGGTACGTCCAGCCGCCAGATCCCGGAACCGGCTTTCACTTAGTGCTTCGCGCAGATCCGCTTCCGTTTTCGGCATCGCACCTTCAGTCTGAACCAACTCCAAGTCCGCCGATGGAAACGCGGTTTCCGCCTGATCCTGCGCCGCGCGCAGATGATCAAGCGCTGAAAGTCGCGCCGCGTGGACGCGGTGACCAGTCTCCGCCATCTGCCCTTCAAGTGCGGTATACCAATGCGCGTCCCGCACCTGCTCTTTCAGCAGGCGATTCCGTTCGCGCATGGATTTTTCGTAAGTCAAAGACGCCTCAGCATGGGCTGGGTCGAAACTCAGCGCGATCCGGTCCAGAAAACGCCGACGTCCTTCGGCCCCCTCGATCCAAATCCGGTCCATTGACGGGACCAACCAGACAATCCGCGCCAGCTTGCCCAGATCAATCTGGCTAGACGCCTTGCCATCAATGCGAACCTGCCGCGCGACACCGCCCTCAGACCAGGTTTCAATCTCGTGATGTCGCCCCTGCGCCTGCAGCAACCCGGACAGTTTCCAACCCAGCGCCTCGGGGCGTCGGGTCATTTCGGCCGCGCTGGCCCGCCGCATTCCGCGACCGGGGGAAAACAGGGACACCGCTTCCAGGATGTTGGTCTTGCCCGCCCCGTTCGGCCCGTGAATCGCAACAGGCCGACCATCCAAAGACAGTCGCGCCAGCTTGTGGGACCGAAAATGCGAGACGGTAAGCTCGGTCAGGGCCAAACCCATGACCCCTCCCTTCATCTTTTCAAAAATACTCCCGCCGGAGGCATCGCACGTCCGTGCGATCAGACGCGCATCGGCATGACGACGTACACGGCGCTCTGGTCACCGCCCTCGCGCATCAGGGTCGGGTCGGCGGCTGAATTGAACAGGAAAACGGCGTTCTCACGATCCACCTGCGAAGCGATTTCCAGCAGGTATTTTGCGTTGAACCCGATCTCCAGGCGCTCATCACCATAAGCGACTGCCAGTTCTTCCTCGGCCGCGCCGCTGTCTGGCGCGTTGACCGACAGCACCAGCTTATCGGTATCCAGCTGCAGCTTTACGGCACGAGACCGTTCGGACGAAACTGTCGCAACCCGGTCCACAGCCTGTGCGAACTCGGCCGCGTCAACTTCCAGCTGGCGTGTATTGCCCTGCGGAATAACGCGTGTGTAATCCGGGAACGTGCCGTCGATCACTTTTGAGGTCAGCGTGATATCCGGGGTTGCAAATCGCACCTTCGTTTCGCTGACCGACACAGCGATATCCATCTCATCGTCGTCCAGAAGCTTGCGCAGTTCGCCCACGGTTTTGCGCGGTACGATCACACCGGGCATGTCTGCAGCGCCATCGGGCAGATCCGCATCGATGCGCGCCAGTCGGTGGCCATCGGTGGCCACACAGCGCAGCACCTTGCCGCCATCGGATCCGTCGGCCACATGCATATAAACGCCGTTCAGATAGTAACGCGTCTCTTCGGTCGAGATGGCAAATTTCGACTTATCGAACAACCGGCGCAGCAAGGCTGCCGAGGCCGTAAAGTTCGACTGGTATTCCGAGGACGCCATCACCGGGAAATCTTCCTTCGGCAGCGTCGCCAATGAGAAATTCGACCGGCCTGCTTCAACCGTCAGACGACCTGCGGCGCTGTCGGCGGTCAGTGTCACCAACGCGCCATCCGGAAGCTTGCGCACGATCTCATGCAAAGTCGTTGCGGCGACCGTTGTAGCCCCGGCTTTTTCGACCTGCGCAGGCGCCTTGTCGACAACTTCGATATCCAGATCGGTCGCCCGGAACATCGCCTGATCGCCTTCGGCTTCGATCAAAACGTTGGCAAGTATGGGAATGGTGTTGCGGCGTTCGACAACAGATTGGGCCTGGGAAACGGCCTTGAGAAGGGTGCCGCGTTCGATGCTGATCTTCATACCCTTAATTCCTCTGACTTGCGTGCCGAAATAGGCGGGACTGGCACGTTAGCGGTTCCGCCCTGAGGCACAAGGATTTTTTATGGATTTCTCGGTCGGATTGCCCAAAGCGTCAAGGGCCGCGTGGCCCAGCAGGCACAGTTCATTTCCATCCGTGGAAAATAGCGCACAAGAAAACGCCCCGGGCGTGAGGGTCCGGGGCGTTTCTAACGTGATATGGGTAGGAGCTCAGGCTTCCAGCGCGCGCCGCAGCATTTCCACATCTTCGGCAATCTGGCCGTCTGTGGTTTTCAGCTCTTCGATGCGTTTTACGCCGTGCATGACAGTCGTGTGGTCACGTCCTCCGAACCGGCGGCCGATTTCCGGCAGCGACCGGCTGGTCAGTCGCTTGCACAGATACATCGCAACCTGACGCGGGCGGGCATAAGACCGCAGGCGTTTAGGCCCAATGATGTCGGACAGGCGGATGTTGTAATAGTCTGACACTTTACGCTGAATCTCTTCGACAGTGATCTTGCGCTCGGATGCGCGCAGCACATCGGCCAGGCAGTCCTGCGTCAGCTCCATGTCGATCTCGCGCCCCACCAACGAGGCAAAAGCGAACAGACGGGTCAGAGCGCCTTCCAGCACGCGAACATTGGTTGAGATCCGGTGCGCCAGGAACTCCAGGACGCCATCGGCAATTGTCAGGTCGGGATATGTGCTGCTGTATTGCTGCACCTTGTTTTGCAGGATGCCCAGTCGCAGCTCATAGTCGGTTGGGTGCAAATCGACCACCAGACCACATTGCAGACGCGATTTCACCCGATCCTCAAGGTCTTTGATCTCACCCGGGGCGCGGTCGGCCGAGATGATGATCTGCTTGTTCTGGTCTACCAGCGCATTGAATGTGTGAAAAAACTCTTCCTGTGTCGAATCTTTGCCGGCGATAAACTGCACATCGTCCACCATCAACACGTCAACCGACCGGAACAGATGTTTGAAGTCCATCATCCGGCGTTCGCGCAAGGCCTGCACAAAGCGGTACATGAACTGTTCCGCCGACAAATAGAGCACGTTCAACTCGGGGTGCTTTGTTTTCAGCTCCCATGCAATAGCGTGCATCAGGTGCGTCTTACCCAGACCAACGCCACCGTAAAGAACCAGCGGGTTGAAGGTCACAGGACCACCTTCAGACACACGACGCGCCGCGGCATGGGCCAGTTCGTTGGGTTTGCCAACGACAAAACTGTCGAAGGTAAAGCGGGAATCCAGCGGCGCGGCCTGCAAGGACTCAAATGCCCCATTCGCGGCTTCCATCTGCGGCGCAACAGGTGCATCCCGCACAACTGTCGGCTCGGATTCGGCCTCTGCCTTAGGGCGCGCCGGTGAGTTGGCAGCGACGCGAAAGGTCAGTCGTTGAACCGTTTCCCCTGCGGTGTTCATCTCATACAATATGAGATCCGCAAAGTTCTGACTGACATAGTTGCCCATGAAATTTGTCGGCACGGAAAACACCGCTACACCGTCCTGCAGCTCTTGGAATTCAAGAGGTTCGATCCAGGTCGTGTAGTTGTTTTTTCCGATGGCCTTGAGCAACTTGTTACGTAGTAGTCCCCATTTCTCTTGTGTCATTAAGCGCCTCACGCATCCCATTCTTTATTGGCCTGTCGGCCTTATTGCTATTTTCCGGTTGCCCGGATTAAGCTTTCACACGCAAAAGGGTAACCAACGCCAAACCGCAGAAGTTTGGCGGGTGTGTTTTGGAAAGTCCGCACATCCCTATTTTCCGGCGCTCCATACCCGGAACGCCTTAAAAACAGGGTTGCGCAACGCAATCTCATATTCGACAGGGCTTGGTTCCCTGGTGACCCAAGGACCGCAGCAGATTAGCAAACCAGTTGCCAACATTCGTTCCTGACCGTCCTGATGCCCGTCAGTCTAGTCGTTGGAACAGCCTGTCCCCCCAAGCGAGTGAATCGCTGTAACAGTGGTAGCAAGAGGCCAAGGCATCCGGCAACGAAACTCTGATATTGACTCGTATCTTTCGCCGAAAGAATCTCTCGGGTTTGTGAAGGCGCGGCTTTCCGGCAACAGCAAAAAAAAAGCGCCGCAGGACGCGGCGCATTTTCTATCATTTCACCTTGTTTGGTTGACCCGAGGTCAACCCAGATCTTAGCCCAGCGCTTTTACACGAGCCGACAGACGCGACATTTTACGCGACGCGGTGTTCTTGTGGAAAACGCCTTTTGTGACGCCGCGCATCAGTTCAGGCTGAGCTGCGCGCAGTGCTGCGGTTGCAGCGTCCTTGTCACCGGATGCGATCGCTTCTTCTACCTTACGCAGGAAGGTGCGGATGCGCGAACGACGTGCTTTGTTGATTGCGAAACGGCTCTCGTTCTGACGAGCGCGTTTTTTTGCTTGGGGCGAATTAGCCATGTGTGTCTCTGACCTTTGGTTCGGTACGTTGTCTAGGGTTGCGCGCCACGGAATATCCGCACCGGATCAGAAATCACGAGTGTGAGTCGGGCCAAGCGGGCCGCACGCGCATGTATAGCGGCGGTTACTATCCAAGTTGGCCGGGTTTGCCAAGCCGATTCTTTTGATGCGGATAGCTGGTATGAAAAAGGCGGGCAAAGGCCCGCCGGTTTCGATTTGATCAGGGCACCGATTACTTGTCGCGGAATTGCGCGGCGCGTTTTTCCAGGAACGCGGCCATGCCTTCCTTCTGATCCTCGGTCGCGAACATCGAATGGAACACACGGCGTTCGAACAGCATGCCTTCGCTCAGCGGCAGCTCATAGCTGCGGTTTACCGATTCCTTGGCTGCCATTGCGGTCAACTGCGATTTTTCGGCGATCTTCTGGGCTGCGCCCATCGCCTCATCCATCAGTTTCTTGGCGGGAACAACACGACTGACAAGACCAGCGCGTTCGGCTTCTTCTGCGTCCATGAAACGGCCGGTCAGGTTCATGTCCATGGATTTGGACTTGCCGACAAACCGCGTCAGGCGCTGGCTGCCCCCAAGCCCGGCAATGACGCCAAGATTGATCTCGGGCTGGCCGAATTTGGCAGTGTCCGCTGCGATGATGAAATCGCACAGCATCGCCAGTTCGCACCCTCCGCCCAACGCATATCCGGCAACGGCTGCAATGATTGGCTTACGGATCGCGCACACGCGGTCGTTCAGAGCACCAAACAGGTTCGAGCTGTAGACATCGACAAAGCTCATCTCGGACATCTCCTTGATGTCCGCGCCTGCCGCGAACGCCTTGTCCGACCCGGTGATGACGATGCAGCGCACTTTGTCGTTGCTATCCGCATCTTCCAATGCGGTGCACAATTCTTGCGCCAGCTGTGAGTTCAGCGCATTCAGCGCATCGGGCCTGTCGAGCTTGATAAGGGCGACGTGGTCTTCGATTTCGACGATGATCGTCTCAAAAGCCATGAGATGAGAGTTTCCGGTTGTTCCGTTCAGGTACGATTCCTTACCACGCGAATTCGCTGGATCAAGCTATCTTTGGCATTGCGTACAATAGAAGGATGAGCGACCGGACTGGGTGATTCTCTTGATCGGGGTACCACAACCTTCGGTCCGGCAGGGTTCGCCCTCGCGCCCATAGACGTCAAAGCTGTGCTGAAAATATCCAAGTTCTCCATCGGCTTGGCGGAAATCGCGCAGGGAAGATCCACCTGCTTCGATGGCGTCCTGCAATACCTTCCGGATGATTGGAACAAGTGCAGCGACTCGGGTCGCAGAAATTTGACCGGCTTTGCGACGTGGCGACACACGACCGCGATAAAGCGCCTCGCAAACATAGATATTACCCAGTCCGGCAACGATTCCCTGATCCAAAAGTGCAGATTTGATCGGAGTGTTCTTTCCCCGAAACGCATCGATCAGATGTTGTTCGTGAAAATCATTACCCAAAGGTTCCGGCCCGAGGACAGACAGCAGCTTGTGATCGTCCGCAGTTGCTGTCTGCAACAGGTCCATCGCACCAAACCGGCGCGGATCGTTGAACGTGACACGTGCGCCATTGGCCATGTGAAAGACCACATGGTCATGTTTTTGGATCACCGGATGTTCATGCGCGAATTGCCCCAGCGGATCGCCAGATACGGTCATCCGGCCTGACATGCCCAAATGAATCAGCAGGGTTTCACCGCTGCTGAGATCGGCAAGAATGTATTTCGACCGTCGACGCAATCGCTGAACCGTCTGCCCCGTCAACCGCTCGGCCATCCGCTCAGGGAAAGGCCAGCGCAGATCAGGACGATTCACATCTGCCCGGTCGATCGCCACGCCTTCCATCGCTGGGCTCAGGCCGCGTCTTACTGTCTCGACCTCAGGCAATTCCGGCATTACACGGCTCCTATTCCAAAGGGCCGCATTGTGCCCCGGTTCCAGAGCCCTATAACAGAGGCGAAATTCGAAAAACGGCAAGGCAAATGTCCGACAACAGCGACAAGACCACTCATTTTGGGTTCGAAACCGTGCGTGAGGCTGAAAAGGCCGGGCGTGTGCAGGGCGTGTTCAACTCGGTCGCCTCGAAATATGACGTGATGAACGATGTCATGTCGATGGGCATTCACCGGGTCTGGAAAGACGCGATGATGGACTGGCTTGCTCCGCGCCCAGGCCAGCGCCTGCTCGACGTGGCGGGCGGCACCGGTGACATCTCGTTTCGATTCCTGAAACGCGCAGGCTATGGCCATGCCACCGTTCTGGATCTAACCGAACCCATGCTGGTCGAAGGCCGCCAACGTGCCGAGGCCGACCAGATGGCAGACAGCCTGAATTGGGTGGTTGGTGATGCCATGGCTCTGCCCTTCGACGACAACACATTTGACGTCTACACGATTTCTTTCGGCATCCGGAACGTGACCCGCCCCCAAGAGGCCCTGAACGAGGCGTTTCGCGTTCTCAAACCCGGCGGCCGCCTGATGGTGTTGGAGTTCAGCCAATTGCCCAATGACGGGCTGCAAAAGCTCTATGACCTTTACAGTTTCAACGTCATCCCGCGCATGGGCAAGCTGATCGCCAATGATTACGACAGCTATCAATATCTGGTCGAATCGATCCGCAATTTCCCGGATCAGGAAACATTTCTGGGCATGGTCCGCGCGGCCGGATTTGAAAATGCCAAGTACCGCAACCTGAGCATGGGCATCGCCGCGCTGCATTCCGGCTGGAAAATCTGATGCGCGGACCACACAACATCATTCGCCTGATCCGCACAGGCGCCACTCTTGAGCGCACAGGCGCCATGAACGTTGTGCTGGACGCGTTCGAGGCTCCGCGCGCAATCCGGTTTCTGGCGCATGCTTTGGGAAAACCGTTCCAATGGTTGGGTTACAAAGGCGATCCTGACATGCCCCCCGCCACAAGGGCGCTGACGGCGCTTGGACCGGCATACATCAAGTTTGGTCAGGTACTGTCGACCCGTCCCGATGTGGTCGGGGATGAGTTGGCCGAACAATTGCGCGTGCTGCAGGACAAGCTGCCCCCGTTCTCTAAAGCCGAAGCCATGGCTGAGGTTGAAAAGGAACTGGGCCAGCCGGTTTCCGAAGTGTTCAGCGAGTTCAGTGAACCCATCGCCGCGGCCTCGATTGCTCAGGTCCACAAGGCCAAGCTGGTTAGCACCGGTGAAGACGTCGCCGTCAAAGTTCTGCGCCCAAACATCGAACGCGCCTTCCGCAAGGATGTAGACGCATTTTATTTCGCCGCACGCATCGTGCAGCTATTCGCCCCCGGTGCACGCCGCCTGCGTCCGATGGAGGTGATCGAACATTTCGACGGCGTGGTCCGCGGTGAGCTCGACCTGCGGCTGGAAAGCGCAGCCGCGTCGGAATATGCGGCCAACACCAAGAACGACACAGGCTTCTGGCTGCCCCCGGTCGTCTGGTCCCTGTCTGCCCGCCGGGTGATGACGCTCAGCTGGGCCGACGGCGTTCCGCTGGGCGACAACATCGCGCTGGATGCTGCGGGGCACGACCGCGGCGATCTGGCGGAACGTGTGCTGCGCCTGTTCCTGTTGCACGCGCTGCGTGACGGTTTTTTCCACGCTGACATGCATCAGGGCAACCTGAAGGTCGCGGCAAATGGGGACATCATTGCCTACGACTATGGCATCATGGGTCATATCGACGAATATACCCGCCGGGTTTATGCCGAGATTCTCTTTGGCTTTATTCGCCGCGACTACAAGCGCGTGGCCGAAGTGCATTTCGAAGCTGGCTATGTCCCTGCCGACAGGGACGTCGACGAGTTTGCCCGCGCCCTGCGCGCGGTCGGAGAGCCTATCTTTGGCATGGATGCCACTCATATTTCGATGGGACGCCTACTGAATTACCTGTTCGAGGTGACAGAACGGTTCGGCATGGAAACCCGCACGGAACTGATCCTGCTGCAACGGACAATGGTGGTCGTCGAAGGCGTGGCGCGGTCACTGGACTCGCGCATCAACATCTGGGAAGTCGCGCGCCCGGTTGTCGAAGATTACATCAAGCAATCCATCGGTCCCCGCGCAGCACTACGGGATTTTGGCAAAACCGCCATGGTGCTGGCCCGCTTTGGCCCGCGCCTGCCCGCTTTGGTGGAAAATGCGCTGATCGCGCAGACGCAAAAGGACGACACTAAAAACAAAGGCCTATCGGCGGCCATTCTTCCAGCAACCATCGGCGCCGCTGCTGGCGCCGCAATTGTCCTGATCCTGACAGCCTTCACCTAAGGCATATCCGTCAGCTTCATCTGGCCAAAATATCCTCGGGGCGAATCGCGCAAGCGCGATGGGGGGCAGACAGCCCCCCCTCTGCCCGATCCGGATCAGATCCGCTCGAAGGCAATGGCGATACCCTGTCCGCCACCAATGCACATCGTGACCAGGCCCTTCGATCCGCCGATGCGTTCCAGCTCGTACAACGCCTTAAGGGTGATGATCGCGCCTGTAGCGCCCACCGGGTGCCCCAAAGCAATCGCCCCCCCGTTCGGATTCACCTTGGCTGCATCCAGCCCCAGTTCTTTGTTTACGGCCAAGGCTTGCGACGCGAAGGCCTCGTTGCTTTCGATCACATCGAAATCCTCGATCGACAGGCCCGTACGCGCCAACAGGTTCTGTACAGCCGGAACCGGTCCGATCCCCATAACCTCGGGACGGACACCAGCGTGACCGTATCCCAGAATGCGCGCCTTGGGTTTCAGACCCGCTTTCTCAGCTGCTTCAGCCGTAGCCAGAACCATCGCGGCGGCACCGTCGTTGATGCCGGACGCGTTTCCAGCCGTCACCCGACCGTCCTTCTTGAACGCCGGGCGCAGTCCTGCCAGCGCCTCGGCCGAGGTCTGCTTGGGGTGTTCGTCGACCGTGAAATCGACCATGTCGCGTTTGACTTTGACCTGAACCGGCGCGATTTGGCTTTCAAAATAGCCAGCCCCAATCGCAGTCGCAGCCCGCGCCTGGCTGGCTAGGGCAAATTCGTCCATTTGCTCACGCGTGATCTGATGTTCATCCGCCACGTTCTCGGCTGTCACACCCATATGACCGGTGCCAAAGGGACAATTCAGGGCACCCAGCATCATATCGAGCGATTTAACATCCCCCATTTTCGCACCCCAGCGCGCCTGAGGAACGATGTAGGGGCTGCGCGACATGCTTTCGGCACCTCCAGCCACGGCAAATTCTGCATCACCCAACATCAGAGACTGCACAGCGGACACAATCGCCTGCGCTCCCGACCCGCACAGGCGGTTCACATTCATCGCAGGTGTTTCGTTCGGAATGCCCGCTTGTTTTGCAGCGGCGCGCGACAAGTACATATCGCGTGGCTCGGTGTTGATCACGTGGCCAAAAACAACGCTGCCGATCTGGGTCGGTTCGACCCCTGAACGTTCCATCGCCGCTTCCGTCACCACGGTCGCAAGATCAATCGGCGCGGTTGATGCCAGCGCCCCGCCAAACGTACCAATCGCGGTGCGGGCACCATCAAGAATCACGATGTCTTTCATGTCTCTACTCCTCCGGAATTTGACGGAATTATGCATCTGCGGCATCAGGCTGTCCTATGGAACGTACCGTCACAAGCAGAATTGACATATGACGGACAAACGCGCATGAGATTCCGTCATGACGGAAAACCCAGATGATATCCTGACACGCCTGCCCGCACGCCTGAAAGAGGCCCGCCGTGCCAAGGGCTTGTCGCTTGAAGCCGTGGCAAACCTCAGCGGCGTCTCCCGATCCATGGTCAGCCAGATCGAGCGCGGCGAAAGCAGCCCGACGATCTCGACCTTGTGGAACCTGACCCGCGCATTACAGGTGGATTTCGCGGGTCTTCTGGAGGAAGCGAACAGCGCGAACCAGATCGAAGTCCTCAGGAAATCCGAGGTGCCCAGCATCGACAACATGGGCCAAAACTGTCGGATTCGCATTCTTTCACCGCCCGAGGAAGCAGGTGGTCACGAGGTCTACGATATTGAGTTTGACAAAGGCGGCGCACTAAACAGCCAGCCCCACGCCCGTGGAGCCAGAGAACAGTTGACCGTGCTGGAAGGTGCCGTTCGTGTGACCTCCGGTACGGCTGTCAGTGATCTACAGAAGGGTGATACCGCACGCTATGCGGCGGATGTCGTGCATTCGATTGTTGCTAACGGGGCAGCGCGGGTTTTCCTGATCGTTAAAAACGCCTGACACCTGCAAAATCCGTATTCACGGAAATTTTTCCCGTATACTGTAATTCCCCTATTTGGGAATTATGTCCGCTATGTTAGATATGCGACTCAGATAAACGGAGACCGCCATGGCAGATGCATTCTTGTCCCATATTACGGACACCCTTGCGCAGATCGAATCTGAGGGTCTGTATAAGCGCGAACGAATGATCACCTCGCCTCAGGGCGGTGAGATTACGGTGGGCGACCGGAAGGTCATCAACCTGTGCGCCAACAATTATCTAGGTCTGGCCGATCATCCTGCTTTGATCGAGGCCGCCAAAGGCGCGATGGAACCCAAGGGGTTCGGCATGGCTTCGGTCCGCTTCATCTGCGGTACGCAGGACATTCACCGTGAGTTGGAACAGAAGCTGGCCAAGTTCCTGAACAAGGACGATTCGATCCTGTTTGCCGCTTGTTTCGATGCCAATGGCGGCCTGTTTGAGCCTTTGTTAGGGCCTGAAGACGCCATCATCTCGGACAGTTTGAACCACGCCTCGATCATCGACGGTGTGCGGTTGTGCAAGGCGAAGCGCTATCGGTACATGAACAATGACATGAACGATCTTGAAGCTTGGTTGAAACAGGCGCGCGAGGATGGCGCGCGACATATCATGATCGCGACCGATGGCGTGTTCTCAATGGATGGCTATCTGGCCAACCTGCCAAAAATTTGCGAGCTGGCGGACAAATACGATGCCATCGTCATGGTGGATGACTGCCACGCCACCGGCTTCATGGGGCCAAACGGGACGGGCACGCCGGATCACTTCGGTGTCGACGTGGACGTTCTGACGGGAACCTTGGGCAAGGCACTTGGGGGGGCTATCGGCGGTTACATCGCCGGGCCGCAGCCAGTGATCGACCTACTACGGCAGCGGGCGCGGCCCTATCTGTTCTCAAACTCGCTGCCACCCTCCATCGTCGCCGCCGGATTGGAAGCAATCCGCCTGGTCGAAGAGGGCGACGTGCTGCGCGCGCAACTGTTCGGCAACGCGAAATACTGGCGTGCAGGATTGGAAAATCTGGGCTTTGACCTCCTGCCCGGCGAACACCCCATCATCCCAGTCATGTTGGGCGAGGCGCAACTGGCGCAAGATATGGCGTCGCGCCTGTTCGACGAAGGCGTCTATGTATCGGGCTTCTTTTTCCCAGTGGTCCCACGTGGTCAGGCACGGATCAGAACACAGATGAATGCGGCTCTAACAAGGGACGAATTAGACCGTGCGCTGGCCGCCTTTGGCAAGGTCGGCAAAGAATTGGGAGTGATCTGATGCGCCCCAACACAATGAAAGCTTTGGAGAAATCCAAACCTGAGGAAGGTCTGTGGATAGTGCAGGCCCCGGTGCCCGAAATCGACGCGGATGAGGTTCTGATCCGCATCAACAAGACCGGCATTTGCGGGACAGATATCCATATCTGGAACTGGGATGACTGGGCTGCGGCCACGGTGCCGATCCCGATGATCACCGGCCACGAATTCGCGGGTGAGATCGTCGAAATCGGGCGTAATGTCACCGGTCTGGAGATCGGCCAGCGCTGTTCTGGCGAAGGACATCTGATCACCACCGACAGCCGACAGAGCCGCGCGGGAAAGTTCCATCTGGACCCCGGCACGCGGGGCATTGGTGTGAATGAACAGGGGGCCTTTGCCCAATATCTGAAACTTCCTGCCTTCAACGTGGTGCCCTTGCCCGAGGATGTTCCGGATGAGATCGGAGCCATCCTCGACCCGCTGGGCAACGCGGTTCACACTGCGCTCAGCTTCGACCTGCTGGGCGAAGATGTTCTGATCACAGGCGCAGGCCCTATCGGCATCATGGCTGCGGCCGTTGCGCGGCATGCAGGCGCGCGGCATGTGGTGATCACCGATATCAACCCGGATCGTCTAAAGCTGGCCGAACACGTCGTGCCCACCGTGCGGTCCGTGGATGTCAGCAAGGAAGACCTGCAAGACGTCATAACCGAGCTTGGTATGCAGCAGGGGTTTGACGTTGGCTTGGAGATGTCCGGTTCGCAAGCCGCACTGGACCAGATGGTCGAGGCACTGGTGATGGGCGGCAAAATCGCCTTGCTGGGCATTCCCCCCGGAAAATCCCCAGTTGATTGGAGCCGTATCGTCTTCAAGGCCATCACCATCAAAGGTGTTTATGGGCGTGAAATGTTCGAAACATGGTACAAGATGATCGCCATGTTGCAGAACGGTCTGGACGTCAGCCGGGTCATTACGCACCAGATGAAGGTCGACGATTTCGCCGCAGGTTTTGACGCGATGAAATCCGGCCAATCCGGCAAAGTGGTTCTGGACTGGACTTAACGCTCTGGAATTGCGCGAGATCAGTCCCTAAACAGGGGTGAAATCATGCGTTTGGAGGAGCAAATGGGCGACAAGGACCGGTATCTGGAACGCGGGATCGAGGACACTCTGGTCACCGATTTCGCGGAAACCCATCGCAAGAGCTATGGCGACTTCCTGCAGCTCAAGACCTTGTTGAATCTGCAAAAAACGTTTCAGGACCCTGCGCAGCCAGATGAAATGCTGTTCATCATCATCCATCAGGTCAGCGAGTTGTGGTTGAAACTGATGCACCACCAACTGGTCGAGGTACGCCGGTTCCTGCAACAGGACGAATTCGGCCCCGCGATGAAGAATCTCGACCGGGTCAAGGCGATTCAGCGCCAACTGATCTCGGCTTGGGAGACGTTGCTGACCATGACGCCGGCCGACTATATGACCTTCCGCGAGGCGTTGGGCAGTTCTTCGGGTTTCCAAAGCTACGGCTATCGTCAGATCGAATTCATTCTGGGCAACAAGGATGCCTCGACGCTGAAGGTTCACGCACATGATCCCGAAGTGATGGCGATGCTAGACGCCGCACTGACGAAGCCGTCCTTGTATGACGAGGTGCTGCATATGTTGTCCCGTCAGGGTTTCGATGTGCCCGATGATTTACTGAATCGGGACTATGCGCAGCCATATTCCGGCGACAACCGCGTGGTTAAGATTTGGGGGCAGGTGTTCCGCGATACGGACAAGTATTGGGACCTTTACGCGCTAGCCGAAAAGCTGATGGACGTCGAATCCCTGTTCCAACGCTGGCGTTTTGACCACGTCACAGCTGTGGAACGTGTCATCGGCAACCAACCCGGCACGGGTGGATCCAGCGGCGTGTCCTTTCTGCGCAAAGCCCTGGATTTACGCTTCTTCCACGATCTCTACGATGTGCGCACCGAATTGATGTATGCGGGGCAGGAGTAGGCGATGCTGTATCGAGGGTTCCCTAAGGACGAGTTGGAGCGTGAGTACTCCCCCAGTTCGATGATCGGTGGCGATCTGACACCCTATCTAGACAGCTATACCGCACTCAGCGCGCAGCACCGGGCGAGGATGGACGTGAAGGAAAACGTCGCCTATGGCGAATCGCCGGCGCAAGTGCTGGATTTCTTTCCCGCGAAAGGAGCAGGTGCGCCGTTGCACGTCTTTGTTCACGGCGGATATTGGCAAGCGCTCAGCCAGCGCGAATCAGCGATGATGGCCCCCGCACTGATTGAGGCCGAGCAATCCTTTGCCACGTTGAATTACACGTTGGCCCCGGATGCGCGGCTGGATCAGATGGTCAACGAATGCCGCGATGCCCTGCTTTGGCTGGCAGAGAACGCGTTCAATTTGGGCTTTGATCCGTCGCGGATCACCCTATCGGGACACAGTGCAGGCGCGCATCTGGTGGCCATGGTCATGGCGACCTCGGCGGATGCGTTGGCCCGCGCGGGATTGCGCGTGCGCGATGTTATTCTGATCAGCGGCGTCTATGATCTGGAACCGATCAGCCTGACGTCCGTAAACGATCCGCTGCAACTGACTCCGGTCGAGATACATGATCTGTCCCCCATCCTGCACCTGCCCGCCCCCGGCCCGCGCTACCACGTGGCCGTGGCCGAACGAGACACGCCCGAATTTGTCCGCCAGAGCCGAGATTATGCTGAATTGCTGCGCAAAGCCGGACATTCGGTCAGTTTCGACCTGAAAAAGGGGATGCAGCATTTCGATATTATCATGCATCCGGGGACGTTTTTAGCGGGGTCGAAATAGGCAAGGGCCATTTGCTGCGACGCCATGAACGTCTTGTTCGAGCGCATTTTAACCGATGCTGCACTTTGGACAAACGTCCGATGGCGAGACGCTTCAAACAAATTGCCTTAATTCAGCCATGCATTCCGCGCATCAGTACACAAAAGGCTGCATTTCTAATAAAAAACTGATGCCCATACAAAATGATTTTGCGTAATAGAATTCGGTTGCTCGCCATTATTGTGGCTGCGTCTGGAGTTGGGTTGATCGTCTACAAACCATTCAAAACTATGGTGTTTGAGCGCGTCGATTCCACGCTGGCTGCTTGCAAGAGCGCCCGCCATACGGACAAGCAGGTCGAAATCTGCGCCGAGGCGCTGGCTGCGCACGACAAGGCGATTTCGAAATACCCAACTGACGATCACATTGATCATACTTGGCGGGACCAAGCGTGGCTCAAAGGGATTATGGGTGATTACGCGGGTTCCATGTCGGATATCAACAAAGCTCTAGAGCTCAATCCGAACTCGGCTTGGGCTTGGTATTGGCGAGGACGACTGAGCATGCCGGCTGGGAATTTGGAATCCGCGATTTCTGACTACCGGCAGGCTCTGGTATTAGACCCTCTTTATTGCGCACCAAGCCGGAGACTTGGGTATATGACGTGGGTGATCTGGAAGGTTGGGGGGCGTGACCCTTCGGCACTGGACAAGATCCTAAAAAGAGAACAAGGCAAGAGTCCCAACAACCCGGATATGGCTTTCGTAAACCATTTGGCC
Source organism: Ruegeria sp. CDSA246 (assembly GCF_059611225.1). Classification (NCBI taxonomy): domain Bacteria; kingdom Pseudomonadati; phylum Pseudomonadota; class Alphaproteobacteria; order Rhodobacterales; family Roseobacteraceae; genus Ruegeria; species Ruegeria sp. CDSA246. Next base: position 112,239 of record NZ_JBXWPD010000015.1, on the reverse strand, counting down.
AACTATGCGGATGGACCGCAAGCGGGGGCGCTGAATGCGCTGGACTTGTTGATACAATCAACTGATCGTCCCGAGTACCTGATGCTGTTGCGCGCAAGACAGAACATGCAGATTGAGCAATACGAGGCAGCGTTAGAGGAGCTGTCGTATGTGACACAAGGCCCGGAACTCTACGAGCAATTAGGTGAGGGATTCAGAGCGCAAATATCTGAATTAAGGGCCGCCGGAAACGAATGTGCGGCTGACGTGTTGATTGGGAACAATTCAAACTTCTCTTCTGTTTACAGCGATGGGTTGCGACTAAAAGTGGACGCTCAAATGGAAGTGGAGGATTGGATGGGCGCCTTAACTTCAGTGGACCGGCTGATCGCCTATAGGCCGCAAAGGCATATGCCTTGGACTACGAAAGGCGAGATTCTCGAACAGTTAGATCGTTTGGAGGAAGCAGAGGCGAGCTACAAGGAAGCTATCCGTTTGGCGCGGCCAGAAAACTACGATGCAGGCCATGCAACTTCCCCACCGTTCATTGAAGCGCTGTTTCGCCTTGCCGCCATCTATGAGGAAAAAGGCAGGTTGGTTGAAGCGCAGGTTATATGGGATGAAGCCTTGGCGGTAGCCGACAACAGTGTGATCTGGGATATTCAAGAATTAATGAAGAATGCAGGTCACTTTGCGGGTGACAGGACCGATGTTTACGATCCGCAAACCAAAGCTGCGGTACACGCCTGCTTGAAGGATGCCGCCTGCAAATGGGAGAGTATCGGGGGGCTACAGTTACGTTAGCGCACGCTATCGCGCTTCGCCGAAAAGTGACAAAGCGTCATTCGCAGACTTGTGATAAAGGGCCGCTTTGCCCGCAAAGCGGACGTGCAGTTATTGTACTCTTGAGGATAGAGCAGGATTAAATGATGCGTGTTTCTGACTGGATTCGGAAAGCCTTAGGCAAAACATAGAAAAACGGCGACCCTTTGGGTCGCCGCTAACTGTTTCAGCGCATAGCAAAATCAATCCAGCGTACGCGTAACCTCTTCGCGTTCGAAGATTTCAATCACGTCGCCTGCACGGATATCGTCGTAGTTCTCGAACGCCATACCGCATTCCTGACCCGACTGGACCTCGGCCACTTCGTCCTTGAAGCGTTTCAGCGTCTTCAGCGTGCCTTCGTGGATCACCACGTTGTCGCGCAGCAGGCGGACACCTGCGGAACGACGCGCCACGCCTTCGGTGACCAGACAGCCAGCAACTTTGCCGACGCCTGTAACCTTGAAGACTTCGCGGATCTCGGCGTAACCGATGAACTTTTCGCGAATCTCGGCGCTCAGCAGGCCGGATGCGGCGGCTTTCACGTCGTCCACAAGGTCATAGATTACCGAGTAGTAGCGGATTTCCACGCCCTTCTGGTTCGCGGTGTTCCGCGCCGACGCATTGGCACGCACGTTGAAGCCCAGGATCGGCGCACCGGATGCTTCGGCCAGGCCGACATCGGTTTCGGTAATCGCACCTACGCCCGAGTGCAGCACGCGCACGCGCACCTCGTCGTTGCCGATTTTTTCCATCGCCTGAACGATGGCCTCAGCCGAGCCCTGAACGTCTGCTTTCATCAGAATTGGCAGTTCGTTGACGTTCTCGTCTTCCTTGGCTTTCTGCATCAGCTGCTCAAGGGTCGTTGCGGCGCCAGCGGCCGCACGTTTGTCCTTGGCGGCCTGTTCGCGGTATTCCGCGATCTCGCGAGCCTGTGCTTCGGTCTCGGTCACGTTCAGAACGTCGCCCGCTTCAGGCGTGCCGTTCAGACCCAGTACCTCGACAGGAACCGAGGGGCCAGCTTCCTTGACGCGTTCACCCTTGTCATTAATCAGCGCACGGACTTTACCGTATTGCTCACCCACGACGAAGATATCGCCCTGACGCAGCGTGCCGTTCTGAACCAGAACAGTGGCGACCGGGCCGCGACCCACGTCCAGCTGCGCCTCGATCACGGCACCTTGGGCGGCGCGATTCGGGTTGGCTTTCAGCTCCAGAATCTCGGATTGCAGCGCGATGGCTTCTAGCAGTTCATCCAGACCCTGACCGGTGATGGCAGAGACTTCAACGTCCTGAACTTCACCCGACATTTTCTCGACGATGACTTCGTGCTGCAGCAGATCGGTGCGCACCTTGTCCGGGTTCGCGCCTGGCTTGTCGACCTTGTTGATCGCCACGATCATCGGCACTCCGGCCGCTTTCGCGTGGTTGATCGCTTCGACCGTCTGCGGCATCACCGCGTCATCGGCGGCAACAACCAGAACCACGATATCCGTGACCTGAGCACCGCGCGAGCGCATCGAGGTAAAGGCCGCGTGGCCCGGCGTATCCAGGAAGGACAGCGTGGTGCCGCTATCGGTTGTCACCTGATAGGCACCGATGTGCTGGGTGATGCCACCCGCCTCGCCTGCCACAACCCGCGCATCGCGGATCGCATCCAGCAGCGAGGTTTTGCCGTGGTCAACGTGACCCATGATGGTGATGACCGGTGGGCGCGATTTCAGATCTTTGTCGTCGTCTTCGACCTCTTTGATGACGTCCTCGACATCCGAATCAGAGACACGGGTCACTTTGTGACCGAATTCTTCGATGATCAGCTCGGCTGTATCGGCGTCAATGGTCTGGTTCTGCGTGACCATCATGCCCATGTTCATCAGCGATTTGACAACGTCTGCCACACGCTCGGCCATACGGTTGGCCAGCTCGGACACCGTGATCGCCTCGGGCAGCTGTACGTCGCGGATTACCTTTTCGCGCTCGACCGTACCACCCATGGCTTTCTGGCGCGCCCGCTCCTGCTTGCGCTTCATCGCCGCCATAGAGCGGTGCCGATTACCTTCGCCGCCCGTTGCCTGACCCAGTGTCAGCTTGCCGGACCGGCGGTTGTCATCACGGCCTTTGCCACGATTGCCGCGCTGTTCACGCTCGCGATCGTTTTTCCGCGGCGTTGCAGCCGGTGCAGGCTTGTTGGCCGGGCTGCGCGGAGCAGCCGCCTTGGGCTCTGCCGGTGCAGCCGGAGCAGCTGCGCGTTGGGCCGCTATTTCAGCCTCTTTGCGCTTGCGATCTTCTTCTTCGGCCTTGGCACGTGCACGTTCTTCGGCCTCACGCTGTTCGCGTTCCTTAGCCTCTTGCTCCGCACGACGACGGGCGCGTTCTTCTTCACGCGCTTTTTCAGCTGCCTCGCGGGCGGCGGCTTCTTCGACCTCGCGGGCCTTCGCGGCCTGCAGCGCCTTCATCCGGCGGGCCATCTCCGCATCGGAAATCCCGGCAGGGCGGCGCGACGGATCACCCGAGGGCGTTGCTCCGCCACCTGGCTTGCCGGCACCCGGCTTGGGAACCACCACGCGCTTGCGTTTGGTCTCCACCACGACATTCTTGGTACGTCCGTGGCTGAAACTTTGTTTCACATTTCCGGGGCGTGCCCCGCCACGAAGACCCAATGTCTTTTTGCCGTCATTATCGCTCATAAAGCTTCTTACCCTTCCGCGCGGCCCCTGCCGCCGTCATCCGTTTCGCGCAAGCCACGCAGGCGCTGCGCTTCCTCTACAACACGTTTGGCGAGTCCGCCAGAGGCGAGCGCCGCATGAATCACGGTTTGGCGCCCAAATGCCTGTCCCAACTCGTCCGCCGTCAGCCAGCCGATGTATGTTCCGAAGTGCGGCGTGCTCAGTTTCGACTTGCCGCGCCCCGATCCATCAGAGGCTTGTATCAGTATCTGGGCCTCTTCCCGGTCCAGCCACGTCTTGACCTTTTCGTAACCGGCGATCGCATCACCGGATTTACGCGCAAGGCTCACCAACTCGATCACACGGCGCGCAATCTGACGTTCAACTTCATCCGCGAGATCGTTAGGCACGCTGACTTGTGCCTTGAAACCACGTGCAAACAACTTTTTGCCCACGGCCTTGTCCAACGCGCTTCGATCCGCCGCGACATAGACACCGCGCCCCGGTAGTTTCGCCGCGACATCCGGAAAGACCTGACCATCCGGCCCCGTCACAAAGCGGATCAACCCATATTTAGGTTGAACCTCGCCCGTGGCGATGCACTTGCGTTCAGGTCCTTCGGACCGATCCTTATGGACGCCACCGCGACCCATTTGCGCCACCCGAAGCCTGAGATCAGGCCTCGGCCCCCTCTTCGGTAACTTCTTCTTCGGCCTGCTCCAAGTCAGCAGGATCGACCCAGCCCAGCATGATCCGAGCTGTCATGACCAGATCCTGCGCCTCTTCCAGCGTTACTCCGAAAGGTTCCAGAACACCGTCATCTTTGATTCGCTGGCCGTCGACCGTGGTCCAACCACCGGCCAGTTCCCAGTCAGCGCAGGTGGCGAAGTCTTCCAGGTTCTTCACATCGTCCTTGGCCAGCGCCTCAACCATCTGGGGTGTCAGGCCTTCGAATTCAATGAGACTGTCTTCGGCACCCAACGCGCGGGCACTTTCCAACGCAGCCTTGGCCTGTGCTTCCAGATATTCGCGCGCCCGTGTTTGCAGCTCTTGCGCGGTGCCTTCGTCAACGCCGTCGATCACCAGCAGTTCTTCGATCTCCACATAGGCTACCTCTTCGAGGTTGGTGAAGCCTTCGGAGACCAGCAACTGGGCAAAGAACTCATCCAGATCCAGGCTGTCCATGAACAGCTGGGTGCGGGCTTCGAATTCTTTCTGACGACGCGCCGATTCTTCGGCCTCGGTCATGATGTCGATATCCAGATTGGTCAGCTGGCTGGCCAGACGCACGTTCTGACCGCGGCGACCGATGGCCAGCGAAAGCTGTTCCTCGGGAACCACAACCTCGATTTTGCCGGCTTCTTCATCCAGAACCACCTTGGAAACCTCAGCAGGCTGCAGCGCGTTCACCAGGAAGGTCGGTTGATCTTCGTTCCACGGGATGATGTCGATCTTTTCACCCTGCAGCTCGTTTACAACGGCCTGCACGCGGCTGCCGCGCATACCAACGCAAGCACCAACAGGATCGATCGAACCGTCATAGGAAATCACGGCGATCTTGGCGCGCGAACCGGGGTCACGGGCAACAGCTTTGACCTCGATGATGCCGTCATAGATTTCCGGCACTTCCATCTTGAACAGCTCGGCCATGAATTCCGGCGCGGTGCGCGACAGGAAGATCTGGTGGCCACGAACTTCGCGACGCACTTCCTTGATATAGGCACGCACACGGTCATTCGGACGATAGCTTTCGCGACCGATCTTGTCATTGCGGCGTAGAACGGCCTCAGCACCGCCCAGATCGACGATGACATTGCCAAACTCTTCGCGCTTGACCGCACCGTTGATGATAGTGCCTGCGCGATCCTTGAAATCTTCGTACTGACGGTCACGCTCGGCTTCGCGCACCTTCTGCAGGATCACCTGCTTTGCGGATTGTGCCGCGATACGGCCCATTTCAACCGGCGGCACTTCTTCAACGAAGACATCACCAACCGAAGGCGTTTCCATATACTGCTTGGCCTGCTCGACGGTCATCTCAGCCTGATAGTTTTCCAGCTCTTCATCCTCGACCACTGTGCGGACGCGGGTGAATGTTGCTTTACCGGTCTTGCGATCGATGCTGACGCGGATGTCCATCTCGGCGCCGTAACGGCTCTTGGCGGCGCGGGCGAGCGATTCTTCCATCGCTTCGACAACCAGACCGGGGTCGATCATCTTTTCGCGGGCCACGGCCTCGGCGGTCTGCAGCAGCTCCAGCTGGTTGGCTGAGGTGATTGCCATCAGTTCGTCTCCTCTTCGGACCCTTCGGTCTCAATCTCGTCGAAAGCGTTTTCGTTCAGGGCACCGGCGTCTTTGCGCTGGCGCAGCATTTCCTTGATCAGGTCATCGGTCAGGACCAGCTTGGCATCGCTTAGCCAGTCGAATTGCAGTCCGATGGTGATCGTCTCGTCCCCCTCGGCGAGATTGATCAAGACCTCATCTCCCTCGATCCCGGCCAGCTCACCCTTAAAACGGCGGCGCCCGTCGATCAGTTCGGCGGTTTCGATCTTGGCCTCATATCCTTCGAACGCCTCAAAATCCTTAAGACGGGTCAAGGGGCGGTCGATGCCGGGGCTGGACACTTCCAGCGCATAGGCGTCAAGGATCGGATCCTCGACATCCAACGTGGCGCTGACCGCGTTCGAAATCTCGGCGCAATCATCCACTTCGATACCGCCATCAGGCTTGTCAGCCATGATCTGCAGCGTGGTTTGTTTGCCGCTCATCAGGCGAATACGCACAAGTTCATACCCCAGATCCTCGATCACGGGGGTGATGATCTCGGCCAGTCGCCGGTCGATGGCTGCTTTGGCTATCAGGTCATTTGTCATCTGGTACTCTACCCTGTCAGTCGGGCACAAAAAAACGGGCGCGCGGCCCGTCGATCTTTTCCGGTGGAGCCCCGGACCGAAGCCCGACGCGCCGCTGTTAACGGCCATATAGCCAAGCGACTGCAAGATTGCAAGCCCAAGCGCCCGGATGGGCAATCACAATATCAGTCTGACAGAATCCACTCGCCATTTTCACACAGGTAAGGACCAACGCGGTCCCCGTCTTCGTAGACTTCGCCGTCAAACAGGCATTGACGTCCCTGGGCATGTGCCACGCCTGACAGAGCGACGGTCACAAGTGCAATAGTGGCAGCGAGAACAGCAAGTTTATTCATGGAAAGCTCCTATTCCGCCGAAGATGCAAAAAGCGCAGGCTGCGTGTTGCGTGGGTAGATAATCACCGAAAGAGTGCCCCTGCCCTGAAACTGCTCGGCATTCGCCGTCCGCGGTGGGAAGAGTTGATCAAAGGCCACCCGGTTCAGCCCCAGCTTCATTTCCGAACCCGACAAAAACTCGAACGGTGTCCGCGCGGCACAGGCATGAAAAACAGGATCTTGCCGCACCGTGAACTGACGCATGATATTGGATGACCCGCCGGTCGGTTTGATCAGGACGGTAATCCCCGGTTTCAAAAAACTGTCAGGGCAGGTGTACACCATCGGTTTTTCGTTTCCGTTTGCGTCATGCAATAACACACCCTCGGCCGTTACCTCGTGCTTGAAGGGGCTGAACACGGTCTCTTGCTGAATGAAGTTGGTGTAAAGCGTCGCAAATAGCTGGCTGTCACCACGCGGTTCCGACTTTATACCCTCGTACAGATCAGCGATGGCCTGCCACATCCTTGAGTCCGCCCCACGCAGTGTTCCGGGCAGCGAAAACGGACCTTCCAGATCATACAGCACGTCGCGCAGCCCGGCCGACAGGGGATCCTCCTTTTCCAGCCCTCTAATCTCGTGAACCAGATCCGAATCGTTCAACGCATAGTAACCATGCGACTTCAGCGTGCGGGTCAGAGCCCGCATATCGGACAGTTTCCGCGCTGTCGTCTCTGCACTATCTTCGGGGTTCGCCTCTACGGCCTCAAAACCCTTGTCCAGCAACTGAGTCAGCGACTGCCCTTCGCGGGCATCCAGCTCTATCGTCCCGTTTTTGCTGACTTTTACGGTAACGTCTTTACCTGATTTCAGGGCAAACACCGCAACAACCGCCAATGCTACGGACAAAATGGATATTGATATATTCTTTAAGCTTTCAACCCTCATGGGAATTCTCCCATTTTCGAAACAACTAAGCTAATACAGCGCGTACAATAGCAAAATTTTGCACAAAGTAGAAGTCAGGCGAATTTTCGGCGTTTAAATCAACCACCAACGCTCGGCAACGCGGCCATCATCCAGGGGGCGATCCGTTCCGATCTGACGGGGCATGCCGACATGCCCTGCTACAGCCAGCGCCATATCGGATTCGCTTGGAAAAAAGCGCAATCCGCGGTGCGGGCTGAACCCTTCGCCCTGCGGCAGTGCCGCGATATCCACAAAGCCGTCTCGCAACGCCTCGGTACGCACGCGAGCGTCGGGAATCACGATAACTTCCAGGGTTTCGGCCCAGCCAGCCAATCCATCCTTGTAGTGGCCCGCCACACGGCGCCCAAGGAAATGACGATCATCCTCCGCCCGTTCAACTCGGTAGCATCCGGTGCCGTTCGCCGCCTGCAAGGGCGTGACACCTTGCCCGTTGCGCGTAATAACGAACCTGCTGTCGGCCAAAAGGAAGGGTAGACCCGGGTTGGCCTGAGCCAACTCCAGACGCACGCGATTATCTGACAAGGCGTCGACCTGCCCGACATCGCCCAGAACCGCCATCACATCCCTTACATCAAGGACTGCACCATCGTGAAAACGAGCGTTCTCGCGCAGATCAAAGCTCCAGATGCGGGCTTGGGAATCAGTTTGCCAACCGGTCGCAAGCTCTCCGCGCAGGGTGCCGTCAGGTGCAATCTCGGTCAGGGTGTCGAACACGGCCCCACGGGCCACCTGCTCCAAACTGTCATCGCGGGGCACGGCAAGGCGCAGCGTACCACCCACTTTGGGCGTATCCGCCAGCGAAGCGCCCGTCGCCGCCAACAAGGCGGCAGCAGCACCAGACGCAAACAAAGCGCGACGGTCGATGCGTGTCATAATGCGCCCTCCGCCACGCGGTCCATGATGCGAACCAATTCCGCGCTAATTCCGGGTTCGGACAGCGCATGCCCGGCCTGACGCACCATCTTCAGCTCGCCATTGGGCCACTGCTGGGCAAGGTTCCACGCGGCCTGAGGCGGACAGATCATGTCATACCGACCCTGCACGATATGGCCGGGGATATGTGCGATTCTGTCCATCTGGTCCAGAATCTGCCCGTCCCGTTCAAGGAACGCGCGGTTGATGAAATAGTGATTCTCAAGCCGCGCAAAGGCGCGCGCGTATTCTCCGGGGCTTTCCCCGGTTGCGCCATGTGAATGGATTGAGGCCAGCGCATTTTCCCAACTGGACCAGGCCCGGGCATACAGGATCTCGGTCGCGCGATCCCCCGAGAACAGGCGCTTGTTAAATGCGCCTATGGTGTCACTCAGCTCATTGTCGGAAAGAAGAGCGGTGAACTTCGCCCATTGCTCGGGCCAAAACTTTCCCGCGCCGCCGCCGTAAAACCAATCCAACTCGGCCTGCGTCGCTAGGAACACACCGCGCAGCACCAGGCGATTGACCCGATCCGGGTGGGACTGCGCATAGACCAGCGCAAGCGTTGCCCCCCAGCTGCCGCCAAAGACAATCCAGTCGTCGATATCCAGCAGAGTTCGCAGACGTTCGATATCGTCCACCAGATGCCATGTGGTGTTATCCGTGACCGAGGCATGCGGGCGTGACCGTCCACATCCACGCTGATCAAACAGAATCACCCGATAGACGTCCGGATCAAAATAGCGCCGCATCGCGGGGCTGCAGCCACCGCCCGGGCCTCCGTGCAGAATCACCACCGGAATGCCGTTGGGATTGCCGCATTGTTCCATATAGATACGGTGTCCGTCGCCCACATCGACCATACGCTGATCGAAAGGATCGATCGGCGGGTACAGATATTGAACTGCGCGCTTTTGGTCCGGGTACTTGTCCATTATGGCCCTATATAGTCCTTAAGCGTAAAAGAGCATACGGAGACAGGAATGCAAGCGCATCCGAACACGGTTGACCCTTCTGAGATCGCAAAATTCGAAGCGATGGCCGCAGAATGGTGGGATCCTCACGGAAAATTCAAACCTTTGCACATGCTGAATCCCTGTCGGCTGGATTATATCACACAGCAGATCGCGGGCGAATTCGATCGCGATTTGAAGGCCGCAAAGCCGTTCGAGGGCCTGCGTTTGCTGGATATCGGCTGCGGCGGCGGGCTGCTGAGCGAACCGATGGCCCGCCTTGGGGCCGAAGTGGTCGGAGCGGATGCCGCCGAAGGCAACCTGCCCGTCGCGCGCATCCACGCGGAACAATCCGGGCTTGAGATCGACTACCGCCACACCACTGCCGAGGACATGGCCGCTGCAGGCGAACAGTTCGACGTGGTGCTGAACATGGAGGTGGTTGAGCATGTGGCCGACCCCCTTGGTTTTCTGACCGCATCGCAAGACTTGCTGAAACCCGGCGGTTTGCTGATCTGTTCCACGATCAACCGCAACCCGAAATCTTATGCGATGGCCATTTTCGGGGCCGAGGTCGTCATGCGCTGGCTGCCGCGCGGCACGCATGAGTGGAACAAGTTCATCACCCCGGATGAGTTGTTCGACCTGCTGCGTCAGGCTGGACTGGAACCGGTGGATCGCAAAGGGTTCGTATTCAACCCGATCCTGTGGAGCTGGTCGATCTCGGACCGAGATCTGAGCGTGAATTATGTGACGGCGAGTGTGAAACCGGGGTAGGATGGGTGCTTGCAGCCATTATTCCAACGACAATACAGACGCGATGGGTACAAGCACCCATCCTACGATTTCTTAAAACTCTAAACGGGTCAGTCCAAAAGCAGGGCCAAAACCAGCAGCTGTTAGCTCGCTGCCAAGTGCGTCACTAAGGAAAAAATACCTGAACATATTGGGATCAATCCAGACTGCTGGACCATTTACCGATCTGGTATCCGGCACAAGGCAATCAGCAAGTGAGGCATCAGGCTTAGGCTTAGGCTTAGGCTTAGGCTTAAACACCTCGCGCCCAGGCCACACATGCACAACATCGCTCTTTGCAATATCGATTGCATGACCTTGATTCTTGAAAATTAGAGCATATGCCACACAATCAGGCGGGGTCTCTGTATCATTACCAAAAAGTTGCGTTTTTTGCAGGCGTGCCTGGCCCAAATCATAGTGCTCAAAAATCTCCGCAACATCCGCACGTAACATTGGGTGCCCTGCACTGAACACCGGAAGTATAGTGCTCGGTGGTGCCTCGCTTAGGTTCCAATAGAGTTCATTCGGCACTGCTTCTGAGTCGACATGCTCGCCACGGGCATTCTTCTTATTTCCGTCACTATGTTTCTTAGCGATTTAGACATCTTCGTCGCGAAACTTGATCGAAGTGATCTTGTTTCACATTGGTACAGTGACAAAACCAATGCTGAGCTCATGTCTTTGGTAAACATCGCTAACCCAGATTGCGCCACTCGGTTTTGAAGTCTTCAGGTGAGATCGATTTTGTGGATCTTCGTTAGCGGAGGTTGGCGAAGTCACGTTCTCTGAAAGCACACTGGATTTCCGTCGCTTCCTAAACCAACGCATGACCTTCCTACTCCCCCTCCAACTGCAACCGCAAATCCCGCAGCACGGGCAGTGTGCTGCGGACACGCTCCAGCCCAAGCTCTCCGACCACGCGGTTGATCAGTGGGGCGATTGACGCAATCGCCTGATCGCGCGCTCTCCGGCCAGCCGGGCTGATCGCCACCATCTTGCGGCGGGCGTCGTCCCAGTCGGGGCGGATGTGGATGTATCCGGCCCATTCCAGCTTGGCCAAAGTGTTGGTCATCGCCCCTCGGGTCACGTGGAATGTGTCCGCCAGTTGGGCCGGGCTACGCTCATCCCCAACAAAAACCAGATGGTTCAGCACCGAGAAATGCGAAATCTCCATGCCCTTGGGCAACACCCGGCTAAGCCGGTTGCGCAACAGCTGATCGGCGGTCAGGATTTCGCTGAACAGCGTGACCGCAAGGGCATTGTGTTCGTCAGTCATGGTCCGGTTCTGGATCAGGGTCCGTCAAAGCGACGGGTGTGAGTAAGTGAGGGCACCCGTCGGCGCGCCTCAGACACAGAACTATCACGCAAATCGAAAATGTGAATGCCCGGATCGGTCCCTGCGTCGATGACGACCTCGCCCCAGGGGGCGACAACCATGCTGTGGCCATAGGTATAGCGTGTCTTGCCGCGGGTTTTAGGGTGTTCGCCAGTTTGTGCGGGGGCCAGAACCCAACAGCCGGTCTCAATCGCCCGGGCGCGCAGCAACGATTCCCAATGGGCCGCGCCTGTGACCGGCGAAAACGCGGCCGGAACCGTCAGGATTCGCGCCCCTGCTTGCGCCAGTGCCGCGTAGAGTGCGGGAAACCGGACGTCATAGCATACGGTCATGCCAACCTTGCCAAAATCGGTGTCGGCAATCACCGCCTTGTCGCCGGGGCGGTAATTTTTGGATTCGCGGAAGGTCTCGGTTTCGGTGACCTGCACGTCGAACATGTGTATCTTGTCGTACCGCGCCACGATCTGCCCCTGCGGGTCGATCATGAAGGACCGGTTGGCAAACCGACCGTCTGCATCATGGGTTTTGATCGCCAAAGACCCGATCAGCAGCCAGACACCCAGCGCAGCGGCCTTATCCCGCAGGCCGGCCAGCGATTGGTCATCTTCTTCGTGCTGCAAGACTTCGCGCTGCCGCGTGGTGCTGGTGGACACGCAATTCGTCACCTCGGGCGTCAGGATGAACCGCGCGCCTTGTTCCGCAGCCTCGGCCATCATGGCGCGCACCCTGTCCAGATTTTCGGCCGGATCATCCGACGAGGTGATTTGCAGCAGCGCGGTCTTCATCAAGCTGCGAGCAGGCGATCCAGCTTGCCCTGACGCTCCAACTCATACAGTTCGTCACAGCCGCCCACGTGCTGCGCACCGATAAAGATTTGTGGCACGGTTCGTTTGCCACCGGCGCGCTGGATCATCTCGGGCTTGCGCTTGGGGTGCATCAGCACGTCGACTTCCTTGAATTCGACGCCTTTCTGTTTCAGCAAGCGTTTGGCCGCGTGACAAAAGCCGCAGAGCGGCGAGGTGTAGATTTCTACCGGTTTCATATTCCGTACCTTCGCGTTTCGCATAATCTTGGGCGAATTAGGCATCCTTGGCAACGCGCGCTAGGGTCAACACGGAAATATGATTTGCTCCGGATGCAAGGCAGACACGCGCGCAAGCCGCCAGTGTTGCGCCGGACGTCATCACATCATCCACCAGCAGGATATCGCGGCCCCGCAAGCGGTCTTGCCGCTTTGGATGGGCGATGATCGCGCTTTTAAGGACTTCAGCCCGCTCTGCCGCTGTTTTGCCATCCAGAACAGGCGTCTTTCGGTGGCGAAGCAAAAGGTCCGGGCACACCTCAAGCCCTGCCTCTTTCCCAAGGTGCTGCGCCAGTAGGGCGGACTGGTTGTACCGGCGTTTCAACAACCGGGACCAGTGTAAAGGCACCGGCGCAAGCAGCATCCCTTCGCGGAACATCTCTTGCCCGGCCCGCGCCAGCCAGCGTGCGGCGGGGCGCGCCAGTTCGGGCCTGTCACCATGTTTCAAGGCCAGCACCAGCGACCGCGCTTTGCCATCGTACAAAAGGGCCGAACGCCCATCTTGCCAGGGGCGCGGCGCAGCCAAGCAATCGTCGCACTCAATCCGGTGACCGTCTGAAACCCCCGGTAACGGCACCCCGCAGCTTTCGCAAACAACTCCACCGATAAAGAGCGTCTCGCGCCAGCAGGGCCCACACAGCCCGAAATCCGATTCGGTCAGGTCCCCGCATCCCAGACAGCGCGGCGGATAGATCAGCGCGACAGCGGTTTGAATCCGGTGCCACATGCGATAATTGCGCCCTATGAAACTGCCTGAGTCCAATACACCCTCTTTGTTTGATCGCCAGGTCCTTACCCAGCACCGCGCCCGCGCGAAGGATGAGGCCCTGTTCCTGCATCGTGCCGCTGTGGACGAAGTGCAGGATCGGCTCTCCATGGTTAACAAAACCTTTACGGCCCCGGCGATCGTGACGCCATTTGCTCATATCTGGCAGGACGTGCTGCCCGGGACGCGGATCGTTGCGGATGATGAGGTTCTGGATCTGACCCCCGGTGCGCATGATTTGGTCATCCACGCCATGGCGCTGCATTGGGCCAATGATCCTGTTGGGCAACTGATCCAATGTCGCCGTGCTCTGCGCCCCGACGGGTTGCTGTTGGTTGTGTGTCTGGGCGGTGAAACACTGCACGAGCTGCGCGCCGCACTGGGACAGGCCGAAATCGAAGTGACCGGAGGCCTCAGCCCCCGTATCGTCCCGATGGCCGAGCTGCGCGATCTTGGCGGGTTGCTGCAACGGGCGGGGTTTGCGCTGCCGGTCGCCGACACCGCGCGCCTGACGGCGGAATACCGCGACATACTGCACCTGATGCATGACCTGCGCGCCATGGGTGAGACCAACAGCCTGTCCGGGCGCATGAAACAACCCACCAAGCGACAGGTTTTTACGCGCGCACAGCAGGTCTATGCCGACAACTTCTCAACGCCCGGGGGGCGGTTGGCCGCCACCTATGAATTGATCTGCCTGACCGGCTGGTCTCCCGATGACAGCCAACAGAAACCATTGCGCCCCGGATCAGCCAAAGCCCGGCTTGCGGATGCGCTGGGCACAAAAGAAGGTAAACTGTCCAATTGACGACCGGGCTTTTCCGGTTATCTCAGGCCAGTACAGAGAAATCTCAGGAAGCAACAGATGTTTGACGCCACTCGCCCCGATCATGCCGCCGCAGACCATCCAAAGGTCAAAATGGGCCGCGTCGGCATTCTGCTGGCCAATCTCGGTACGCCGGATGACTACAGCTATTGGCCGATGCGCCGGTATCTGAATGAGTTTTTGTCGGACCAGCGCGTAATCGACTATCCCAAGTGGAAGTGGCAGCCGATTCTGCAAGGCATCATCCTGTCCAAGCGCCCGTTCAGCTCGGGTGAGGCCTACAAGTCGATCTGGAACCACGACAAGGGCGAAAGCCCGCTTATGACGATCACCAAGGACCAGACAGCCAAGTTGCGAGACGCAATGCAGGAACGTTATGGCGATCAGGTGATGGTCGATTTCTGCATGCGCTATGGTAACCCTTCGACCAAATCCAAAGTGCGTGAGATGGTTGCCGCAGGCTGCGACCGCATCCTATTCTTCCCGCTCTACCCGCAATATGCGGGCGCGACGACTGCAACAGCCAATGATCAGTTCTTCCGCGCGCTGATGGACGAAGCCTGGCAACCTGCGTCTCGCACCGTTTCAGCCTACTTCGACGAGCCTGCTTATATCGACGCTTTGGCCGGGTCAGTGGAAAAAGCCTATTCCGCGCTGGAGACCAAACCGGATATCTTGGTTTGTTCTTATCACGGCATGCCAGAGCGCTATTTGCAGCAGGGCGACCCCTATCATTGCCAATGCGCGAAAACGAGCCGATTGCTGAAGGAACGGCTGGGCTGGTCGGACGATCAGCTGGTCTCAACCTTCCAATCGCGATTCGGTCCCGAGGAATGGCTGAAACCCTATACCGTGGATCACGTGGCTGATCTGGCGCGGCAGGGAAAGAAGAACATCGCCGTGATAGCGCCCGCGTTTTCCGCCGATTGCATCGAGACGCTTGAAGAGATCAACGAAGAGATCAAGGAAAGCTTTGAAGAGGCTGGCGGTCAGACCTTTACCTATATCCCCTGCCTCAATGACGATGATTCGCACATTGGCGCACTGGGCAAGGTAATCGAAGACAATCTAAAGGGCTGGCTCGACTGACCGATTCCCACCAAATAAATATGAAAAAAGGCGGTGGATCACTCCACCGCCTTTTCTCTAGATTTAGCTCGTCAAATTAGCTTGCTGCAACAGCTGCGGCAACTACGACCAGCAGGACCAGCGGCAGGATGATACCCTGCGACGAACCCTGAGTTTCCTCTACAACAACCGGTGCTTCAACAACCGGCTCTTCCAGGTTACCGGCATAAGCGGTCGAAGCAGCAGCAGTAAATGCAGCGGCGAGAACGAGTTTTTTCATATTAACCTCCAGAGTTTGCACGGCTCCATCAATCGGATCCGCACACCTAAGACTTACCTCGTGGTTTTTTTCTAATCAGCTATATGGCTGGAATGCAATTGCAACTTGAGCCACAAGCGGGTTCGTGCGCGAAAATGTCGTCATATTAGCAACACTTGCGTGCCGACCTTCGCCATCGAGAACAGTTCAGCGATATCTTCGTTGAACAGGCCGATGCATCCGTTCGACGACCGGCGACCGATTTTGCGCGTGTCATGCGTTCCGTGAATCCGGTAGTATTTCCAACTCAGGTATAAAGCATGTGTTCCCAATGGGTTATCAGGGCCCGGTGGAATATGGTCCGGCCATTCGGGATTTCGTTTCTTCATAGAAGGTGTCGGCGACCAACTGGGACCCTCAACTTTGCGGATGACGCTGGTGCGGCCCCGGCGGGTCAATTCTTCGGTCAGCGGAACGGATGAGGGGTAGAGTTTGTATACAGATTGATCATCTGACCAATAATGCAGCGCTCGGGACACCGTATCGACCAGAATGGCCCCATTTCTCGTATTCGAGAAATAAGGCTGCCAATCCAGGGCGCGGAACCCCGAGACATTGCGACGCACGTCTGGCTCGGCCTCGGGGGCTGGGCGCAGTGGGTCACCAGGAACGTACTGGGCAATCGCCGGCGATGCCAACAAGGCCGAAGCGCCGGCCAGAAATGCTCGGCGGCTAGATGAATGAATGGGTTTCTTGACCATAGTGACCGGTCCTTTGCGAAAGTTGTCCTGAAATTTTCACGTATTTTATTGCCAGAATGCGTCAATCGCAAATCAAACCGGCAGAAACATGCAAGAATCAGCCATTGCAGGTTTGCCGAAGGCTGCATGGCGCGCTATGCCGTATGTCGACACAATAATCAGGTCGATCATGACGCGTATTATCACATTACTGTTTCTTTGCTTTGTTGCGCTGGCTGCATGTACCCCAAGCAGCACCCCAACTTACGGATCGGATGGCCGTCCACTGCCGTCGGTCTACAAAATCCGCGGCAACCCCGAAAAGCTCCAGTTCCGTATGCTGGATTCGGTAAATGCCTTGCGCCAGGCTCAGGGTTTACAGGCGGTGCAGCTGAACTCGCAGCTGAATGCCGCGGCCGCGACCCACTCTAAGGACATGGCGCGCCAGAACCGCCCATGGCACTTCGGTTCGGACGGATCGTCGCCCATAGATCGCGCGCAACGCGTTGGTTATTACGGAACTTTCCTGGGTGAGGCGATTTCGGAAACCTATGAGACCGAAACCGAAACCTTGGCCGCCTGGATGCAGGAACCTGGCCCCCGAGCCGTGATCATGGACCCGAAAGCCTCACAAATGGGCTTTTCTTGGCATCAGGAAAGTGGCGGGAAAATCTGGTGGACGCTGGAAATGGGAGCAGGCGGGTAACCAAAAGCCGCCTCGAAGAAAAAAGCCCCCACCTTTCGGGGGCTTTTTTATTTCAGCAAGGTCAGGCGGCCTGCATGGACTGCGCTTCGGTCAGAATCGCGTAAAGCTTGACCGGATCAGGGTTGGCCCGCAGCTTTGTGCAAACAGACGTATCACGCAGTGTACGTGACACCAGCGCAAGCGCCTTAAGGTGATCGACACCCGCCTCTTCCGGCGCAAACAGTGCAAAAGCGATGTCCACCGGCTGCCGGTCGACCGATCCAAAATCAATCGGTTTTTCAAGCATTACAAACACACCCGAAACAGAGTCCAGATCTGTCAGCCGAGCGTGTGGCAAGGCGACACCGTGTCCAACCCCGGTCGGTCCAAGGCTTTCGCGCTCCAACAAGCAATCGACGACAGTCTGCGCATCCAGATGCAAAGTTCCGGCGGCAACATCTCCAATTTCCTGAAACAACCGCTTCTTACTAGAAGCGGCGGACAACACACGTACTGCTTCGGGCTTTAATATGCTCGAAAGCTCCATCATCACGCTCCACGGCGGGGCCCCTGCAATTGCAGGGGCGTGCCTTGCTAGTCTTGCCTGTTACGGATCAATCCAGCCGATATTACCATCTTCGCGACGGTACACGACATTCAATCCGTCCTTGTTTTCGTTCCGGAACACCAACACCGGCGCACCGGCAAGTTCCATCTGCATGACCGCCTCTCCAACACTCAGCGATGGGATCTTGGTTTCCATCTCAGCCACGATCATGGGCTGCAGAGTATCGGGCTCGTCAGCCGTCTCCGATTCGTCAGAGGCGAGGATATAAGACGACGCTCCGAAGAGTTCAACAGGCTCGGACCGATCCTTGTGGTGGTCTTTCAGTCGGCGCTTATAACGGCGCAGTTGCGTTTCCATCTTGTCGCAGCATCCCTCAAACGCCGCGTAAATCTCGGTTGCGTGTGCCTTGGCCTGAGCGGTCAGACCAGTGGAAAGATGCACTGTGGTTTCGCATACATATTCATGCGCTGAACGGGAAAAGACGACGTTGGCATCTGTCGGACGTTGGGCATATTTGCCCACGACCTCGCCCAGTTCGGTCTGCACATGAGTCTGCAGGGCCGCACCGATGTCGATCTGTTTTCCGCTGATTTGGTAACGCATGTGATCTCCTTCACAATTCACACCCATTTCTGACGTCACGTAATGCGACGCGCTTGTTTTTATCGGGTGGGGGACATCGGCAAATCCTGCGGTAACCGCACCGGCCCCCCTTCCAGGAAGGGACGTCGTGATCCAGTCGGGAACCGAAGAAATGCCATAGTCCAATTGAGGCAAGAGACGGCGGGAGAGTCAATCAAAACAGGCGTGTATATACGTGATTTCCGCCATGCGCCTGGCGAAAATCTGCGCAAGCTTATGAAATACGGAAGTTTTCGCCCAGGTAGACCCGGCGCACGTTTTCGTTTTCCACCACTTCGTCGGGTGTGCCGGACATCAGGACCTGACCGTCATGCAGGATGTAGGCACGATCCACGATCTCTAGTGTTTCGCGCACGTTGTGATCGGTGATCAACACGCCGATTCCACGCTTTTTCAGGTCCGCAACCAGATGGCGAATATCCCCGACGCTGATCGGGTCGACACCTGCAAAGGGTTCATCCAACAACAGATATTTCGGGTCTGCTGCCAAACAGCGCGCGATCTCGACCCTGCGGCGTTCACCGCCCGACAAGGCCAGCGCGGGTGCGCGGCGCAGGTGTTCGATCGAGAAATCGGACAACAGTTCTTCCAGCCGCTCCTTTCGGCGGTGAGCATGGTTGACGGTAATATCCAGAACGGCGGCGATATTGTCCTCGACACTCATGCCACGGAAAATCGACATCTCTTGCGGCAGATATCCGATCCCAAGTCGCGCACGGCGATACATAGGCAGCGTTGTGACAACCTGACCGTCAATCGTAACAGTGCCGGCCTCAGGAAACACAAGTCCCGCGACCGAGTAGAATGTGGTGGTCTTGCCTGACCCGTTCGGACCCAACAGCGCCACCACCTCGGATCGACCCAAGGTCATGGAAACGTCGCGTATCACCGTCTTTTTTCGGTACGACTTGCGAAGTTTTTCGATTTTCAGGCCAGACGCGCCTTCGGCTACCGTCAGGTTTGGCTGAGCCATCAGTTGGCCCCCTGCTGCAGGATGGTCTTCACGTTGCCGGTCATCGTCGCTTTGCCGGTGGTCAGGTTGGCGTTCATCTGGTCGCCGCTGATCGTGCTTGGACCCTGCAACAGTAGAACGTTGCCCTTCATGACGATCTCACCTGAATCGATGGTGTATTCCGCCCAGTCGCCTTCGGCCGCATCCGGAGGGCTGACCAGAATCACATCTTCGGTCGCTTCCATCCGTTCGATGCCTGAACGGTCTTCGTTATAAATGACTAGCACGCGTTCCGCCGTCAGGCGCATTTCGCCCTGAATGACGATCACGTTCCCCAGAAACTCGGCCGAGCCGTCTTCCTGATTTACGTTCAGCTTTTCCGAGGTTACCTCGACCGGCAGGCTTGGGTCGGCATTGGCCGAACCGAAAGCAACCTGAGTTTCCTGCGCTGTCGCAGAGATCGCACCAGTTACCAGAGCAGCGCTTACAAGGGCTAATCGAAAATAGAACACAGGTTATCTTTCTGCTTTTTGAGGCTCATACACCAACTTCACGCCATCTGTAAAAATAATATGGACCGGTCCATCTTTTTTTTCAGTCCCAAAAGTCATTCTGCCCGCAGTAAAATCACCAATAATACCGGTTCCGTCGACCTGACCGGGCGTGTCGCCCTGAATTTCGTCCAGCGCGGTGTTCAACAGATCCGTTGTGACGACGATGCCGTCCGTTGTTGTTATAACCACATCCCCGACAAAGGTAGCCGTATTCTTGTCCGGACGGATCATGCCAGAGTTGGAATCCAAAGTGATCACGCCGCCATTCAGCAGGCCAAAACGACCCCGAAACTCGGCCGCTGTTGGCGCTTCGCCCTCAGTACCCTGCGTTGCCCGGCTTGCCTCGATTTGAACGTCTTCACCCTTGCGGGTTGTTCCTTGGTAGTTGGGCTGCGTCACCACCTGATCCGCCAAACGTTCATCGATATCCTGCTGGTTGAAGGGCACGGACACATTGGTTTCGATGCTGCGCGACAGTAGGAACACGGTCGACAGCATAGCGATAGCCACCAGTGGCAGCACCACCTTGAAGAACTGTACCCTGCGTGAGTGTCCGTCCACCGCACTACCCTCCGCTTAGCCCAATCCGACGCGCAGGCAGTCGTGGATATGCAACAGCCCCTCGGCTGGGCCCTGTGTCTCGGGGTCTACCACGAACAGCGAAGTGATCTTGCGGTCGTTCATGATCGCCACCGCCTCTTCCGCCATTGCATTCGGGGAAATGGTCAGCGGATTGGTGGTCATGACCTCTTTGGTGGTCTTGTCCAGAAGGCCGTCCATATTCCGGCGCAAATCGCCGTCAGTCACGATGCCAATCAGGCGGCCCGTCTCATCCGTCACGCCGACAACGCCAAAGCTTTTCTGGCTCATGACCAGCAGCGCCTCGCTCATTGGGGTACCCTCAGACACAACTGGCAGATCGGCGTGCATCAAATCCCGCACCTTTGAAAGCTGCGCGCCCAGCTTGCCGCCGGGGTGGAAGGCGCGGAAGTCCTCGGGCTTGAAATCACGGTACTTCATCAACGCAATGGCCAGCGCGTCCCCCATCGCCAAGGTCAAAGTGGTCGAGATCGAGGGCACCATGCCAAAACCGCAAGCCTCGCCCAGCGACGGGATCAGCAGATGCACATCCGCCTGCGTCATTAGCGTGCTTTCCGGTTTGCTGGACAAGCCGATCAACGGAATGCCAAAGCGGCGGGTAAAGGCCAGCAGATTGACCAGTTCCGGCGCTTCGCCCGAGTTTGAGATGGCCAGAACCACATCGCCTTTCGACACCATGCCCAGATCGCCATGGCTGGCCTCGGCAGGGTGTACGAAATAGGCCGGCGTGCCGGTGCTGGCCAGCGTGGCGGCAATCTTGTGGCCAATATGACCCGATTTGCCGATACCGCTGATGATGATGCGGCCCGGAGCATGCAGGATCATCTGCACAGCATCAGCAAAATCTTCATTCAGGCTTTCGGCCAGCACGTCCAACGCGCGGGCTTCGTCGGTGATGACCTGACGTGCGGTTCTCAGGAATGCTTCGGTATCGGTCATGAGTGCGCAAAAATATCCGTTTCGGGCCAACCGGCGAGGTCCAGTTTCGCACGCATCGGCAGGAATTCAAAACAGGCCTGCGCCATTTCGGTGCGGCCTTCGCGGGCCAAGCGCCCGTCCAACGCCTCGCGCAGCTGATGCAGGTACAGTACGTCCGAAGCCGCATAATCCAGCTGCGCATTTGTCAGGGCTTCGGCGCCCCAGTCGCTCATTTGTTGCTGTTTGGAGATATCGACACCGATCAACTCCTGACACAGGTTCTTCAGCCCGTGGCGATCCGTATAGGTTCGCACCAACCGGCTGGCGATCTTGGTGCAATAGACCGGAGCCGCCAGCGCGCCAAACGCGTGGTACATCGCAGCGATATCGAAACGCCCAAAGTGGAACAGTTTCAGCACGTCGGGGTTTTCCAGCATCGCACACAGGTTCGGGGCCTCGGTCTGCCCCTTTTCGACCTGGACGATGTGGCTGTTTCCGTCGCCGCCTGACATCTGGATCACGCACAGCCGGTCCCGATGCGGATTCAGACCCATGGTCTCGCAGTCGATGGCCACAACAGGGCCCATATCCAACCCGTCCGGCAGGTCGTTTTTGTAAAGATGATTTGCCACGGGGCTTGTCCTTTGTCCGGTATCGTCCCCGAGATAGGAGGTTTGGTCGCTAAACTCAACGCCATCCATAACAGTGCGGCAGGGACCCGTACGATACGTTGACCATATCCCTATGGGGGGGATAGGGTTATTACATGACACAGCACAAACACGAGTCGCACCCGCAGATCCATGCGCGTTTGAAACGGGCGCACGGACATTTGGCCAGGGTCATATCCATGCTCGAAGATCAAGAGCCCTGCACCGACATCGCACAGCAGCTTTTTGCGGTTGAAAAGGCGATTACCAACGCCAAACGGGCCTTGATCCACGATCATATTGATCATTGCCTGTCACCAACCACCGCAGCCAAAGACCCGGACGTGGAAGACTTCAAAACCATCACAAAGTACCTCTGACCGATGCTGAGCGTCCTGAAGAACCGTGTCTATCGGCATTTACTGGCGGCTCAGGTGGTTGCGTTGATGGGAACCGGGCTGGCGACGGTTGCCTTGGGGTTGCTCGCCTTTGATTTGGCCGGTGACGCGGCAGGTATGGTTCTGGGAACCGCCCTGACCATCAAGATGGTGGCCTACGTGGTTGTCGCCCCGCTCGCCGCTGCGTTTGCGGAACGGCTGGACCGACGCAAAATGTTGGTGGTGCTAGATCTGGTGCGTGCCGCCGTTGCGCTTTGTCTGCCGTTCGTAACCGAGATCTGGCAGATCTATGTGTTGATCTTCCTGCTGCAATCGGCCTCTGCCGGTTTCACCCCTGCCTTTCAGGCAACGATCCCGGATGTTCTGACAGATGAGCAGGACTATACCAAAGCCCTCTCGCTGTCCCGGCTGGCCTATGACCTCGAAAGCCTGCTCAGTCCCGCTCTGGCTGCAGCGCTGTTGTTGATCATGAGCTTCGACAGCCTGTTCTGGGGCACAAGCTTTGGGTTCATTGCATCGGCAATCCTTGTCGTGTCGGTCGCCCTGCCTTCGCCCAAACCGACGAAACGGAGGGGGATTTACGACCGGACGACCCGTGGCATCCGCCTATACCTTGGTACGACACGGTTGCGCGGCTTGCTGGCGTTGACCTGGACGGCCGCGTCAGTCAGCGCGATGGTTATCGTCAACACTGTCGTAATCGTGCGCGCTGATCTTGGGCTGTCGGAAAGCGCTGTGGCCGTAGCATTGGCCGGGTATGGGGGCGGCTCGATGGTGGCGGCCTTCATCCTGCCGTCTCTTCTGAACAACTACGAGGATCGCAGCGTTATGCTGGCTGGTGCAGCATTCGGGACACTTACGATGGCCGTTGCAGCGGGGTTGTTCGCCTCGACCCAGATGACTTTGTGGGGGCTCGCAGTGTTATGGGCAGGTGCTGGCTTTGGCTATTCAGCCACTCTGACACCCTCCGGCCGTCTGCTGACACGCACGGCCCGCCCGGAAGACCGACCAGCAGTTTTCGCCGCGCAGTTCACCCTGTCCCATGCCTGCTGGCTGGTACTGTACCCGATGGCCGGGTGGCTGATGACCACCAAAGGAACCGAACAGACATTGATCTGGATGACTGTGGCGGCCCTTTTGGGGCTTGGTGTTGCGCTTCTGATCTGGCCGCGCTCCAGGCAGAAAATCACGTCGGGCGAACACGCTGACAAACCTTGAGCATCCCAAGGTATTTGCACTACACCTTGGCCCTATGGATCAGCTTGACCGCCGCATCATCACAGCCCTGCAGCACAACGCCCGCGAATCTACGACTAAGATCGCGGCGAAACTCGGTGTGGCCCGGACCACCGTGCATGAACGCATCCAACGGATGGAAGAACGCGGCGTGATTGCCGGGTATTCGGTGGTTCTGAGCGAGCCCGAAGACGCCCCGCGCGTTCAGGTCGTTGTCTTGCTTGAGGTTCAGCAAAAAGAGACCAAACGTATTATCAAGCGGCTGGAAACTTATCCCGAGGTCAAACTCTGCCTGTCGATCAATGGGGAATTCGACCTGCTGCTGTCCGCCGAAGCCCCCAGGATCGAGGATCTGGACATTCTGGTCGACGAATTGGCAAAGATCCCCGGGGTTTTGCGAACCAACACCAGTGTCGTGTTCGGCCGCCGGATCGACCGAAACTGAGCGGCCGATAACCCTCTGTAAACCCTGACACAGCTAGCTTGGCCCGGACTGATCAGAATCCCGGACCGGCAGAATGCCATATCGAACGATCTTAGGACTGACCTTGGTGACGCTGTTGGCTGCGCCGCAGGGTTTTGCCATGCCCAACACCCGAACAGCCCGCATCTGCGACCACGCCGCCCAGCGCGCCGCCCGGTCCGAAGGTGTGCCACAAGATGTCATGCGCGCCATTGTCCGCGTTGAAACGGGCCGCACAGCTGACGGGGCACTGCAACCCTGGCCCTGGACGATCAATGTTGAAGGAAAGGGCATTTGGTTCACCTCAGAGTTCGAGGCAAAATCATATGTGTTCGACATCTTCAAAGCAGGCAAACGCAGCTTTGATATCGGGTGCTTCCAGATCAATTACCGTTGGCACGGCAAGGCGTTCCGCTCGATCGACGCCATGTTCGACCCAGATGAAAACGCCACATATGCCGCGCGGTTTCTGAAAGATCTATATGCCGAGCTGGGCTCGTGGAAAGCTGCCGCCGGGGCCTATCACTCGCGCACACCCGCTTTGGCGAACGCCTATGTGGCGCGTTTTCAAACCGTTCTGGCTCAGTTGGATCAGCAAACTCCAAACGCATTTGCGACGCGCGATCCGTTTACCGGGGCTGCCGATCCATTAATTCCACGTCGGGCAGAGCCTGCCAACACTGGCGCGATGGGATCGCTAGTACCGGTGGCTGGTGCCGCGACGGCCTTCATACAGTTCAACTAGGAGCTTTGTGTGCCCAAGATCGACGCCCGTTCGCTTTTCTCTCCGACCGTGCTGCTGGCGCTGGCGTTGATGACTGTCATCGTAATGATGATCCTGCCTATGCCCGCATGGGTTCTGGATGTTGGCCTGTCCGCCTCATTCGCGCTGGCGATTCTGATCTTCACACTGACGTTGTTCATCGAACGCCCGCTGGATTTTTCGTCATTCCCAACCATCCTGCTGGCCTCGCTGATGCTGCGACTGTCGCTGAACGTGTCCTCGACCAAGCTGATCATCGGTCAGGGGCATACCGGCCCTAACGCAGCCGGAGATGTGATCGAAGGCTTTGCGAACTTCGTCATGGGCGGCAGCATCTTTCTGGGCCTTGTCGTGTTTGGTGTGCTGCTGATCGTGAATTTTATGGTCATCACCAAGGGCGCGGCCCGCATGGCCGAAGTCGGCGCGCGATTTGCTCTGGACGGAATGCCCGGCAAACAGCTGGCCATCGACAGCGACATGTCCGCCGGGGCCATTGATCATCAACAAGCGAAAGAGCGCCGCGAACGTGAACAACAGGAAACCACGTTCTTCGGCTCGCTCGACGGGGCCTCGAAATTCGTCAAAGGTGATGCGGTTGCCGGGCTGTTGATCACGCTTCTGAACCTTGTGATGGGCCTGATTATGGGCGTGATCGTGCAGGGAATGCCCATCTCTGCCGCGTTTGAGACCTATGCCATTCTGACTGTTGGCGACGGACTGGTCTCGCAAATTCCCGCCGTGATCATCTCGATCGCTTCGGCACTTTTGCTGGCGCGGGGCGGAACCCAGGGTGCGACCGACAGCGCGATCTTCTCCCAACTGGGGCGCCACCCTGCGGCGCTGGGCACAGTGGCGATGCTGATGGTGTTATTTGCGTTGGTGCCCGGCCTGCCCTTTTTGCCCTTCATCCTTGGCGCAGGCGTTCTGGGCTATGCGGCCTATTCGGTGCACCGCAAACAGAAGGCCGAGGCCGACGCGGAACATGCGCCCTCGACGCAGGATGAGACCCCGGTTTCCCAAGCCATCGGGGACATTCTGGATCTGGATGATGTTCACCTGGAATTCGCCCCTGATCTTGTCAGCATGGTTCTCAACCCCGGCACCGGGCTGGACGCACGAATTGCCAATATGCGCACATATGTCGCCTCAGGCTTTGGACTGATCCTGCCTGACATTCGCCTGACAGACCGGGCGGAACTGCCACTGGGAACCTATGTGATCAAGGTACAGGGGGTCGAACAGGCACGCGGTGTTCTCAACCCTGATCTGGTACTGGCGCTGGTGCAGGACGGCCATGACATGCTGCCTGAAGGCAATGATGTGACCGAACCTGTTTATGGCGCTCCGGCGCGCTGGATTCTACCAAAGGATCAGGAAGCCGCGGCGCTGAGCGGCGCGACCATCGTTTCTCCCCCCGAGATTTTGGCGACACATCTGCTTGAGATCATCAAACAGAACTTCGCGCGGCTGCTGACTTTGAAATGCCTGCGCCGCCTGCTGTCCGAGATGACACGGCTAAGCGATCCGGTTCGGGCCGAAGCGAACCGCAAGCTGCTGGACGAGCTGATCCCGGACAAGGTGCCAATCGACACGTTACATTCTGTTTTGCGCCTGCTGCTGGAGGAAAAAGTCTCGATCCGTAACATGGCCCTGATCCTTGAAACTGTGGCCGAGGCGCGCTTGACGACGGCGCAACCCGAAGGGATTTGCGAACTGGTCCGGCAAAGATTGGGATTCCAGTTGGTTGCTGACATGAAGCGGGGAGACGGTTCCATTCCGCTGATCCAGCTTTCGCCTGAATGGGAAGACACGTTTGCCTCGTACCAGATCGACGCGCCCAACGCCGGATTGGATGTCGCCCTGCCGCCGAACCTGTTCAACAAACTGGCAGATGGTGTCGTCGAAGCCGTCTCGCAATCCGCCGATCACGGGGTATTTCCGGCAGTCGTAACCTCAACTCGTCGGCGTCGGTTGCTGCGCACGATCATGCAGGCGCGGGGGGTGTCGAATCCGGTCCTGTCCTTTGAGGAAATCGGGCTCGAGGCCAGACCCGCGTTGGTCGGAACGATACCCGCATGATCGCCGTGCCTCCAGCGTTGCTGCCGGAACTGGCAGATGGTCTGTGGCACCTCTTTGCCGTCTTCCTGCGCGTGTCGGCGCTGGTATCGCTATTACCCGCCTTCGGGGAACGCAGCATTCCAACCCGCGTCAAGCTGGGGATCGCCGCGGCATTTACACTGATCGTGACGCCCGCCGTTCCAGCGCCCGACCACGGGCAAGGGTTATTGCCTTTGGCGCGGATGATTGGCTCCGAAACACTTGTCGGGCTGGCACTGGGCATTGGACTGCGCCTGTTCGTGCTTGCCTTGCAAACTGCGGGGTCCATCGCGGCACAATCGACATCTCTGTCGCAGATTCTGGGCGGGGCCGCTGTCGATCCTGTTCCTGCAATGGGATATCTGTTGACACTCGCAGGTCTGACATTGGCGGTTCTGCTAGGCTTGCACATCCGCGTCGCGCAATTTCTGATCCACAGCTACACGCTGTTTCCAATGGGCGTTGCTCCGCTGGCACCGGATATGTCGCAATGGGGCGTGAAACACATCGCGCGCAGTTTTGGTCTAGCGTTCAGCCTGGCCATGCCCTTCGTCATCGCGTCGCTGATCTATAACCTTGCGCTTGGGGTCATAAACCGGGCGATGCCTCAGTTGATGGTGGCCTTTGTCGGTGCCCCCGCGATCACCTTCGCGGGTTTGTTTCTGCTGTTTGCTGGCATCCCTTTGATTTTGTCAGTGTGGTCCGATGCCCTGTTCGCCTTCATTGTGAACCCGCTTGAGGTCAAAAGATGAGCGATCAGGACGACGACAGTGACAAGTCCTTTGAGGCGACACCGCAAAAGCTGCAGAAGGCGCGCGAAAAAGGGGAAATCGCCAAGTCCAACGACCTGAACGTTGTGGCGGCCTATGTCGGTTTGCTGGTTGCTATGCTTGCTGCGGGGCAATTCGCGGTGCGCAACATGGGAACGTTGTTTGTCGTGTTGATTGATCAGGCAGATGATTTTGGCCAACTGCTGACAACAGGTTCGGCGTCCAGCCCCGTCGGGGGGATGCTGCAGACGGCTGCATTGTCTGTTTCGATCCTGTTTGGCCTGCCCGCCGCCGCCGTCCTGCTCAGCCTGATTTCGCAACGTGCGCTGGTTTTTGCGCCCACCAAGCTGAAACCCAAGATGTCGCGCATTTCGATACCGTCCAATGCCAAGAACAAATTCGGGCGCAGCGGCTTGTTCGAATTTGCCAAGAGCTTTGCAAAACTGGTGATTTACTGCACATGCCTGGCGCTTTTCCTGCGGGCCAACCTCAGCGAGATTCTGTCTGCAAGCGCGACTCAAGCCCAGTCTTCAGTGATGCTTATGATGAATCTGCTGTTTCGGTTCATGTTCATCGTCATTGCGGTGGCTCTGACCATCGGTGTGGTCGACTACATCTGGCAATACGCCGAACACATGCGCAAGAACCGGATGTCGCGCAAGGAAATCCAGGATGAGACCAAAGATGCCGAAGGCGACCCGCATGTAAAACAGCAACGTCGTCAGCGCGCCCAGGATATCGCAACCAATCAAATGATGGCCAAGGTGCCAAAAGCCGATGTCGTGATCGTCAACCCGACCCATTTTTCCGTCGCACTGAAATGGTCCCGAACCGCCGGATCGGCACCTGTTTGCGTGGCCAAGGGCGTGGATTCCGTGGCCGCCGCGATCCGCGAGGCCGCCGGGGCGTCTGGCGTCCCGATCCATCCCGATCCGCCAACGGCACGTGCGCTGCACGCCACTGTTGAGATCGGGCAGGAGGTCTCGGAAGAGCATTATCGCCCCGTTGCCGCCGCTATTCGGTTTGCCGAGGCGATGCGCAAACGGGCGAAGGAGCAGATCTGATGAACCGCAAGCAGCTACAGGATCTGGCAAAAGTTACCGAAGCCGCGTTTCAGCGAGAATTCCAATCCCTGCGCCCGTTGCTCGAGGCCGAGGCACGGGTACAACAACAATTGGCCCGACTTGACGCCCAAGTCCAACAAACCCGGCAAGAGACAGCGTCTGCGGAAGGTTACCGTATTACCGGAACGGATGCTCTTTGGAACGGGTGGGAATCGGCGACACGCAGGCAGCTCAACATGCAGCTTGCGCGGTTACGAGCACAAAAGCTGACAGCCCTTACGAATCTGCGCGTCGCATTCGGGCGCAAGCAGGCGGTTTCCAATTTATGCAAAAAACCCAATAAGGATTTGCCCGTGATCTAACCAGGGCCGGCCGACCCGTCACGTATCCTGACGGTTCACACTCATGATCAGAACCTTTGAGACATCGTCCCCTAAATCCTTGCGCGCCTCATCCAGCAGCGCCTGGCGTAAGACGGCCAGGTTATCCGAGCGGGTGAAGTTCCCGTCAAAACCACCGGTATTGGCGTGGTCGAACAGCACCTGTAAAAAGCGGTCACGCAGCTTGGGTTCCGAGGCATAGAACGGCTCGGCCATTCCAGGTGTGACCTCAAGGCTTAGCGACATGGTGACAAGTGCTGCAATCCGATCAGATTCCACGATCGGAACAACAAATTGCTTGGTCAGCTTCAGATATTCATAGGTACCTGAACCTTCCTTTTTGTCCGCTTTGCCGGATTTTTTTGCCGTGGCATTCGGGTCTTTCTTCTTAGTCTTGTGTTGTTTTGACTCGACGTTCATATCTTTGGCAATTTCTGCCTTATTGTCCGAAGGGGCCAGAAACACGCCTGCCGCGATGCCGCCAACCAAGCCCGCGAAAAGAAGGGCGACCGGGATCAGTATTTTCATCACTCCCTCCCCTCAGAATGGTAGAATGGAATCCAGAATTTGCTGCCCGTAACGGGGCTGCTGAACGTCAGTGATCTGACCGCGACCACCGTAAGACACACGCGCCGACGCGATCTTGTCGTAGGTAATCTCATTCTGACGCGAGATATCCTGAGGGCGCACATAGCCCGCGACCAAAAGCTCACGCAGTTCAAAGTTGACGCGCAATTCCTGCGAGCCCGAGATCGAAAGCACACCGTTTGGCAAAACATCAATCACGGTCGCGGCCACCCGCAATGTCAGCTTTTCTTTTCGCTTCACTGATCCTTTGCCTTTGCTGGTCGACGAGGAATCGATCGACACGGCTTCGTCCAGGGATGCGCCATTTGGCAGGTGCTCGGCCGCGCGTTGCGGTAAGCCAAACAGCCCCGGCACCTCAAGACTTTCCGAGCCGCTACGGGATCGGTTGGTGTCATTCGATATCTCGGCCTTTTCGTCCAGCTCGATCACGACCGTCATGATGTCCCCTTTCTTGATCGCGCGCTGATCTCCCAGCAGAGACTGCTGACCACCGCTCCAAAGCGAGGATTTGTCGACACTGCGCGCCGGCTGCGTATGCAAAGGCAAGCCGGGCCAAAGCATCGCCACATGTTCCGGCGACTCATCATTGGACGTAAAGCTTGGTGGTTTGCCAAGGTGATCCACACGGCCACAGCCCGACAAGGTGAGAACGGCAACCAACAGAGTTTTAGGAAGTACTGACATCATTTTACCTCGATCTGGCCGTTCGACCGGATACGTCCGGTTACGGTTGTGCGTGACGACAGGTTCATGACCCGGATTCGATCCCCGACCGCGCCACGGCCCAACGCGCGACCCTCGGCGGTGATGGACAGGGGGCGGCGGTCAAAAACAAGAACGACAAGATCGTTTCGATCCACAATTGCAGGCGGACCGAAATCGCCCTCACGAATAGGACGCCCGGGGTAGAGGGCGACGCGCGCCTCTTGCCCAACAAGAAAGTCCACATTGCTCACCGCGTTTGGAACCATCTGATCCTTGGTTTCCAGGTCAGTGGCTGAAATGATTTCCTTGGCCCGAATGGTGCGTTTCGACACCACAATTTCAGCCATTGCCGGGATCGGAGCCGTCAAGGCCAGAACAAAACTCAGAGCCCGCATCACCGCACCTGCGTCGTTGCGCCCATCATCTGATCGACGGCGGATATGACCTTGGCATTCATTTCATATCCTCGCTGTGCCTCAATCAGTTCGGTAACCTCGCGCACCGCATCGACCGAACTGTCCTCGAGATAGCCCTGCCGCAGCGTGCCCATCCCATCCTCTCCGGGTGCGCCAACCACGGGCGCGCCCGAAGCTTCGGTTTCTTTGAACAGGTTGCTGCCAATCGCCTCGAGCCCCTTGGCGTTGGAAAAACTGGCCAAAGTGAACTCTCCCAGCAGTTGCCCCTCTGGCGCGTCATCGAAATAGGCGTAAACTTCACCCGCGGGGTTAATCGAGATCGACCGCGCATCGTCGGGAATGGTGATCTCGGGCGCTACGGCAAACCCGTCCGATGTTACGATCAGCCCCTCGGCTGATCGTTTCAGGCTGCCATCGCGGGTATAGCCGGACTGGCCGTTGGGCAGCGTCACTTCCAGATAACCGCGCCCTTCGATGGCGATGTCCAGATCGCTTCCGGTGGCTGACAAAGCACCCTGCGATAGCTGCACGGTCACCGCCGCCGGGCGAACCCCAAGACCTAACTGGATACCTGTTGGCAAAACCGTACCGTCATTGGCATTGACCGCGCCTGCTCGTGCCATCTGCTGATAGTGCAGATCGGCGAATTCGGCGCGCCTTGCGTTGAAACCCGTGGTGTTCATATTCGCAAGGTTGTTCGAGATCGTCTCGACTCGCATCTGTTGCGCCGTCATTCCCGTCGCCGCGATTTTTAAAGCCCGCATGTCAAATTCTCCTTGTACAAATCAGCGCATCAGCGCCTTGAGCGCACCGCGCACACGTTCGTCTTCGGCCTCCAGAAAGCTCTGCCCCAATTCATAGGCGCGCTGGATCTCGACCATGCGCGAGACCTGGGCGATGGCATTCACATTCGATCCTTCGAGAAAACGGTGAACGACCACAGGTTCTTCGACTGGTTCAATATCGCCCTCGGCCCGAAACTGCGTGCTGCCTTCGCGCACCAGTGTTTTGGGATCGGCAACGCGGTAAACACCGATTTGTCCCAGCAATTGCCCGTCGACACTCAGCGTACCGTCGCTGCCGACATCAATGGTTGCCGCGTCCGGCGGGATAAAAACGGGCGCGCCATTGCTATCCAGCACACGGTGCCCGTCCATTGTCACCAGATCTCCGTCCGCGTTGGATGAGAACGCACCAGCTCGGGTCAGACGGTTGCCCGCGGGGGATTCAACCATAAAGAACCCATCCCCTTCGATGGCGAAGTCGAACTGCCCTCCGGTTTCGGTCAGCACGCCTTGCTGCAGCGACGTATTGCGCACTTCGGCGCGGCTCATGGACAGGGACGGGTTTCCGGACATATCGCGTACGAATTCCGAGAAAACCAAACCTTGCGCGCGGTAGCCGGTGGTGTTGGCATTGGCGATATTGTTCGCCACCAGGCGCATTTCGTTCATCAGACCCGATTGCCGGGACAGGGTGACATAGGCGGTATCCATCAGCGACCTTCTGCGATTAAAGGGATCAGTGTTCCTGCGAAGAACGTGACCAGCGTCTGGGTCATGAAGCCCATTGAGATCCAGAACACGATGACGATGGCGATCAGCTTGGGCACGAAGGTCAGCGTCATCTCCTGCACCGAGGTCAGCGCCTGGAACAGGCCAACGATCAGGCCCGAAACCAGCGCCACCGCCAGGATCGGAACCGAGGTGATGACCGCGACCCAAAGCGCCTGACGTACGATGTCATAGAACAGACCTTCGCTGAGCATTGCGTCAGACCGGCATCCGCAGGATTTCCTGGTAAGCCTCGACCACCTTGTTGCGCACGATCACAGCTGTTTCCACCGCCAGTTCGGTCTGCGCCAGCGCCTGCACCAATGCATGCGGATCGGCCTGCCCGGTCATTGCGGCCTGCGACATCTGCTCGGACTGTTTCAGCGTCGCGGCAAAGTCCTGAAACCCTGCCCGCAGCCCCTGGGCCATTCCGGCATGGTCTGGGTCAGCTTGCGTTGCGGGGCGCGCGCCCGCATAACTCTGGGCCGCATTGATTGCTCGGATATCCATTTTGGTGTCCTTTATTTTCTAAGAAGGTCCATCAGGCTCGACGACATCTGACGAGTCTGATCGAACATCTTTAGGTTGGCTTCGTAACTGCGTTGCGCCTCGCGGGCGTCGGCGATCTCGATCATCAGATCGACGTTCGAGCCACGATAGTGACCCGTGTCATCGGCCATCGGATGACTTGGGTCGTAAATGCGAAACAGCGCGCGGCGGTCCAGCTTGACCCGCCCAGCCTGCACCATTTCGTTGCCGCCTTTGTTCACGGCCTCAAACGGAACCGTCTTGCGCCGATAACCCGGCGTATCCGCGTTCGAGATGTTTTCGGACACATGGCGCAAACGCGCGGCCTGTGCGCGCAAGGCGCTGGCAGAGGCCGTCAGAGAATGGGAAAAGTCACTCATCCTATGGCCCCCTTATGCCCGGCCGACGCTGCTGCGCAGAATGTTCATTGAAGATTTGTAGATCGCCAGGGCACGGTCATGCTGACGCTTGACCTCAACGCCTTTTAGCATCTCTTCCTCGACAGAAACGCCATTGCCATTTGGGTCACCCGAAGGCGAGGCTTCAATCTCAGCCCAAGGTTTTGGGCCGCCAATACCGTTGAGGTGACCCGCCCGCGTCGCAGTCATGGCGACCTCACGACCCGAGCTTTCGAAGGCTTTCTGAAAATCCTCGATATCGCGGGGCTGGTAGCCTGGCGTATCCGCATTGGCCATGTTTCGTGCAATGACGGATTGCCGTTGCCCGGCATGGGTTGCCATTGCGTACGCGGTCTTAAAGACGTTCAGGTCATAGAACATCGGGGCTTCTCCCTCGATCAATTTCAATCAAGGCTTAACCCCGATTCCTTTAAAAACCGTTTTCAGAAACCGTTGGAGAACCCACGATGTCCGATCTTGACCCGATGCTTTTGAAATGCGAATTCGACCGCCTTACTGCCATGCACCATATGGGACGAGTGGCCAGTGTCGCGCGCGGGGTCATAGAGGTTGAGGGCCTCGAAACCCATGCCCGGATCGGGGATCATGTGACTTTACGCCGACGCAATGGGCCGGATCTGGCAGGCGAAGTTCTACGTGTCGAATCGGATATGATCCACGTGCTGCCCGCCATGGCACCAGACGGGGTCTGCCTTGGCGACAGGGTGATTCTGCTGCAAACACCCGCCTTTGCGCCGGGTATGCACTGGTTGGGACGGGTGATTGACCCGTTCGGTCAGCCGCTGGACGGAAAACCGCTGCTGCAGGGCATCCAAACGTACGACATCATTCGATCCCCGCCAGCGGCAGTCGATCGCAAACCTCTGGGTGGCCGAATGGAAACTGGTCTTGCTATGCTGAACACCACGCTGCCATTGGTTCAGGGACAGCGCGTTGGTTTGTTTGCAGGTTCGGGCGTGGGAAAGTCCACTTTGCTGGCAACTCTGGCGCGATCTATGCAGGCGGATGCAGTCGTCGTCGCGCTGGTGGGTGAGCGTGGGCGCGAGGTCAACGAGTTTGTCGAACATGCACTGGGTTCCGAGGTAATGAAGCGGTCAGTCGTTGTGGCCGCAACGTCTGATCAGTCCGCCTTGGCCCGCCGCCGATGTGCCTGGTCCGCGATGTCGGTGGCAGAATACCTGCGCAATCAGGGTCTGAACGTGCTGTTTCTGGCGGATTCGGTCACTCGGTTTGCCGAGGCGCATCGTGAGATTGCCGTGGCTATGGGCGAACGGCCTTCGCTGCGCGGATTTCCCCCTTCTGTAACCCCTTTAATTGCCGCCCTGTGCGAGCGGGCCGGGACAGGCACGGAAGAGCAGGGCGACATCACAGCAGTGTTCAGCGTTCTGGTTGCAGGATCTGATATGGATGAACCCATTGCCGATATCCTGCGTGGCGTTCTGGACGGCCACATTGTCCTGAGCCGTGAGATCGCCGAACGCGGCCGGTTTCCGGCCATTGACCTGAGCCGCTCGGTCTCGCGCAGCCTGCCGAGTGCGGCCACGGCGGAAGAGAACCTGTTGATATCCCAAACCCGCCGACTGGTTGGCAGCTATGAGCAATCCGAAGTTATGATCAGGGCCGGGCTTTACTCCGAGGGCGCGGACCCACTTCTCGATCAAGCGGTGCGTGTTCATGATGACCTGGACGGCTTTTTTGCCAAACCCGAAACGGAAGACATCCAGAACAGCTTCAACCACCTGCAGCTGATCCTGCGTAGGGCAGGAACCGTTTTGGCTCAGTAGAGATATCTCGACAGTTTTAAACGTTAAGCCTGCCTTAAGACCTGCGCTGATACCTCGGTATCGGGTGATAAAAAGGTGGTGGAGATGGGTGCGCAATCCAATGCGGCGCCAATCATCATCAAGAAGAAACGTGTGTCCGGTGGCGATGGTCACCACGGTGGCGCGTGGAAAGTCGCATATGCCGACTTTGTCACGGCCATGATGGCGTTCTTCATGTTGATGTGGCTGCTGAATGCAACGACGGAAAAACAACGCAAAGGACTGGCGGATTACTTTTCTCCGACAATCCCCGTGAACCCGGTGTCAGGCGGCGGGGGCGGGGCCTTTGGTGGCAACAATATGTTCTCGGAAAAAACCATGGTGATGGACGGCTCGGGTGCCAGCCAGAAAAGCCCAACC
The DNA here is from genome assembly GCF_059611225.1 of Ruegeria sp. CDSA246. Taxonomy (NCBI): domain Bacteria; kingdom Pseudomonadati; phylum Pseudomonadota; class Alphaproteobacteria; order Rhodobacterales; family Roseobacteraceae; genus Ruegeria; species Ruegeria sp. CDSA246. The sequence continues at coordinate 76,724 of NZ_JBXWPD010000015.1, read as the reverse complement.
GTTGCGCGGCAGGCGCGTGGTTCGGTTGGCGTGAACGCCGAGGGCGGCAAGGAAAACCTTGAGGATTTCTCGACGCTTGAAGCCAAGCTTTTGGGGCGCACCGGTGAAAGCCTGGTCTCGGACAAGGTCCTGAAACACATCGTCACGCGGGTCACAGATGAAGGTTTGGTTGTCGAACTGTTCGATACCGAGGATCAGCCGCTGTTCGAATCGGGGACCGATAAGCCCACCGCCATGATGCGCGCACTGGCGTTGCTGGTGGCGCGGTCTTCGGACCTGGTGCAGAATGCAGTCGCCGTCGAAGGACATGTGCGTGCGTCGCCGGTTGTCCTGGCGCAAAACCCGGCCTGGGATCTGTCGACGGCCCGCGCGCAGGCAGCGCGTCAGATGCTGCAAGGCAAGGGTTTGTCCGCCGAAAGGCTGGATCGGGTCACGGGCCACGCGGACCGCGAGTTGACGGCAAAAAACCCAATGGCGGTTCGCAACAACCGGATCGAGATCATTTTCCTGCGCACGCCCTAGACCCAAAAGGATAGAACGCATTTTACCTGTTAGCGTGCTGTTAAGGGCCAGCACGTTAGCTGTTGCATCACGTTTTGACGCAACAGAAGGGCGTGCCAATGACAATTTCCTCTTCGCTGAATGCCGGTGTGGCCGCTTTGAAGGCCAACGCGAACCGGCTGGCGACCATCTCTGACAATATCGCCAACTCGTCCACCTTTGGCTACAAACGGGTTGAGACCGACTTTCACTCGATGGTCACCTCCGGTCAGGGTGGAAGCTATTCGGCAGGCGGCGTCAGAACCACGAGTCAACGCATGATCGACCAGCGTGGATCGCTGGTCACAACGAACAATTCAACCGATTTGGCAGTGCGCGGCCGTGGCCTGCTGCCCGTGCGACCCAGCTCTCAGGTGGCGTCAAACTCGAATGAGATGCTTCTGACCACAACTGGCTCGTTCCGCACCAATGAGCAGGGTCATCTGGTGACGCAATCGGGGCTTGTTTTGTTGGGTTGGCCCGCTGGCCCGGACGGATCGATCCCTAATGTGCCAAGGGATACGGCAGCTGCGCTGGAACCCGTCAAACTCAGCGTCAACCAACTAACCGGTTCACCGACCACAAGCATGAACCTTCGCATGAACCTTCCGGCTACGGCGACGGATGCCGGCGCACCGGGTGACGCACAGCCTTTGTCTGTTGAGTATTTTGACAACCTCGGAAAATCGGAATCCGTGAATATTGAATTGGTCCCGACCGTGCCCGGTACGGGCTCCAGCAATGAATGGACGATGACACTGCGCGATACCGCATCTGGCGGTGCGGTGATCGGAGAGTACCGCCTGACCTTCACCGACAGCCGAACCGCAGGCGGCACGCTGGCCAGCGTGACCACCATTTCGGGTGGTGCTTACGATCCGGCAAATGGCAGTTTTGTGGTGAACGTGGATGGCGGGCCGATGGAGATTAATATCGGTCAGATTGGCGACAAAGATGGAATTACCCAGCTGTCGGATACATTTGCCCCCGTATCGATCACGCGCGACGGTGCCCCCGTTGCAACGATGACAGGCGTGAAAGTGGATGAAAACGGGTATGTCTACGCGCAATACGACAGCGGTGTTAGCCGGCGCGTGTACCAGATTCCGCTTGTCGATGTTCCCAACCCGAATGGGCTAACGGCGTTGGATAATCAGACCTATGCCCCATCCCACGACAGCGGAACGTTCTTCCTTTGGAACGCGGGCGATGGGCCAACGGGCGATCTGGTGTCCTTTGCGCGCGAAGAATCGACGACAGATGTTGCAACTGAACTGACATCAATGATCCAGACGCAACGGGCATTTTCGTCAAGCGCCAAAGTGATCCAGACCGTCGACGAGATGCTGCAGGAAACCACAAACATCAAACGTTGATCCGGGGCTTTGAGCTAGGGAAAGGACCTGTCCGATGAACATGACGACAGCATTGAACAACGCGTTGGGCGGTCTGACCGCCGCAAGCCGCGGGGCCGCAGTTGTCTCGGGCAATATCGCCAACGCCCTGACACCGGGCTATGCGCGTCGCTCGCTGGAATTGGCAACAAGTCCGATCTCAGGCAACGGCGTGCGCACCGTCGGTGTGACGCGCCATCAGGACCCGGCCCTGATCGCCAACCGGCGCGATTCCGACGCAAGTCTTGCCGGTGCCAGCGCAATCTCAGAGTTCTACACCCGTTTTGATAAGGCTGTGGGTTCGGTTGATGACCCCAAATCCTTTGCCTCTCGGTTGACCGAATTTGAGAACGATATGACAACGGCCGCCAGCTTGCCCGATTCCAAAGTGCGGCTGGATCAGGCGGCCCGCGCTGCCCGGGATTTGGCGGACAGCCTTAACGCGGCATCCGAAGGTTTACGTCAGGCGCGGTCGGACGCAGACAGGACCATCGGCAAGCAGGTCAACCGCCTGAACCAGTCCTTGCAGGATATCGAAAAGCTGAACAATAAGATCCCCAGCATCAAGAACTCCGGCAGCGATATCAATGCCTTGCTCGATCAGCGTCAAGTATTGATTGATCAAGTGAACGAGCTGATGCCGGTCAAAGTCGTAGCGCGGGATAACGACCGTGTGTCGCTATATTCAGACGGCGGCCTGATCCTTTTAGAGGGGCAGGCAGCAGAATTCAGTTTTACGACTACCGGCGAAACCAAGCCGCACATGACATTTGCCAACAGCCTTTTGTCAGGTCTTGAAATGAACGGGCAGCCTGTGCGTACCGGCGGCAATGGTGCGCAGCTTAGGGGCGGTGCGCTGGCGGCTCAGTTCGAGATTCGCGATGAACTGGCGGTTGAGGCTCAAGTACACTTGGACACCGCCGCCCAAGACCTGATCGAACGGTTCGAGACCGCCGGTCTTGATCCGACCGTCGCGGCAACTGATCCCGGCGTGTTCACCGATGATGGCAATCGCTACGACGCAACTGCGGCAATCGGATTGGCTTCGCGCATACGCTTGAACGTGGCGTTGGACCCCGATGCTGGTGGTGACAGCTGGAAATTGCGGACGGGCCTCGGCGCCGCCACTCCGGGGGATCCAGGCGATGCAACGCAGCTGAGGGCCTTTAGCGCGGTCCTGAACGATGCCCGTCCTGTTGCCGGGGGGTTATATGGCACCGGCAACATGCGAGCTGCGGAAATTGCCGAGGCACTGCTGTCTAAGGCTGGGGCAAACGCCCATGCCGCCGAGGGGCGCATGACATTCGCCAAGCACTCGCAACTGGAAATGGCCAAGATCGAAGCTGAACGTGGCGTGGATACCGACACCGAACTGCAAAACCTGATGCAGATCGAAAAGACATACGCCGCGAATGCGCGGCTCATCTCGACCCTGGATGAGATGATGGACACTTTGCTGAGGTTATGACGATGAATTTGACATCCATTGGTGATCTGGCGCGTGGTTTGACGCTGAGAACCCGGTCGACCGAGATCAAAAACCAGATCGAAACACTGTCCTACGAATTGTCATCCGGACGGGTTCAGGACTTGCCTGGCCATCTGGACGGTGATTACTCTCATCTGCTGGATCTGGATCGCAGCCTGTCCAGACTGGATGCGTTCAAAGTATCGACCGCCGAAGCCGGGTTGTTCACGGATGCGATGCAGCTGAGCCTGAACACAGTTGCCGGCGCTGTTGAGGGGATTACCGCCTCACTTCTGTCCTTTGGCACCTCGAATCAGGCGGTGACCCACGAAAACGCGTCGGCTCAGGCCAGAAACGAACTGGACGCAATCGTGTCCGCGTTGAACACCCGCGCCGGAGGGCGCAGCCTTTACTCGGGCACCGCAACGGATGTCTCTCCGCTTCCGTCCGCTGACACGCTGATCACCGCGCTAGAGGCCGAGTTGACGGGCGCAGCTACTGTCGCGGACATCCGGCAGAGGGCAGAGGATTGGTTCAACGATCCTACCGGGTTCGATGCGGTAATTTATCAGGGATCCGGCACAAAACTGGCCCCCATGCAGATATCCGAGAATGAAAGCGTTTCAATTCCTGTGACAGCGACCGACCCAGCCATCAAAGCTGCACTTCGCGACATCGCGGTCGCAGCCGTGGTCGCGGACAGCGGTCTGAATGTCCCGATGCAACAAAGAACGGCCTTGTTCAAACAATTGGGCGTCGATCTGGTCAACGCCAAGGATCAGTTGGTGGGGCTGCGCGCCGATGTCGGCGCGACCGAGGCCCGAATCGAACAGGCGCAAACACGAAATAACGCGGCGCGGACTAGCCTACAAAGCAGCCGAAGCACATTGATCGCGGCGGATCCCTATGAAACCGCCACTCAGTTGCAAACCGTGCAGTTCCAACTGGAAAGCGTGTATTCGGTCACCGTTCGCAACGCGAACCTGTCACTAGTGAATTTCCTGAGATGAGAGTTCTTGTTTTTCTTCTGATGTTGCTTCCTGGCCTGGCCTCCGCCGGCGCTATCCGACTGAAAGATTTGGTGGACTTCGACGGAGTCCGCGGAAACGATCTGGTCGGTTACGGTCTGGTTGTAGGGCTGAATGGAACCGGTGACGGGCTAAGAAATTCACCCTTTACCGAAGAGATCATGTCCAACATTCTCGAAAGGTTGGGCGTCAACGTCAACGGTGAGGATTTTCGCCCCAAAAATGTGGCCGCCGTTCTGGTGACAGCAAGCCTGCCGCCTTTCTCACGTGTTGGCGGGCAAATCGACGTGACGGTCTCTGCCATCGGAGATTCCAAAAGCCTGTTGGGTGGAACGTTGATAATGACCCCATTGAACGCCGCCGACGGGCAGATTTACGCTGTTGCGCAAGGCACCGTTTTGGCAGGCGGCGTGTCGGCTGAGGGAGAGGCTGCCTCGGTGGTGCAGGGCGTTCCCACATCCGGCGTGATCCCCTCTGGGGCAAGGGTGGAACGTGAAATCGATTTCGAACTATCGGCGCTTACCCAGATGCGCCTTGCTTTGCGAGAGCCTGATTTTACTACGGCAGGCAGGATCGAGCTTGCCATTAATTCCGAATTCAACAGTGCAGTGGCCATCATGCGGGATTCCGGGACAGTTGAGCTGAACATAGCGGCAACGCGGGCAATTTCGACTGCCCACGCTCTTGGGCGAATCGAGAACATTCTGGTCGAACCCGAAACCAAGGCCCGCGTCGTGGTCGATCAGCGTTCGGGCACGATTGTGATGGGTCAGGAAGTGCGGATATCCCGTGTGGCGGTCTCGCAGGGCAATCTCACGCTCACGGTCGAAGAAGCGCCGATCGCAGTCCAACCCAACCCCTTCGCACGAGGTGAAACCGTTGTGGTGCCCAGAACAATCGCGGGAATAGAAGAAGAGGAAGGCACCGGACTGGCTGAAATACCCGAAGCGGCAACCTTGTCCGAAGTTGTGGCAGGTCTGAATGCGCTTGGGGTGTCGCCCCGGGACATGATCGACATTCTGAAGACGATCAAAGCCGCCGGAGCGTTGCACGCCGAATTTATCGTACGCTGAGGAACTCAGCCCAACAGGTCACCGCCAAGGCTGACGGAGAGGCCAAATGGCCCCACCAAAACCTATTTGGATTTCCAGCTGTTTAGCCATTTTCTGAACCTGCTGCCCTGCTCTTCTATGGCGTCGCCGGCGGCATAAAGGCCATCTTCCATATTCTCGATCACGGGATCGACCCGCGCCTCGCGAAACCGGCGCCAGCGGACCCAAAGGGCCCAAACAATCGCGAAGAAAACGGTCAGAAAAATGATATTGAACCAGGGAATGATCCGAACGTCTTGGCTGTCTACTGACCAAATCTTTACTGCATTCGGGAAAATTGACAGGAACTCACTGCGCCAACCGTAGTGGCGAACAACCACCCAGCGAGGCGCTTCGGTTGTTGATTTCAAGTCTGCTGCTTCGGCCTGCAGGTTCGACGAGTTTAGTTTGAAATAAGGTGGCCAGCCCCAGCCGGTGTCTTCGTTCCGATAAACCATGACCTTGCCGTTGGTCTTGCGGGTCTGAATGAAAAACACATCGCGGTTTGGTGTTGTCGCATCACTGCCGACGTCATGAACCGACCAGAAGATGCTGTTCTCACCGGGGTCGATCCGTTTTTCATAGGTATCCGAAATCCGTACCACATCGTGCTGCGGAAGGGTGTAATTCAACACCGCCGCAATCGTGCCCCAGAACATGATGATGATAGCCCATTTGACGTAACGCATCAGCGAAACCCTCACATGAAATTCGTAACATAAATCAGGATTGCGATCAGGCCCAGCGGCACCACGTAAACCCCAAGGATCAGTTTGCGGCGAAACGATCCGTCGTATTTTTTGAGCCCGCGCTGGACAAATGCATCGCGGTCGCCGGTCAGACCCTTTTTTTTCCAATGGGCGATCAGCTTACTGCGCCGTACCCAGCGGGAATAGATTGATACGCCCACATAAATGACCGTCAGAACGACCAGCAACGGGATCAAAAAACGCAGCGCGACGAACATTTAACTTCTCCCTACTGCGCCCCAGGGGCCGACGCGTGCGATGATGTCTTCGCTGATCCGGTCATTGCCGCTCATGTCCGGTTCGTGGCCGAATAGTGCGGCCCGGGCGCCAGCCTTATCCACCTGATACTCGCGCGCAAGGAAGTCGGCAACATAGGCTTTTTTAGCCTCGGGCCAAGTCGCATAGGTGCGGTAGAACAGTTCCTTATGGCAAATGAACACCTGACGCGGGTCCAACGGGGCCAGTTCCGCCAGCAACATGTTCACCAGATCGCGGTTCGGTGTGTTGGTTGCCCGCAACGTATAGAAATAGGCCGGGTGATCCGAGGTGATACGCGGCCACGGTCCGCCATCCTTCGCCCAGCGCAGCAGTTGTGCCAGACCGTGATAAGCCTCGGGCAGACGATCCGAATGGTTTCGCGCCAGCCGTCGCATGTCACCGCGATCCAACCCTGTCAGGTCAACGCCTGCATCGGCTGCGGCGTCTACGGTCAGAAAATCCATCTTTTGCTGCAAGATTGCGGCGGAATTGACACCGCGCGCATCGATGATCGTTTCGACCAAGCCGTTTAGCCCGAGGAACTTGGCAATCTGGTTCCGCTGAGATGGGTCAAAAACGTATTTGATCGGCATATCGTCGGGTCTGGCGCCCATACAGATCACCGCCGGGTGATCCAGATCCGGGAACAGGTAGAGCCCGTCGAAATGCGCTGTCCAGAAATTGCGCTGCTCGAACGCGGTATGACGTAGGCGGACGGGGTTGCGGGTGACGTCGCCGGTTTCTTTGGCCGTTTCGATCATCTTGGCGATCAGAACATCGTCGAACCAGGCATCCTCTTCGGTTTTGAACCGTTCGACCATGCCCGCTAGTTGCTGTGCCTTGCGCAGGGTGCCGCCAGCGGTGTCAGCCTCAACCTCAATCTTGCGCAGGTTTAGCAGATCGCGCGGGGTGGTGAGTTTGATGACCGAGTTCACCAGCTCTCCGGCCACCGCATCGGTGGCGGTCAGGGCAAACAGTTGCGCCTCGTTCATCTCGATGAATTCGCGCAGGATATCGCGCGAGGTTGAGAATTTGACGTTCAGCAGCGGCGCGCGTTTCTGCTCGGTTGTCAGGAGGATGAACTGCCGGTTGACCCCGTTGGGGTTGAGGTAGAGCTCATCCTCCAGCTCAATCCCCACCTCCGGCGAATAGCCGGAGATATCGACATGGAAATCCGTCAGCGCCGTGGTCTTGCCCGCCAGATGCTGCAACGCGCGGTTATACCGCTCGACCAGAGCCGGGCTGGAGATGTGGACGAGGTTGCCGAACATCAGGCCTTTTTCGATGAGGCGGATCACAGTTATGCGCTCTCCCAAAAACTGTCGTTGCCGTGAATATCTCTCAAAGAGGCATAAAACGCTTCGACCTCAAGCTCCGAAAATCTGGTTCTTTGGGCCGCCGACAACTCTCGCTTTAAAAGTATTATTTTCTCCAACACCTCCAAGAGGTCGTACAACCGTTCGGGATACTTTGGCTTCTCCAAGAATTTACCTTGAAAAGCAACCTCATCCAAAATGTGGTAAGTCCCTTTAACATATAAAGATATTCTCCTTACGACTTGATCAATAGGTTCATCATCCGGGACGATCAAAAGAGAACGCTTCCTTTTGATCAACGAATTGGGCTGGTCATGGAAGTGCCAGACATACTTCTCCTTCCGAGCCATTTTTGATTTATTTATTAACGCCTTAAGAAGCTCATCCAACTCTTCTTTCTTCTGCAGGAACTGACGTTGCTTCAGCTCGTCCCGAAACACTCCAGCCTGCTCCTGAAGTGCATCCGCCATCTTTGCTGACTCCTGACGCGACAAACGCAGTTCTTTCCTTTGGGCGGCCAGTTCTTTTCCCTGCAGCATTACTGTCACAATCAACCAAAAGAAGGCCAATGAACCAGCTACGCCAGCAAGCGTGTCACCGACCTCATTGGGTCTGGCCGACCAAAAATAAGAGTACTTTGACCCGGAGCACTCTGCCCCCTCTGGGCAACCCGACGCGAAGGAAAAAAGAAAAATCAGCACAAGAAAGCTAGCTGTTATCCAAATAGCAAATTTTATGGTTGAGTCTAAGTTTCTCCATAACCGCTGAGAATACCTAAACCTCTTTTCTAAAGTCCATTTTTCGAATTTTTGCGGTAAGCAGAGTAGGGTAATGGTTGCCGCGATAACGCTACGCATTCTTCCCCTCCAAATACCGCCGCTTGGCCTCTTCCATCCGGCCCATCTCGCGAACGGCGTTTTCGATGGCTACCTCGTCGCTCTTGTCGGCATAGCGGAACTCACTGTCGGCGTAGCGGTTGATCTCTTGTATCACCATCTCAACCGTGATCGGCTGGCGCAGCTCTTCGATCATCGCCTTTTTGGTGTCGTAGTCGCGGAACAGGAACAGGTCGGGGTTCTCCATCCACTCATCGGGCAGTTCGAAATCCATCGCGCGGACCTTGACCGCGTCGGTGATGTTCTTGATCGCGCGGCCGGTAAAGCGCTCGTCCGCTTGTTGGATCGCCTTGAGGTAGGTGCCCATCTTGGCAATCGTATCCATCTGGCCGATATCGCTGGAGACCCGGTCATAGACCTGCAGCAGAGCCTCTTCGTGCGGGCGGGAATGACTTTCGAAACTGGCAGCGACAGCCTTTTTGATTTCCTGCGCGGCATAGGCCTCGTGTTCGCCCAGCGGGATGTCGTGGTTGCGGCCCATCAGCAGGTGCAGGATGTCGATGTAATCCTCGCGCGTCTGCGGCCCGTCCACCAGGAACCGCGCGCCCGCCCGCTGGCGCAGAGCGTCATCCACATTCTCGGGGTAGTTCGAGAACATGCCAAAGGTGCAGTTGCCGCGCACGACGGTGTTGGCGCCGGCAAAGCTCTCCATCAGCACGGCGGTGATTTCCAATTGCCCAGCTGACGACTGCCGGTCGCCGCGTTTGCCTGCCAGTTGGTCGATATCGTCGATGGTGCCGAACCCGATGACTGAGGGGTCGATGATCGTGTTAATAAACGCCTTGGCGTTCTGGCCGGACTTGCCCTGATAGCTGTCGATATTGTCGGTGCTCAGGTTCTGATAACGGAACGGATAGCCCGCGTTCTGGCAATAGTCGTTGATCAGCCCGGCCATCATCTGGATCAGGGTGGTTTTGCCGGTGCCCGGTTTGCCGTCGCCCATGAAGGTAAAGATGAACCCGCCGAGTTCCGCGAACGGGTTCAGGCGGCGGTCGAAGTCATAGGCCATCACCATCTTGGCCAGCTTCATGGCCTGATACTTGGCGATATGGTTGCCGACCACCTCGTTCGGTTTCTTGAACGTCATGGTGAGGGTGGTGGATTTGGCCTTGGAGGCCGGTTCGAACCCTCGGATCGTCAGGTCGTCGGCTTCAATATGCCAGGCGGCGTTCTGGAACGGGGCCAGATGGCCTGCGGATTGCGCGCGCAGGGTGGCCTTTTCCATCAGTTGCTCGGCATAGGCGCTGGTCGCAGCGATCAGATGAGCATCGTCGGGCGCGTGTTTGGCCAGCGTCTGATCCAGCTCCCACAGCGCGCCGTGCAGGGCGAGTTGGCCGTTGTCGGTCAGGACCTCTTCGATCTCACCGATATCGGCGGTGGTTTCACCCAGATGCGAGGACATCAGATAGGCCAGTGCATTTCCGAAGGTGTGCGAGGTGATCAGAGCTTCCGCCGTCAGCAGTTCCGAGAACTCGGTCTTGCGCGCGGCGGGCAAGTCTCCAGCAAGATTCGCGCGTTTCAGATCAGCCAGCGAGGTCTGTTCCGCATAGGCCTCACCCACAGCCAGAGCGATGGCAATGGCGCGGCGGATGGCCTGCTGCGTGGTCGCCTGAGGCGGCGAGACCAACACATCGCCATCATCTGAGGCCTCAATTCGTTCGACCAGATGCACTCCGGCTGCGCGCACGGTTCGGCGTGTCACCAGCCCCGGCGTCGTGGAGCGGAACCGCCGTCCAGTTGAAACGCCCGGAGACCGCTCGGTCGCCACCTCAACCGCTTTGGCTATCCGTGGCGCGTGTTCGAACCCATTCAGCAAGGCGGTCGCTGCCGGATAATGCTTGCGAATATCGTCCTCGCGCAATTCCATCTGATCTGACGTCAAACTCATTTCAAAACCGCCCTTGCTTCATCTTTTCAAAAATACTCCCGCCGGAGGCCAAACTAATAGCGCAGCACCTGCCCGCTCTTGCTGACCACGAATTTGCGCACATCCCCAAATCCCGGCGGGTTGCGTTCAGCCAGCACCTGAAACGGGCGCTGGGGCAGAATGATTGATCGCTGTGTGCGCGTAGCCCCGGTTTCGGCCCCCTGCCCGCCGAACGGGTCCAGCGCAAAAACCTCGCGCTCGACTGTGGAAAACCACCCGGCGCGTTCTTCGATCACCTCTTCGCTTTCCAGCTCCTCAGTGGTCCAGGCCAGCGCCCAGTCCTGCCCTTGCGGTGCCTGTGCGTCCTCAAGCACCTGCCGCAACGGGCCGGTTTGCTCGGTATAGGCCGAGGAATACATCGGACCCACATGGATCCGGCGCAGATGTTTGGGGTGCAGGTCGTCGAAATCCTGATCGAAGCCTTTGGCAATGGTCACCAGTTTCAGACCGCCTAAGCTTTGCGCCATCAGATGCGCCTGCACTACAGGCCAGCGGCGCTGGTCTTTAGGCAGGGCGGTTTTGCCGCTGTCCTCAAGTTGCATCAGGTAGATGACCGGAAGGTTGATTTGGCTGTCATAGACCGCCCAGTGGATCATGAACTTGCGCCGTTCGCCCTCATTCCCGATCCAGTGGCATTCGGGATCGTTGCGGGCCCAGAACAGCTGACCCTTCAGCAATTCCTCGTAATAGAGCCTTTGCGACAGGGCGAATTGCAGTTTGGTGGGGATTTCTTGATTGCCAATGATCGTCCGCACCATGTCGGTTTTCAGGTCGTCTTCCGAGGGCATATTCGCCAGATGCACCTGCGCCTGCTGCGCGTCATTGGCCATGGTCAGCAGCTCGGCCGCCACCGGAAAGCCGCTGTCGCGCTTGTCCATAGCCAGGCTGCCAAAGAACCGGCCCGTATCGCGCCCGACCAGCAGGTATTTCATGCTGAGCGCGCGAAAAGTGTAGAGCAGCCCCGAGAGGTAGCGCGATACGATCCGCACCTCTTGCTTGCTGATCGCGCCCTCAGCCTCCATCGTCGCGGCCACGCGCAGGAGGTGCACGGTGATCACCTCAAATTTGCGGAAATAGCGGCGCGAGGCGAAGGTGTCGGTCAGGCCGACATGGTCTTGGGTGGGGTCTGTCATGTGCTGACTTGCGATTGCTCAACTTCGACTATGGCTGATTTGAAAAAGCTCAGAAATGCAGTCGCATAGATTCCCAGAATTCCAATCCACGGTACGCCCCAACGGAGCAGCGCAAAGGTGCCGATGGCCAAACAAACAATGGAAAAGCCATATTTCCTCAACATTGAACCCCAAACGGCTTTGACCGCAATTGCATTGGCGAAACTAATTTTGTGCTCTTCGCCAATCTCTCTTGCATCTGAGCCACTCGGTATTGGCGACACGATGCAAAACGCGAACGCGCAACCCCAAATTCCAATGACAAGAACCGCGTTGGTCCCCAAGAAAATCCCTAACAGGCACAGAAAAAGCGATGAGTACCCAACTATGCGGGCGATCTTGTTGCGAACGGTTTTGGTAAACAACTACCTCAGCCCCCATACAGATTCTTATCGTGCTTCTCCACAATCGAGGCGAACCGGCGGGCAAAGCGTTCGTCTGCCTTGGCCTTTTTCTCCAGCACATCACGGGCAAAGACCATATGGTCCTCATGCGCCTCAAGCATGTCGGCCATCTTCTGGTTGGTCGCGGTGCCGATGGCGGCCATGGCGGTTTGCGCCTCTTGATCCGTCTGTACGCCGATCTCGTTGATGCGGTGGGCCACGTCCTGCTGTTGCGCGGTTTTCAGCGATTTGGTCAGGGCGTCATACAGCACCACACGCTGTTGCGTGTCTGTCTGCAGCTTGTTGATCAGCACCATCTGCGTCGCCGCCTGGTTCTGTAAGGAGTCGACCCAGGTCTTGCCCTTTTCGATGTAGCGTTCGAGCGTTTGTGACTTGGCCAGTTTGACCTGCTCTTCCTGAACCTTGGCGTTGTATTGCTTGTTCAGCTCGGCCAGTTCGGTTTCCAGCTGCGTACGCGCGGCGGCGTCCTGTTCGACACTGATCTTGTTTTCCAGAGTGATGATCGTCGGATCCATATCCTGAATCTCGGCCCGCAGCGCCTCTAGTTCAGCAACAGTGGCCTCGCGGTCGTCCAGCGTACCGGTCAGGTTTTCCTCGACCTTCACCCGCTGCTCTTCCAGCACCGACAACTGCCCTTGCAGCAATTGCACGATCACGTCGGATTTGGCGATCAGGTCCTGCAGCTTATCGTCGATATTGGCGGTACGCATCCGTTCCTGCCGCATCGATTCTGATTTGCCTTTCGAGAAGATGCCGACAAACGTCTCCCACCCGGACTTCGAGCGCATCTCATCGAAATCCTTGGAAAAGGCGCTGGTGACGTCGTCCAGACCCATGATCAGCTCGGCGATATTTGCATTCATCACCTCGGTATGGGCGTGCACGTCCTCAAGCGTGGCATTTTCGATGTCGATGTCGGCCTCGGCAGAGCCGATCTTAGAACGCGCGGCTTCAATCCGGGATGTCAGTCCTTCGATCTGAGACTGGCTTTCGCGCACTTTTTGCTGCGTTTCCTCAATCAACGCATCAAACTGCTGGTTCGACATCTGTCCTATTCCTTTTTTATTTATGCACCCAACAAGATAGGGGATGTTACGATCATTTACATCCCCTTGGGCATCCAATCCTGTGGAACTTTGGCAAACTCCACGAAAAAAAGATAGGCGGGTTGACACTTTGACCTCAGATCGCATGAATGCGCCCCGGTAGGCAAAAAACGTCACGTTTACCATACGAAAACTGGATTGATCTGACCCCACGGGTGGCCATAGACAATCCGGGAGGCACATGTTTGAGTGCTAACAAATTTTTATTGCCGGAGGCTGACCCATGCTGGACGCGACAACCGACCTGAAATCAATCCTGAAAAACCCCGATCTGCTTGTAACCAAAGCCTATATCGGCGGTCAGTGGGTCGACGGGGACAATGGCACCTTTGCCGTGACCAACCCGGCGCGCGGCGACGTCGTAGCCGAAGTCGCGGACCTGAGCCGCGCGCAGGTCGCCGGCGCGATCGCACAGGCCGAGGCCGCGCAAAAGGAATGGGCCAAGCTGACCGGCAAGGAACGCGCCGTGATTCTGCGTCGCTGGTACGACCTGATGATGGAAAACGCCGAAGATCTGGGCAAAATCCTGACCGCCGAGCAAGGCAAGCCGCTGGCCGAGGCCGTTGGTGAGATTGGGTATGGTGCGTCGTTCATCGAGTTTTTCGGCGAAGAGGCAAAGCGCGTTTATGGCGAGACGATCCCGGGCCATCAGCGCGACAAGCGGATCATGGTGTTGAAACAGCCGATCGGAGTTGCGGCCTCGATCACGCCGTGGAACTTCCCCAATGCGATGATCACCCGCAAGGCAGCTCCGGCGCTGGCAGCAGGTTGCGCATTTGTTGCGCGCCCGGCCAAGGAAACACCGCTGTCTGCATTGGTCATGGGCGTTCTGGCCGAACAGGCTGGTATCCCGGCAGGCGTGTTCAACGTTCTGCCGTCCTCCAGCGCCAGCGAGATTGGGAAGGAATTCTGCGAAAATCCCGGCGTGCGCAAGCTGACCTTCACCGGCTCGACCGAAGTGGGTCGTATCCTGCTGAAACAGGCCGCTGATCAGGTGATGAAATGCTCGATGGAACTAGGCGGCAACGCGCCGTTCATCGTGTTTGACGATGCCGATCTGGATGCGGCCGTCGAAGGCGCGATGATGTGCAAATTCCGCAACAACGGCCAGACCTGCGTCTGCGCTAACCGCATCTATGTGCAGGCCGGTGTTTACGACGAATTCGCGGCCAAGCTGAAAGCGGCGGTCGAAGCACTGAAGATCGGCGACGGCCTGGCCGAAGGCACAACCACCGGCCCGCTGATCAACGCCGAAGCAGTGGTCAAGGTTGAAGAGCACATCAAGGACGTCACCGACAAGGGCGGCGCGGTTCTGACCGGCGGTCTACCGCATGATCTGGGTGGCACCTTCTTCCAGCCGACGATTGTGACTGGCGTGACTCAGGACATGATGGTCGCGCAGGACGAGACCTTTGGCCCGCTGGCACCGCTGTTCAAGTTCGAGGACGAAGACGATGTGATCGCGATGGCCAATGACACCATCTTTGGTCTGGCGTCCTACTTCTATGCCAAGGACCTGAGCCGCGTATACAAAGTGGCCGAGGCGCTGGAATACGGCATCGTCGGCGTGAACACCGGTATCATCTCGACCGAGCTCGGCCCGTTTGGCGGTGTCAAACAATCCGGCTTGGGCCGCGAAGGCAGCCATCACGGCATGGAAGATTATCTTGAAATGAAGTACGTCTGCCTGTCGGTCTGATCTGAAAATGGCCCCGGTGTACAGCGCCGGGGCCTTTTGGTTTGTCACAAAACTGCAAACAAACCGTCACATTCCTGCAATGACCCGCGTTCATCCCCCTCTCATCCAAGTGAGAGAGGATACCACCCGATGTCATTGCGCTGTGTCTGCCTGACATCTGCCCTTGCCCTGACCGCCGGTCAGGCAGCGGCAGAAATGAATTTCAACCGAATTGCGTCTTTCCCCGTCGTCAAAAATATGGCCGAGGGGGCGGATACCACCCGCGAAACCTCGCCCGAGATCATCGCGGCGACTGCTGATGGCATGACGCTGGTCTATACGGACAGCCCGCTGGGTATGATTGGTATGGTCGATATCACCGACCCCGCGAACCCCGCGCCACTGGGTGCGATGGACGTGGGTGGTGAGCCGACATCCGTGGGGATTGTTGGCACGACGGCTTTTGTGGGCGTGAACACTTCGGAAAGCTATACTGTCCCTTCGGGCAAGCTGATCTCGGTCGATATTGCGGGCAAGGTGGAAACCGGTGCCTGTGATCTGGGTGGTCAGCCCGACAGTGTCGCGATTGCCCCGGATGGCAACTTTGTTTCCGTAGCCATCGAGAATGAGCGTGACGAAGACCTGAACGACGGGGTCCTCCCTCAGCTGCCTGCCGGAACACTGGCTCTGGTGCCGCTGAAAGACGGCGCATTGGATTGCGCGGGCATGAAGATGGCCTCGCTGACCGGTCTGGCCGACGTTGCCTCCACCGACCCCGAACCCGAGTTCGTGGACATCAATAGTCTGGGCGAAACTGTCGTCACCCTGCAGGAAAACAACCACATCGCGGTCGTGGACAAAGACGGCAAGGTGATCAGCCATTTCTCGGCCGGTAGCGTAGATCTGGATGGTATCGACGCCACCGATGAGCGCGGCGCACTGGTTTTCACCGAAAGTCAGCCGGGCCGTCTGCGTGAACCGGACGCGGTGAAATGGGTCGACGAGAACCACTTCGCCACCGCCAACGAAGGCGACTACGAGGGCGGTTCGCGTGGCTGGACGATCTTCCACAAGGACGGCGCCGTAGTTTACGAAAACGGTACCGGTTTCGAGAAAGCCATCATCCAGATCGGTCACTATCCCGACAAACGCTCGGACGCCAAAGGTGTTGAGCCTGAAAGTGTGACCGCAGCGACCTTCGGTGACACACCAATGATCTTTGTAGGAGCCGAGCGCGCCTCGGTCGTGGGTGTCTATGACGCCACCGATCCGGCCAACCCGGTTCTGAAACAGCTGCTGCCTTCAGGCGTTGGTCCCGAAGGTTATGTTGCGATCCCGAAACGTAACCTGCTGATCTCGGCTAATGAAAAGGACCTGATCGAAGACGGTGGCCCGCGTGCACACGTGAAGATCTACGAATATCAGGACGCCCCGGCCACCTATCCGCATCTGACGTCCGCAGGCACGGATGAGCTGATCGGCTGGGGCGCGCTGTCCGGTCTGGTGTCTGATGAGGACGGCATGATCTACGCGGTCAACGACAGCTTTTATGGCTTCCAGCCTTCGATTTTCAAGATCGACCCCAGCCAGAAACCCGCCCGCATCGTGGATGTGATCCGCATCCACCGTCAGGACGGCAACCCGGCGCAGAAGCTGGATCTGGAAGGCATCACGCTGGACGGTAAAGGCGGATTCTACGTCGCCTCCGAAGGGCGCACCGACCGTGTTATCCCGCACGCGATCTACCACGTGTCCGCTGATGGCCTGATCAAGGATCGCAAAGGCGAGATCGGCCTGCCGCCGGAACTGATGGCAGTCGAAAAGCGTTTTGGCTTTGAGGGCATCACCAAGGTTGGCGACACCCTGTGGATGGCCGTTCAGCGCGAATGGAAGGACGACCCCAAGAACCACGTGAAACTGGTCGCGTACAATCTGGACACCAAGGAATGGGGTGCAGTGCACTATCCCAAGGCTGACCCGGAAAAAGGCTGGGTTGGCCTGTCGGAAATCGTGGCATTTGGTGACCATGTCTATGTCATCGAGCGCGACAATCAACATGACCACCGCGCCGTGACCAAAAAGGTCTACCGTATCCCGCTGTCAGAGATGACCCCGGCCCCGTTAGGCGGTCCCCTGCCCGTGGTCAGCAAGCAAGAGGTCCGCGACCTGCTGCCTGACCTGACCTCAACCGGTGGTTACGTTCTGGACAAGATCGAAGGTCTGGCCATCCTGCCCTCGGGCGAAGCGTTTGTGATGACCGACAATGACGGTGTCGACGATGCCTCGGGCGAGACGATGTTCTGGTCGATCGGGTCGGTGACTGGTGGGAACTAAACTCAACAGGAAAAACACAGAAGGACCCCGCACGAAATTGTGCGGGGTCATTTAACTTCAGACGTCAGATTTGAGCCCAAAGCAGTCAATCGTTCGACTTTTCCGAAATACTTAAAAAAAATGCACTGCATATCAAAAACGGGTGTAGCCTAACTTGTGTAGTTAGGGGAGAACGCTAATGCAAACAAAGGACCCGGCAAATTCAGCAAGGTACGCTCAGCGCTTAATTGTCTCTAGTTCCACGTTGGGTGCCTTGGCTTATTTGCTATTGCCGGGCGATGCCTGGGCCCAAAGTTCGCAATCTTGCGTCGAAGTTGGTGCTCCCCGTGACGAATACACTGCTGGAACAGAGACTATTCTTAGCGGGCAGACGATATCTTCTACTGTGAAAACCTGCCTGCCAATTCCAAACGGACCCATCACGGCGCTTCTGATTGGTAATTCTTCCATAACGCCTTCTGGGGAAATTGAGCTTTATGTCCCGGGGCAGAGTCAAAATCCAGACAGAGCATCGGTACTGACTTTGTTGAACGTCGATGTAGCGGCTGGGAGCGGCGACTTTGTTTCACGGGAGGCCTTGACGACGCAAATCAACGGCACACTACGAGTCAATATTGTAGGGACTTCGATTGGATCAGGACGATCCATGACATTTGCACCTGCAAACGGTGGCGATGTTGATCCTACAGAGGTTTACTTCCAGTCAGATACTCCATTGACCTACGATGATTTGACAGTCACTAACGCGACAGAAATCGCTTTTGGTGTGCTCAATATTCAGACAAGAGTTGCTGAAGCGTCTGATTTTACTCTGACCAACAGTTCGATGTCGGCCACTAGCGATATGGTGATAGGTGGCGGCACAACGCTACGACTCGATGCATCCAGCAGTCTGACCACGGTCGATTTTGATAACTTTGGTACTCTGGCCGGCAACGGCACCGTGAACGCATTCAATTTCAACGTGAGAAATGGCGCTGTTCTTTCACCGGGCTCCTCGATTGGGACGTTGAATATTAATAGTGCAATTTCCTTCGATGCAGGGTCGACGATTTTGTCGGAAGTCGACCCCACAGCGGCACAAAATGCGGATCTGGTTTCGTCAACAGACGCAGTCACTGGTATCAACAAAGCTACCATACAAGTCGAAGCTGCTCGGCCCGGCCTGACTGCGCAAGACTACGCTGCCGGCAACAATTATACTGTTTTTCGAGCTTCAAGTTTTGATGGAGACTCACCGACGCTCGTTGCAGGTGGATCTCTGCCAGCTTTGTCTAACCTTACGATAGCCAATACGCCCACGGCAGATGGTCAGGTCGACATTGCATTCACTGCACAACCGGTCTCAAGCTTGCCGCAGAACCCGGCAGTTACCAGTTCGCCAAATGCCAGCAACCTCGCTGGAGCGGTTGCTAATACCACAAACACGTCACCGGGGACGGGGCTCAGTAGTGGCTCAACAATTGGTGCCGCAGTCAACACGCTCACCAATTCAGGTCTGGCTGGGTTTAATCGTGTGCATGCGGAACCCTATTCCTCCAACCTGACCATTGGGCTTGAGCAACTAGACCTGATAACCAACACGGTTCTGAGCCATGCTGACTGCCGCAAATTTCAAGCAGTTGGTCTCAACAATCAAAACCGACCCGTTGCATCAGGTGGCATCGACACGGTCCACAGCCCTAGTGGTGCAGTCGACTGCTCTGATCGGCGCTGGTGGATCGACACAGCGTATGTGAGCGGGGACGTTGATGGAACTAACGGCCTCGGGACATTCGACTATTCGCTCGGCACCATTTTGGTCGGTGCGGATGTCTTCAGTTCGGAAAGAGGGGTCGTTGGCGTGTACGCAGGATTCGGGACGTCCTCAATGGATGAGCACGATCAAGTTGATCAGGACTTTTCCACCGACAGCTATCACGCGGGCGTCTACGGGCGTACAACGACTGGAACGTGGGAGTTCTCTGGGCTGATCGGTTACATGTTCGGTGAAACTGACGCCAAGCGGAATAACCCTTCTGTAGACGGATTTACGGGAGGCGAGGCAAAGTCGGATTTGGACCAAGAAGGCATTCACGCCGGTATCCAGGCACGGAAGCTGTTTAATCTGGAGAGTGGCGCAAGAGTTTCCACGGTTTTCGGACTAAACTACGGGCGCATCCAACAAGGCTCTGGAACAGAAACCGGAGGCGGCGATTTCAACTATTCAATTGAAAAAGCGGATGCAGAGTCTTTGGTCGCCTCGATTGGCGTCGACTATCAACGGGACTTTTTGAGTGACAATGGTGTGCTAACCCCAATTGCCTTTGCTCGCTACGAGTACGACTTTTTTGCCAACAAGGATAGTGAGCATGAAGTCACGGTTACAAGCCCGATATTTGGGACATTTACGCAGGTCGGGCAAAACCGAGGAACCAACGGCTTCGTCCTCGGGTTGGGGCTGGGATATCAAATATCCGAGCAAGCCAGACTAACAGCAGGATACGGCTATTCGGTACGTTCAAATGGTCAAGAACATGGTTTGGGGGCAAATCTTAGTGTTCGATTCTGATTTCGTGACACAGTTGTTTCTTTTTTGACATCATACACGTTGACCACAGTTGTTGCGGCAATCATCGATGAGCCCTGTGGACGTCAGCTTTGTCCCGCATTGCGGACCTTCTGGTACTACAAAAAAACAACGCCCCGCGTCTGGAGGAACGCGGGGCGTATGGTGCGATAATCCAGAGAGGAACGATTATCGCGGCGTTTTAGGTCGCCTTAGTTTACAGCTTTGGCGTCGACCACATCCTTTTCGATGGCATTGGCCGAAGAGATCTCGATCCGGCGCGGTTTCAAGGCCTCGGGCACTTCGCGCTTCAGGTCGATGTTCAGCATGCCGTCTTCGTGGTTGGCACCGGTGACACGCACGTGATCGGCCAGCGCAAAGCGGCGTTCGAACGCGCGGGTGGCGATGCCACGATGCAGATAGCTGCGCTCTTTGTCCTCGGCGGCTTTTTTGCCAGCAACGATAAGGGCGTTTTCTTTCACTTCGACCGACAGGTCATTTTCCGAAAAGCCGGCGACAGCAACCGAGATGCGATAGGTGTCGGCATCGGTCTTTTCGATGTTGTAAGGCGGGTAGCTCGGCTGAGCCACATCATTGGTCAGCACGCGATCCATCATATCGGCGATCTGGTCGAAACCAACGGTGGCGCGGTGCAGGGGTGCAAAATCAAAACTACGCATGTGTCATATCCTCATATCAGAGCGATCTGTGTTCTGCCCTCCGTTCGGACGGGCATCTGGTTGATACGGGCCCCGTTCGTGGCGACCCGACACAGTTCACATGGGTAGCATTTTGATCGAGTTCAACCCCCGCCCGAGCTGATGAATTTCGCGCCGGAATTCGACTTGTCGGATCCGACTTGCAGCCGGCGGATCGTTGCCTGGGGGCGCGGGGCATCGCGCCGCAAGTCCGCCTTGAGTTCGGCAACAATTCCAGACAGTTCCATCCCGTAGCCGGCCACGCGGCCCCCGTAGGTTCCGATTGCTGAGACAACTGACAGGATCTGCCAGCGCGGGCCATTTCTGGCCAGCAATGCCGAACCGGACGAGCCAAAAGTGATGTCGCAGTTGAAGGTGATCAACCCTTGCTGGCGACCCAGGATACGGCAGGACCTTTCCCGCGTGATCGCCTCGGACCGGCCGCGCCCGTATGAGGCTAAGCTGACCTCGGTTCCGGCAACGCGCCCCGTGTGCAAGGCAAACGGATTGGCGATAGAATAAGGGATCGGCTGTTCCAAACGCATCAGCGCAACATCGGCGCGGACATTATTCGGTGACAGCGGGGCATTGCTGACATATTCCGGGTTCACGGCAATCTGCATGACTTTGCGATCTGCCAGCGCCTCACCATGGCTCAAACCAGCGCGAAAAGTCACCTTTCCCGGCTCGTAGGTTTTGCCGCTAGCCTTGTCCAACGCACAGTGCGCAGCGGTCAAAACCAGATCCTGCGCAATCAGGGTGCCTGTGCAAAACCCGTCATCGCCGATGTCCAGACGTCCAACCGCCTCCCACCCGTAAAGGTCATCGCGGTCCGTCAGTTTGCGCTTGGCGGTCTGGGCGTAAGTTGCAGAGGCGGAAATTGAAAGAAACAAAAGAAAATTCAGAAAAAAGCGACTCATGGTTTTATGAACCTTGCTCCAATATTGCGGCGTGTCCCTCCTTGGGAGGAAGATACGCCAAATCCGCGGCCAGCCGACAATTCTGCCTGCAGCAGTTCCAATGAATCTTCGACCGCGGTGCCGACGGCCACGCGCTGCCCGTTGAATTCGGCCTTGGCTGCGACGACCGAAACGATGCGCGGCCGGTCCCCTTCAAAGGAAAAGACCGGTGCGCCCGACGACCCGAACTCGACGTCACAGGACAACACCAAAACGTTGGATGTGCGCGTCATGACCGAGCACACTTCTTGCAACGAGGGAGCCTCGGCCCGATCCTGCGCGTAGGACACGACCCCCACTTCGGCACCTCGGGCCGGACGGTTTCCGGTCTCGAACGGAATTACGCTCGTATTGCGGATCGGTTGCCACAGCTCGATCAGCGCGATGTCATTGTACAGCCGCGAGGCCGTTGCCTCGGTGCTGTATTCGTAGTCTGGGTGAACAACAGCGCGACGTGCGGCCCGATAGGCCGATGCACGTCCAAGACGCCAGGCGGCCAGAAACTCGACCTCTGCCAGGTCGATCCGCTGACCAGTTACCTTATCGAACAGACAATGGGCAGCCGTCAAAACCTGGGTCGGAGAAATCAGTGTCCCGGTACAAAACCCGGCGCCGTCCTTGATATCCAGGCGCCCGACCGCCATCCACGCGCGCCCCGCATCGGTGGTGTCCAGGCTTTTCAACCCGGTATCCTGGGCTGCGGCGGACAATGGCGTCAAAGCCAGTGCCAATGCTGTGATCCAGTTTCGCAAACGGCACTCCGGCTTTGCTGTTGACGTATTTTCCTACGTCTCCGGTGCGGCAAAAATAGGGCGATGACGCCCGCGTCCGTTTAACGTGGCGAGTGGTGCGCAGTTGCATCAGCATGGTCTATCTAAGGACCGGAACCTCAGATTTGGCTGGTTCACGCAAGGCCCGCGGCACCGGCCCGCCGGTTGCCCAATCCAAAAGCTCGACCGTGTGCAGCACGGGAATGTTCGTGCCAGAGCCGATCTGCATCATGCATCCGATATTGCCTGCCGCGATCACGTCCGGCTTTTTGGCTTCCAGCGTTGTGACCTTGCGGTCCTTCAGCTTGCCCGAAATCTCGGGCTGCATCAGGTTGTAAGTCCCTGCGCTGCCGCAGCACAGGTGGCTATCTGCAGGCTCTAACACGGCGAAACCAGCCTGTTTCAGCAGAGTTTTGGGATGAGCTTTGATCTTTTGACCGTGCTGCAGAGAACACGCTGCATGATATGCAACGGTCAGGCCCTTGTCTTCGCCCTGTGGCAGCTCCAGCTGGATCAGCAGTTCGCTGATATCCATTGCAATCGACGACACCCGCGCCGCGTCTTCGGCCATGGGATCATTGCGAAACATATGGCCATAATCCTTCACCGTCGTACCGCAGCCCGAGGTGTTGATGACGATGGCGTCCAGCCCGTCGCCGTTCATTTCTGCGGTCCAGGCCCTGATATTGGCTTTTGCGGCCTCATGACTTTCGCGAGTCTTGCCCATGTGATGGGTCAGGGCGCCGCAGCACCCTGCCCCTTCGGCCACGACGACTTCGCATCCCATCCTCGTCAAAAGTCGAATAGTTGCGTCGTTAATGTCTGTATTCAAAGCTTTTTGCGCACAACCCGTCATCAGCGCAACGCGCTTGCTCTGCGGTCCTTTAGCCGGAAATCTCTGCGGGTCGTCATTGCGACTAACGGGCGGGATATGTTTGGGTGCCATGTCCAGCATGGCACGCAACCGGGCATCAGGCATCAGAAAGCGGAATGGCCGCCCGAGCTTCGCCCCGATCAAAGCCCAGCGGAACCGCATCGGATAAGGCAGGATCTGAGCCAACACCCAACGCAGCGCACGATCCGAGAAGGGGCGTTTGTAGTTCTCTTCGATGTATTCCCGCGCGTGGTCGACCAGATGCATATAGTGCACCCCCGATGGGCATGTGGTCATACAGGCCAGGCAAGACAGGCAGCGGTCGATATGCTTGACCGTTTTCTCATCCGGCACACGCTCGTTTTCCAGCATGTCCTTGATCAGGTAAATGCGCCCCCGTGGACTATCCAACTCGTCCCCCAGCACCTGATATGTCGGGCATGTGGCTGTGCAAAACCCACAATGGACGCAGTTTCGCAGGATTTCATTTGATCTTTGGATCGCGGGATCTTGCAACTGCTTTTCGGTGAACGTCGTCTGCATCGGCTTACCCCATCAACCCCGGATTAAACAAACCGCGGGGGTCGAATCTTTGACGAATACCCTTGGTTAGAGCCGCAATACCATGCGCCTCCGGTTGAAAACGCCCCAGTTCGGCAAGTGTATCCTGTCCTGCCCGCACGATATTTGCGTGACCGTCAAACGCGCCTAATTGCGCCCGCAGATCAGTTCCAACCGGCACCAAGGCCCAGATCAACCCGCCACCCCAATCAAACAACGTCCGATCTGCCCGGATGCGCGCAACGATGTCCGGCGCATCCGAGGGTTTGACCGAAATGCGCCAGACATCACCGCTTTGTTCGTGGAAACCGGCTGCATCACGCAGGTCGGCCCACAATGTGCCAGGATGCTCAAGTTCGGCAACCTCGCCGAAAACAGACAGTAGGGATTTCAGTTGATCCGATCGGTATGTCACCGAACCCGCAAATCCTTCGAGGCGCAGTAAGGCGCTTCCCATATCCGGGTCGTACGCCGCTCCGCTGACGTCAAAAGGGGATTTCAATGCGGCGGACAGCGCTGCAACTGCCGTGGTCACATCGGGCACCTGAACGGACAGCGTAGCCGAGATTTCGGGCTTGGGTAGTACTTTCAACGACACTTCGGTCAAAACACCCAAAGTGCCCCAGGATCCCGCCATCAGCTTGACCAGATCATAGCCGGTGACGTTCTTCATGACCCGGCCGCCATTCTTGACGACCTGCCCCATGCCATCGACATAGCGCACGCCCAAAAGGAAATCACGACATGCCCCTGCCTGTATCCGCCGTGGCCCTGATATGTTGGCCGCCACGACACCGCCTATGGTCGGAATGCCGCTGGTCCCCAACAGTCCCCGATGATCCATAGGCTCAAAAGCCAATTGCTGACCTTCTGCATCTAATGCGGCCTCGATCTCTGTCACCGGCGTGCCGGCTTTCGCCACCAGCGTTAGCGCACCGGGTTCGTAAAGTGTGATGCCGGTTATTCCGCTTGTTTCAATCACCGCATCTTGTCCCGCAACACCGCGCGTACCGCCTCCCTTGATGCGGACCGGTTCGTTCAGCCCGGCCACCAACTCGGCCAGTTCGGCTTCTGTCTTTGGTTTCATGACAATTCTTCTTTGTTAGAGCCGATTATTCAGCGGCAATCTGCGCGATGCGTCGGGATTCAGACGCATTCAACGGAAAAACCTTGGCGGGGTTCAGCAACCACTTTGGATCGAACACATCCTTTACGGCCATCTGCGCCTCAAGGTCCGCAGGCGCGTATTGATGGTGCATCAGATCGCGCTTTTCGATCCCAACCCCGTGCTCACCTGTCAGGCAGCCACCCACATCAACGCAAAGCTTCAGGATATCGGCTCCGAACGCCTCACATTTCTCCAGATCACCCGGCTTGTTGGCATCAAACAGGATCAACGGGTGCATGTTGCCATCGCCTGCATGAAACACGTTGCCGACCGGCAGGCCGTATTCTTCGCTCATTTCACCAATCCGGCGCAGCACTTCCGGCAAGGACGATACCGGGATCGTGCCGTCCAGGCACATGTAGTCGTTCAACTGCCCCATCGCACCAAAGGCCGACTTGCGCCCCAGCCAGATTTTCGCGCTTTCCTCAGCCGATTGGCTTTCGCGCAGCTCCACCGGGTTATGGCGCTTGGCGATGTCGATGATTTTTGACAATTGATAGTCCATCTCGGCCTCGGACCCTTCGACCTCGACAATCAGCAAAGCGGTGCAGTCGGGGTAGCCTGCATGGGCGAAGTTTTCGCAGGCCTTAATGCACAGGGTATCCATGAATTCGATTGCAACCGGCAGGATGCCCGACTTGATAATGTCCGAGACGCATTGCCCGGCAACTTCGTTGTCATCAAATCCCATGAGCACGGGTCGTGCACCTTCGGGTTTTCGCAATATCCGCAATGTGGCTTCGGTCACCACGCCCAACTGCCCTTCTGACCCGCAGATGACTCCCAACAGGTCCAAGCCGCCAGAGTCCAGGTGCGCGCCGCCAATCTCGACCACGCTGCCATCCATCAGCACCATCTTTACGCCCAACAGGTTGTTCGTGGTCACGCCGTATTTCAGACAATGCGCCCCGCCCGAGTTCATCGCGATGTTCCCGGCAATGGCACAGGCAAGCTGTGAGGACGGATCCGGCGCATAAAAGAAGTCGTCTTCCTCGACCGCTCCAGTCACACTCAGGTTGGTGCGGCCTGATTGAACGCGAATGAAACGGTTGTCATAATCGACCTCCAGCACCTCATTCATCCGGGCGACGCCAAGGATGACGCAATCCGCCGTTGGCAAGGCGCCACCGGCCAATGACGTACCCGAACCGCGCGGAACCACAGGAACACCTTCTTCATTACAGATGCGTAATACGTCCGAGACCTCTTGCGTGGTCGACGGCAGAACCGCCAGCATCGGAGGGCACCGATATGCCGTCAGCGCGTCACATTCATAAGCACGAGTCTCGGACGGTTCGTGAATCACCGCGTCCTCGGGCAACACTTGCAACAAACGTTGTAGAACCACGGTCTTGCGGCGCAGAATGTCAGGGTTTGGCGTTGGCATTTCCATGGCTGATCCTCTATTTGGTAAAATAATATTACCAATTTCCCCATCTGGCAAGTTCTCATGTCTGGCCCTAAGGTCGCAGCATGACTTGGATTGATCGCGCACAACTGTTTTCACCGCTGGATTATGCGGCCATTGCCGTGTTGCTGATCACTTGGCTGTGGATCGGATGGCGGATCGAAAACCCGTCACCCAACAAGCATTCCGTCACAGTGATGATGGATGACTATCGTCGAGAATGGATGCGGGAAATGGTCACCCGGCAACCCCGAATGTTTGACGCGCAGGTGGTCGCGGCGATGCGGCAGGGCAGCACATTTTTTGCCTCGACCACGATGATCGCCATCGGGGGCGGATTGGCCCTGCTGGGCAATACCGAAAGTCTTGCCGGCGTCGCCAATGATCTGGCCATCGGTAGCGCACCGGCCATGGTGTGGGAGATCAAGATCCTGATCATCATCCTGCTTCTGGCCAATGCATTCCTGAAATATGTGTGGGCGCACCGGTTGTTTGGCTATTGCGCGGTTCTGATGGCCTCGGTGCCCAATGAACCGTCGGACCCACAAGCCTATCCGCGCGCAGCACAAGCGGCCGAGATCTGCGTCACCGCGGCGCGCAGCTTTAACCGCGGTTTGCGCGTGACTTATTTTGCCCTGGCATCCGTTGCTTGGATACTTGGCCCCGTGGCGCTGATGCTGGGCACGGCGATCACATTTGGTGTCCTATACCGGCGCGAGTTTGCGTCGCATTCCCGGCTGGTCCTGCTGTCCCAACCGCGCGACACGGATTCGTGATCGCGAAGCCGACGGACACAGCCTAGGATCGCCTCATGCGGTATTTGATTCTCAGCCTTTTTCTCGCCAGCCCAGCGCTTGCCGACCCTTCTATGCTTGAAAACGTGGCGGCCAGCCAAAGCGGCGACACGTGGCGATTCGACGTGACGATCCGCCATCCCGATACCGGGTGGGATCACTATGCCGATGGCTGGCGTGTTCTGGACATGGACGGCAATGAACTGGGTATGCGCGTATTGCATCACCCGCATGAGAATGAGCAGCCCTTTACACGCTCACTATCCGGGGTGGCGATTCCAGATGGCGTGTCTCAGGTTCAGATTCAGGCGCGGTGCAGTGTCGATGGCTGGGGTGACGAGACGACGTTGGTCACACTGAACTGATCTTCAGAACACACCCAGCGCCAGACCCGCACCCAACGCAGCCCCAATATCACGGCACTCATCCAGTTGGTTTTGCGGGATGGTCTTTTCGGCCAGAATAGCTTCGGGCGTTTGCGCATGGGTGCAGATGATCAGCGGCGACTGAACCTCTTTCAAGCGCCACCCAGTGGCAATCCGCGCGGTTTGGCGGGCCGCATTCTCGCCATCAGACCCGGCACAGATCATCTGGGCATAGGGCCGTCCTTCGATCTTGCCCAGAACAGGGTAGTAGCAGCGATCAAAGAACTCTTTCATTAAACCTGAAATCGCAGCCAGATTCTCGGGCGCGCAGAAGATAAACCCATCCGCGGCCAGCAAATCCTCAGGGGTCGCCTGATCTGCAGTTTTCAGAACCGTTTCCGCTTCGTCCCGCGCTCCTGCCGCGGCGGCTTGGGCCATTTGACGGGCGCCGCCGGTGCGCGAATGGTAGACGATCAAAAGCTGCGCCATGTCAGACCCGGTGATAGGGACCGCCCGACAGGATGGTCGCGGCCCGGTAAAGTTGCTCGGCCAGCATCACACGGACCAGCATATGCGGCCAGACCATCGACCCGAATGAGATGGAAAAATCGGCCTCGGCCCGCAGATCAGGGTCTATTCCGTCCGCACCGCCAATGATCAATGCCAGATCCTGCCGCCCGGCATCGCGCCAGCCACCCAGTTTTTTTGCAAAATCAGGCGAGGACATCACCCGCCCACGTTCATCCAGTGTGCAGATCACCGCACCTTTGGGCAGGGCCTTGCGCAGCAACGCGGCCTCGGCCCCCATCCCTGCGTTTTTTTTGTCCTCAACTTCGATCACCTGTGCAGGACCAAGGCTCAGGCTACGGCCGGTCCGGTCAAATCTGGTCAGATAATCGTCAAGCAGGGACTTCTCCGGTCCGGCACGCAATCGCCCGACCGCACAAATGCTTATACGCATATTTCTCTCGCCTCCGGCCTGTTAATGCAGGCCGGGATAGCGCCTCAGTTGGCCGAGGCGCTGCCGCCCTGAGGCAGCCACATCTTTTCCAGCTGATAGAATTCACGCACTTCGGGGCGGAAGATATGGACGATCACGTCGCCCGTATCGATCAGCACCCAGTCGCCGGCATCCTTGCCTTCGACCTTCGAGGTGAAACCGAATTCCTGCTTGATGCGATCCGTCAGCTTTTCGGCCATGGCCGAGACCTGACGTGTCGAACGCCCGGACGCAATGACCATGTGATCCGCGACAGACGACTTGCCTTGCAGGTTGATCTGCACGACATCTTCGGCCTTGTCATCGGAAAGTGAGGAAAGGATACGCTCAAGCAGCTTGTCGCTGATTGACTGAGAGTGGGCCATTACATTGGCCCCGTCATCGGCGGGCAAACCCGCCTGTGTATGTAGAGACAGGACATAGTCCTCCTTTGTTGCGCGCCGCCAAACCCCGGCGCAGGGGTACTAATAAGGTAACAAGGGGAATGCAACATTTCAATGAACGGGCGCTTTTGCGTCCGCACGGGTGCTCACTCTTTGGCGATCTGTTGCGAGTCTGCGCCGTCGGGCAGCAGCCGAACCTCGCGCTGGGGGAAAGGAATCGATATCCCCTCGGCCTTGAAGGCGTCCCAGAGGGCGAGGTAAACATTGCCCCGAATATTGGTAAGCCCCTTGGTCGGATCGCTGATCCAGAACCGCAGCACATAGTCCACGCTGCTGTCGCCGAACCCGGTTATATGGCAGACCGGCTCATGTGAACCGCCGCTGAGAACACGTTTCACCGATTTAACTGCCCGGATCGCGGTTGCGCGCACCAGGTGCGGATCGTCGTCATAGCTGGTGCCGAAATCCAGATCCAACCGCACATATTTGTCCGAATGCGACCAGTTCACGACCTGATTGGTGATCAGATCCTCGTTCGGGATCAGGTATTCACGCCCATCTCGGGTGACCACTGATACATAGCGCGCGCCCAGCGCATTGATCCAACCAAAGGTATCGCCCAACGAGATCACGTCGCCCGGTTTGATCGAGCGGTCCATCAGGATGATGATCCCGGAAATCAGGTTCGACACAACCTTTTGAAGACCAAAACCGATGCCCACGCCGATTGCGCCTGACAACAGCGCGATGCCAGTCAGATCAAACCCAAGCGTGCGGATGGCCGCCATAAAGACAGCGCCGTACAGTAGAACCTGAATGCCTTTGGCCAACAGAACCTGCATCGAAGGCGTGATGTCGTCGTTCCTCTGCAATCCCCGCTCGGCCGTGCGGGTCCCGATGCGGGCCAACGTCAGCAGCACGCCGATCAGCAATACGGCCTTGAGAATCCCCAGCGCCGAGATGTGCAGATCACCAATGGAAATCGCCACGCCGTCCAGAAACTCGGCCACATCATCGGTCAGATTCAGCGCAACCAGCGTTGCATAGACCCACATCGCCCATTTAAAGATCCGCCGCAGCGTACGGTTGCGGACAAGTCGCGCCACCAGCGCGATCGCCAGCCAAGCGGCGGCCAATGTCGCGATCACGCCGATAATGTAACTGTGCGACGGCCAGGTCACATTCTGCATGAACAGGTACAGCGTCCAGGACAACAAAACGAAATAGACCAGTGTTAGGCGCTGCATCAGCTGAACCAGAGTGCGCAGCCGCCATTTGGGCCAGCCGGTGCGGGCACGTGCCCAGGTTTCCCACCGGTTTTGCGTGACCAGCTTGAGCACATATGCCAAAGCCCACAGAGCGAGAATGATGATCAACTGGTGCCGCCGCCAACCCGGCGTGACGATCAGATCAACAAGTTTGCCGAACTGCACGGAAAACCCCGCGACCATGTTTTCATAGAGTTCCGACAGCGAGCTGGGGATCAGGTCTTGGTTCATACAGGTCTCCTGACCCGCAGCTTGGACAGCAACTCGGGGTGATGCAAGCCCGAGGCCGGATTGAACCTTGATTGACGGGCACCCGCGATATATCTGAGGCGCATGAGAGTCTATTTGGCCCCCGCTCCGACACTGCAAGACCGCACGCGCCTGCGTGAACGGTTCTTTGGGGCCGCCCGCACGGTTCTGGCCCGCCTATAAGCGGCGCCCAGCCACTCGCCAGCTATTTCTCATTACATACGGGAGAGGACCGATGTCCCCCAAAACACTCTATGACAAGATCTGGGATGCCCATGTCGCGCACGAAGCCGATGATGGCACCTGCCTGCTTTATATCGACCGCCATCTGGTGCACGAAGTCACCAGCCCGCAAGCGTTCGAAGGCCTGCGGATGGCGGGCCGTCCGGTGCGCGCACCGGAAAAGACCATCGCCGTGCCGGATCACAACGTTCCGACCACTGCGGATCGCGTAAACGGGATCGAAAACCCCGAGTCGCGCATTCAGGTCGAAGCACTGGATAAGAACGCCAAGGATTTTGGTATTCACTATTACCCGGTGAATGACGTTCGTCAGGGCATCGTGCACATCGTCGGCCCCGAACAGGGCTGGACCCTGCCCGGCATGACCGTGGTTTGCGGCGACAGCCACACCGCCACCCATGGCGCGTTTGGCGCACTGGCCCACGGCATTGGAACGTCCGAGGTTGAACATGTTCTGGCCACGCAAACCCTGATCCAGAAGAAATCCAAGAACATGAAGGTGGAAATCACCGGCAAATTGCAGCCGGGCGTGACCGCGAAGGACATCACTCTGGCCGTTATCGGCGAAACCGGCACTGCCGGTGGCACCGGCTATGTCATCGAATATTGCGGCGAAGCGATCCGCGATCTGTCGATGGAAGGCCGAATGACCGTCTGCAACATGGCCATCGAAGGCGGCGCCCGCGCTGGCCTGATTGCGCCGGACGAGACCACCTATGAATATGTCAAAGGCCGCCCCCACGCGCCGAAAGGTGCCCAGTGGGAAGCCGCTCTGACCTGGTGGAAAACGCTGTTTACCGACGAAGACGCGCATTTTGACAAGGTCATCACCCTGCGCGGCGAAGACATCGCGCCGGTCGTCACATGGGGCACCAGCCCCGAGGACGTTCTGCCGATCACCGCAACCGTGCCGAACCCCGAAGATTTCGAAGGCGGCAAGGTCGACGCGGCCCGCCGGTCTATCGAATATATGGGTCTGGAAGCCGGTCAAAAGCTGAGCGACGTCGAGATTGACACCGTTTTCATCGGGTCCTGCACCAATGGCCGCATCGAAGACCTGCGCGCCGCTGCCGAGATCCTGAAGGGCAAAAAGGTCAAGGACGGCATGCGTGCCATGGTCGTACCCGGTTCAGGTCTGGTTCGTGCGCAGGCTGAAGAAGAAGGTCTGGCCGAGATTTTCAAAGAGGCCGGGTTCGAATGGCGGCTGGCAGGATGTTCAATGTGTCTGGCGATGAACCCTGACCAGCTGCAGCCCGGCGAACGCTGTGCCGCGACCTCGAACCGCAACTTCGAAGGCCGTCAGGGCCGGGGCGGACGCACCCATTTGCTGAGCCCGGCGATGGCTGCCGCAGCGGCAATCACAGGACGGCTGACAGACGTCCGTGAATTGATGTAAGGTCCCCTCATATCTAGATATTTGAGGGATTGAAAACATGAGTGACTGGGTCAAATGGCTCCTACTGGGGCTACTATCCATAGCGTTCGGTATCTTTGTACTGGGCGCGCCAGTTGTGGCATCCGTCGCGGTGACGGTGGTAACCGGTGTGTTGCTGCTGATATCAGGCGCGCTGCAGGTTGTTGGCGGCTTTACGGTTGAAGGCACCGGCAACAAAATTCTGTCACTCATCATGGGTGCTGTGATGCTGTTTCTGGGCTGGTCCTTCCTGGACCACCCGTTGCAGGGAACCCTGACCTTGGCGACCGTGATGCTGATCCTGTTCATGGCAGGCGGCATCGCGCGGGTTATTCTGTCGTTCCAGATGAAAGGAACACAGTTTTTCTGGCCCACGATGATCTCGGGCATCTTGTCGATCGTCCTTGCCGGTATCATCTGGACTTATGTAGGAAGCGATCCTCAGGTGCTGCTGAGCATTTTGGGTATCTTCCTGGGCATTGAGATGCTGTTCAACGGGTTCGGCCTAGTCTTTATGGCGTTCTTCATCCGGAACGCACCCAACGACGCAACAACAGAAGCGAAACAAGCTTAAACGCGGGACACGGGCGCGGCCCTCTCCTGCAGGAGTGTAGACATGGAAAAGTTTGACAAAGTCCACGGGGTGGCCGCCCCAATGCCGCTGATCAATATCGACACCGATATGATCATTCCGAAAGTGCACCTGAAAACCATCAAACGGTCCGGCCTTGGCGTCGTGCTGTTTGATGAGATGCGTTATCATGATGACGGGGGCGAAAACGAAGAGTTCGTTCTGAACAAACCCGCCTATCGTCAGACCGAAATTCTGGTCGCGGGCGACAATTTTGGCTGCGGCTCATCTCGTGAGCACGCGCCATGGGCGATCAAGGATTTCGGCATCAAGGTTGTGATCTCGACCAGCTTTGCTGACATCTTCTTCAACAACTGCTTCAAGAACGGAATTCTGCCCATCGTGGTCGAGGAAGAGCACCACGCGATCCTGATGGAAGATGCCCACAAAGGCGAAAACGCTCGCATGACCGTGCATCTGGAAGATCAGCAGATCACCACCTCAGATGGCGTTGTGATCGAGTTCAGTGTCGACCCACATCGCAAGCACTGCTTGCTGAATGGTTTGGACGATATCGGCCTGACGATGGAGAAAGATCATCACATCGACAAATTCGAAGATCACGCAAGCCAGGCCCGCCCCTGGGTGTGATTCCAGCAGCGAATCTGAGGATACTCAACCTATCGGGGTCGCCTAGGCGGCCCCTTTCGCGTTCTTGGGGTTGAAGTCCTGGCAATCACAACATGTAGCGGCCACCCTCCAATACACGCCTAATTTGCGGCACGGATGATGCAAAGGTGCACCAGTTTTGCCATCATTTTGCCCAAAATCACATGTTTTCTACGCCTTGGCTTGAGCGGATTGTCGCTTATCGTCAATGTTGGCGGTAATGGTGGTCTCCGGCAAAAAATGTCGGATGCAAGATGGGACAAAGCCGTCAAAGAAATAGAAACGGTCAATCCGTTTTGAAAGGGTTTGGATAGTGATTGCGCGCACAACAGGGGCGGCGATTCGGGGAGTTTTGGTCGCACTACTGGTGCTGACACCTGCGTTGTACCTGCCAGTAACGTCTACGAATGGGACCGAGATTGTCGTCTTTCTCGCCATTCTCGCGTTTTTCCTGACATTCGCTGAATACAACTCTGCCTTTCCCAGCTTTATCGAGTTCCGCGACGCGCCGCCTGTGAACCGTTTGCGCTTTGTCGGGCTGATGTCGATGGTCACCTTCCTGACGTTGATCTGCAAAAATGCGTATACGCCGACAGGCCTGACGACGACCTTCTATTCCTTTGGCTTGGGCGTCGCAAATGTGGTCGACTTTCCCTATTCGCCAGTACGGCTGATCATCCTAATGCTGCCGACTGATGCAAGCGCACCCTTGATCGAACTTGTCCGTATTTCTGCCAGCGTCGCGTATGTCGCTGCTTTGGTGACGATCGCCAGCTTTGCCTACGCGGTGAAAGTGCGCGGCTGGCCGACCGGAAACGGCGCCTTCAATGTCTGGACCAACCTTCCGCTGTTCGACCCCACCAAAGGCGGTGATGTGGTAACGCGCCTGCAGCGCGACGGACGGCTGAATATTTGCATCGGTATTCTGTTGCCGTTCCTGATCCCGGCCCTGATCAAACTGCTGACTGACTATGCAGATCCGATCTCTCTGAGCAATCCTCAGACTCTGATCTGGACGCTCAGCGCTTGGGCTTTCCTGCCCGCCAGCATGATCATGCGTGGCATGGCGACCCTGCGCATCGCCAATTTGATCGTCGAAAAACGGCGCGCTTATTCCACAGCCGAGTCTACCCAGACCGCATGATCCGCATCCTGATCTTGCTGCTGTTGCCCGTTATGGCGCAGGCAGAGACGATCCGTATTGCCACCTTCAACACAGAGCTCAGCCGCGATGGCCCGGGGTTGCTGTTGCGCGATATTCGCCGCGGTGATGATCAGGTGATGGCGGTTGCTGCGGTTCTGGCGGAAACCCGCCCCGATATCATTGCTTTGCAGGGGATCGATTGGGATTTTGAGGGGCTGGCGCTGGCGGCACTGGCAAATCGGCTGCGCGAGGCCGGATTGGACTATCCCTACACTTTCACAGCCCAACCAAATTCCGGCCTGGAAACGGATCTTGATCTGGACGGAGATGGTCGAACCCACGGCCCCGGCGACGCGCAGGGTTGGGGTCGCTTCACCGGACAAGGTGGGCTGGCCGTGATGTCTCGTTACCCCATCACTTCGGATCAGGTTCAGGACCTGTCCAACGTGCTATGGCTGGAACTGCCCGGCGCTGAACTGCCCCAACATGACGCAGGCCCCTACCCGTCAGAACCGGCGCAGAACGTCCAGCGGCTCTCATCCGTGGCGCATTGGATTGTGCCCATTGAAACTCCGGCGGGGCAGCTGGATTTGATGACTTTTCATGCCTCACCCCCCGTGTTTGACGGACCCGAGGATCGCAACGGCCTGCGAAACCGGGATGAAATTCGCCTTTGGTCCGCAGTCATGGACGGGGAAGTCGGGCGCAAACCCGGTCGTCTGTTTGTTATCGCGGGTGACGCCAATCTGGACCCAGTGCGGGGTGATGGACGTAAAGAGGCGATCCAAGAGTTTTTGAACGACCCCCGCCTTCAGGACCCTTCACCCGAAGACCCCTCAGGCGACTTAACCACGGTGGTCTGGAAAACGGTTGGTCCAATGCGGGTCGATTACGTCTTGCCATCCGCCCAATGGCAAGTGTTGGAATCCGGGGTGCACTGGCCCGCCGCAGGCACTGAAGAACGCAAAACCGCCGAACGCGCCAGCCGTCATCGGCTGATCTGGGTCGACCTGACACTGCCTCGCTGATACGGCACTTTGCGCCATGATCTGGCCTGCAAAGCAGACCTGACGCAATTTTCAGACGCTAACGGAAACAAACCTGTATTTTCCTTGCCGTCAGGCGGGATCGTCTCATTGACCCGATGCCGCACAGGCGCTAGGGCCTGTGCTGTAAAACGCAAGGAGATCCTTCATGTCCAACCCCTCGCTCCTCATCCTGCCCGGAGACGGAATTGGCCCCGAAGTCATGGCCGAAGTGCGCAGAGTCATCGACTGGTTTGGTGCGAAACGCGGCCTGGAATTCGACGTGAGCGAGGATCTGGTCGGCGGTGCAGCCTACGACGCGCATGGCAAGCCCCTGTCGGACGAGACCATGGCCAAAGCGCAAGAGGTCGACGCGGTTCTTCTGGGTGCCGTTGGCGGCCCGAAATATGACGATCTAGACTTTTCACTGAAGCCCGAGCGCGGCTTGCTGCGCCTGCGCAAAGAGATGGACCTGTATTCCAACCTGCGCCCGGCACAGTGCTTTGACGCGTTGGCCGATTTCTCGTCGCTGAAGAAAGACATCGTTGCCGGTCTCGATATCATGATCGTGCGCGAGTTGACCTCGGGCGTCTATTTCGGTGAGCCGCGGGGCATCTTCGAGGAAGGCAATGAGCGTGTTGGCATCAACACCCAGCGCTATACCGAATCTGAGATCGAACGCGCCGCGCGCTCAGCCTTTGAACTGGCAATGCGCCGGAACAAAAAGGTCTGCTCGATGGAGAAGGCCAACGTCATGGAATCGGGCATCCTGTGGCGCGAAGTTGTGAACCGTGTGGCCAAGGATTACCCCGAGGTCGAGCTGAGCCATATGTATGCCGACAATGGCGCGATGCAGTTGGTGCGTGCGCCCAAGCAGTTCGACGTCATCCTGACAGACAACCTGTTTGGCGACATCCTGTCGGATTGCGCGGCGATGCTAACCGGCTCGCTGGGTATGCTGCCGTCGGCAAGCCTGGGTGCCCCGATGGCGAATGGTCGCCCCAAAGCGATGTACGAACCGGTCCACGGTTCGGCCCCGGATATCACCGGTCAGGGAAAAGCTAACCCAATCGCCTGTATCCTCAGCTTTGCCATGGCGCTGCGCTACAGCTTTGATCAGCTTGAGGAAGCAGATCGTCTTGAAACAGCGATCGAGAAAGTGCTGGCCGACGGTGTTCGCACGGGCGACC
The DNA here is from genome assembly GCF_059611225.1 of Ruegeria sp. CDSA246. Classification (NCBI taxonomy): domain Bacteria; kingdom Pseudomonadati; phylum Pseudomonadota; class Alphaproteobacteria; order Rhodobacterales; family Roseobacteraceae; genus Ruegeria; species Ruegeria sp. CDSA246. The sequence goes on along the minus strand of NZ_JBXWPD010000015.1, from coordinate 40,062 downwards.
TGCTGGCAGATGAAGGCGTCACGCCGGTTTCGACCACGGAAATGGGTGATGCGATTTTGGCCGCCCTTGACGACAGCCTCTGATCAGGCGCTCATTCAATTCAAAAGGCGGTGCCCAGCGCACCGCCTTTTTTTTAATTTCCACCGAATATGTTGTTCAGCAGATTGTTGATGGCCCGATCCAACCCGGTTTGGGTCTTTCGGCGCTGCTGCTGCGGTTGCGCTGTTCTGACCGGTGGGTCCGGGGCGAGCATCGGCAGCGGCGTCGGTGTCATGCCTTCGGTCACGCGCAGCATGGTTTCTTTCCAGATTTCAGCCGGCAATCCGCCTCCGGTCACACCGGATAATGGGGTGTTGTCGTCATACCCCATCCAGATGCCCGTGACGTAATCTGCCGTGAAGCCGATGAACCAGGCATCCCGCGCAGCCTGCGTCGTGCCGGTTTTACCCGCCACCTGCCAACCGGGCAGTTGTGCACGCGCACCGGTGCCTTCGGACACCACACGCTCCATCATCCACGTCAGCTGCTTGGCAGCTTTGTCGTTGATGACCCGCTCACCAATGCCCGTTGTCGTCACCATGACCGGGGTTTGATCGCCCAACAGCTTCAATTCGGTCAGACCATAGGGTTCCACCGCCGAGCCACCGTTCAGGATGCCCGCATAGGCCCCCGTCATCTCGATCAACGTGCTTTCCGACGCGCCCAGCGCCAATGCGGGGCCCTGCGCCAGATCGCTATCGATGCCAAACTCGCTGGTCACGGTACGGACATTGTCCAACCCGGCAATCTCAGCCACTTTCACCGCAGGGATGTTCAGCGAGTTCTTTAGCGCGTCCGCCAGCGTGACGCGCCCATAGAACTTGTTGGTGTAGTTCTTGGGGCACCACTGACCGGACCCCGGAATATTCACGCAGTAAGGTTCATCCACGACCGTATCCAGCGGTGAATACCCCAGTTCCAGCGCGGTGGCATAAACAAAGGGTTTGAATGATGACCCCGTTTGCCGCAGCGCTTGCGTGGCACGGTTGAAGGCACCGGACACGCGGGTCTTGCGCCCCCCAACCATGCCGCGCACAGCCCCATCCGCCGACATCACCACGATCGCGGCCTGAGCCTTGGAACCTTCGCGGACCTTCTCCTGAAAGATGAATTGCAGCGCCTCTTCGGCTGATTTCTGGATACGCTGATCCAGCGTGGTACGGATTACCACGTCTTCGGTCGTGTTGCGCGTAAAGAACTCGGGTCCACTCGCCATCACCCAATCGGCGAAATAGCCCCCCGCTCGCGCAGCAGCGGCTTCTGACAGTTGCGCGGGATTGCTGCGTGCACTGCTTGCTTGTGCCGAGGTCAGATACCCCTGTGCCTCCATCAGGCCAACCACCAGCCGCGCCCGATCCTGCGAACGTTGAAGGTTATTCGTCGGTGCATAGCGCGTCGGTGCCACCAGCAGACCAGCCAGCATAGCAGCCTGCGACGGGCTGACCTCAGCCGCCGAAATCCCGAAATAGCGTTGGCTTGCCGCCTCGAACCCGCGCGCACCCGCGCCCAGGAATGCCCGGTTCAGATAGATGGTCAGGATCTCGTCCTTGGAATACTTGACCTCCATCGCCATCGCATAGACCGCCTCTTTGGCCTTGCGCCAAAGCGAGCCTTGACGGCAATCGGACTCGTAAGCAGCTTCGGATTCCCATTCACTGGGCTCATAAGGCACACCCAGACACAACAGCTTGGCCGTCTGCTGCGTGATGGTCGACCCACCATGCCCCGACAGCGGTCCGCGCCCTTCGCTCAGGTTGATGCGCACAGCGCTTGCGACACCGCGCGGGCTGACGCCGAAATGGCGATAGAACCGCTTGTCCTCGGTCGCGACGACCGCGTTCTTCAGATGGGGCGATACGGTATCGGCCGTGATCACCCCACCAAATTGGTCCCCACGCCAGGCAAAGACCTTGCCGTCCCGATCCAACAGGGTCACCGACCCGCGCGCCCGACCGTCTAGCAAAGCATCGACGTCAGGCAGAGAGGAGTAGACAACCCCAACCGCCAAAGCCAACAGCATGGCAGCCACCGCGCCCACACGCCAGGTCACGCCCCAGATCAGTCGCCACAACCAACGGAAAAGACGTCGAAAGAAACCGCCGCCACCGCCGGACGTCTTGCGGGTTTTCTTCCGGGCGGTTTTGCGAGTCGACGTCTTGCGCGCCGTCGCCTTCTTGCCGGCGGGCTTTGTCGTCCGCTTTGTTGCAGCGGGTTTACGCCCCTTTGAAGGGTATCTTTTGTCTGCAACAAGCGATGTCTTGCGACGCCTGGACTCAGTCATGCTCAAACTCTGCCCGGTTATCATTTTGAGGCACCATACCCTGCCACCGGCGCGAAGTAGAGGTATGAAATTCCGCTAACCGGCCTCAATAGTTTGCCTGATTTTTGGGCATCAACGTTTTTTTGTGCAAAAATTGTGCACCTCACCCCCCTTTTCCCCTGCGTTCTCCCACCCTGACCGTTTCTTACTGCGGTCAGTCACGCTCTCTTTCTGCAGGTGCAAACAAACCGGTTCCGCCGGACAGGAAGAGGGGACAGACGTGAAACTGATCATTGCGACAATCAAGCCGTTCAAGCTGGAGGAGGTGCGCGAGGCACTGACCGAGGCCGGCGTGCGCGGCATGATGGTGACCGAGATCAAGGGCTTCGGCTCGCAATCGGGTCACACCGAAATCTATCGCGGGGCCGAATATGCGGTGAACTTCGTGCCCAAGATCAAACTGGAAATCGTGGTGCCCGCCACGATGGCCGACCAAATCGTCGAGACCATCACCAAAACCGCCAAAACCGGCAAGATCGGTGACGGCAAGATTTTCGTCCTCGATGTCGAGCAGGCCCTGCGCGTGCGGACCGGGGAAACGAACGAAGAGGCGCTGTAAGCGCCGCCACTCACATACATTCGAGGAAGTCACATGAACCTGATGAAATCTCTCATCCCAGCCGCCGCGCTAGTCGTGCTGCCGCAGATGGGTCTGGCGCAAGAGGCCGCCGAGGGCGAAGCTGCGCTGCACACCCAGTATATTTTTACCACCCTGCTGTTTCTTATGGCAGGCTTCCTTGTCTTCTTCATGGCTGCAGGATTTGCCATGCTCGAGGGCGGTCTGGTGCGTTCCAAGAACGTCGCCATGCAGATGATCAAGAACATCGCGCTATTTTCGATTGCCGCGATCATGTACTGGCTGGTCGGCTTCAACACGATGTATCCGGGCGACTTTAATGGTTTCTTTGCCCTTGGCGGTCCGACCGTACTTGATGCCGTGGGTGTTGCGCCCGCAGACGCGGCGTTAGACTACGCGTCTATCGGTTCGGACTTCTTCTTCCAGCTGGTCTTTGTGGCGGCAACCGCGTCCATCGTGTCCGGTGCCGTGGCCGAGCGCATAAAGCTGTGGCCCTTCCTGGTCTTCGTCATCGTGCTGACTGGTATCCTCTACCCGATCTCGGGGTCGTGGAAATGGGGCGGCGGCTGGCTGGATGCCATGGGCTTTTCCGACTTCGCCGGTTCGACAGTTGTGCATTCGGTCGGCGGCTGGGCCGCTCTGGCGGGCTGCCTGATCCTTGGCCCGCGTATTGGCAAGTATAAGGACGGCAAAGTCCACCCTATGCCCGGTTCCAATCTTGCGCTGGCAACTCTGGGAACGTTCATCCTGTGGCTGGGCTGGTTCGGTTTCAACGGCGGATCGCAACTGGCGATGGGCACCGTAGGTGACGTATCCGACGTTTCGCGCATCTTCGCCAACACCAACATGGCCGCCGCATCTGGTGCTATCGCAGCCCTGATCATGACGCAGGTGCTGTACAAGAAACCTGACCTGACCATGGTGCTGAACGGCGCGCTGGCCGGTCTGGTCTCGATCACTGCAGAACCGCTTGCCCCGACCCTTTTCGGAGCGCTGTGGATCGGCGCAGTTGGCGGCATCATCGTGGTCTTCGCGGTTCCGATGCTGGACAAGTTCAAGATCGACGACGTCGTCGGTGCCATCCCGGTTCACCTGTTCGCAGGCATCTGGGGCACCATCGCCGTGATCTTCTACGGCGAAGCAAACCTAATCACACAGCTGACCGGTATCTTAGCTTATGGTGTGTTCACATTTGTTGGCGCGTTGATCCTGTGGACAATTCTGAAGGCGACGGTCGGCATCCGCGTCAGCGAAGAAGACGAGATCAACGGCCTCGACATGGCAGAACTGGGTATGGAAGCTTATCCAGAGTTTTCGAAAGGCTAAGAGCCTGCCACTCGAAAACAAAAAAAACCCGGGCGTTCGCGCCCGGGTTTTCTGATTTATTGGCTTGAATCAGACACCGACGTCAATGATCGCCTTGGCCAGAATCGGAACTGTCGTCGCGTTCAAGCCGGCAATGTTCAACCGGCTGTCACCGACCATGTAGATGCCGTGGTCCGCGCGCAGCTTTTCGACCAGTTCCGGTGCCGCCCCCAGACGCGAGAACATGCCGCGGTGCTGGGCGACAAACCCAAAGCGATCGGACCCACTTTGGGCCTGCAGCTCGTCTGCCAGTTGTTGGCGCAAGCCCAGCATGGACAGGCGCACCTCTTCCAGCTCAGCCGCCCAGTCAGCGCGCAGGGCTTCATCATTCAGGATCGTCGTCACCACCCGTGCGCCGTGATCCGGCGGGAACGAGTAGTTCTGACGGTTGAGGAATGCCAGCGTGGACTGGTTCAGAGCTGTCTGCGCCGGGTCATCACTGATGGCCATCAACAGGCCGGTCCGCTCGCGGTAGACACCGAAATTCTTCGAGCAGGACGCTGCAATCAGGCAGCGCTTGACCGACGAGGCCACCAGTCGGGTTGCCTGCGCATCCTCTTCCAGTCCGTCGCCAAAGCCCTGATAGGCGATATCGATCATTGCCACGAGGCCGCGCTCGTTAATCAGGTTCACGACCTCCTGCCACTGCACCATGTTCAGGTTGGCGCCTGTCGGGTTGTGACAGCAGCCGTGCAGCAGGACTACGTCGCCCGCATTCGCGGTTTTCAGGTCCTCGATCATTCCGTCGAAATCAACGCCACGGGTTTCGCCGTCGAAATACCGGTATTGGACCGTCTCCATCCCCAGATAGTTCAGGATCGACAGATGATTGGGCCATGTCGGGTTCGACACGAACACGCGGGCCGAGGGGTTGGCCATGCGGATCATCTCGAATGCCTGACGGCAGGCACCGGTTCCGCCGGGCGTCGCCACGGCAGCGATGTTGCCGCGTGGAACCGAGGTGCCTAGGATCAGGCCAATCATCGCATCGGCATAAGCCGGGTCGCCCGCCAATCCGGTGTAGGCCTTGCTTTCTTGCTCTTCCAGGATGCGCTTTTCGGCCGCTTTCACCGCACGCATCACCGGGGTCACGCCCTCGGCATTTTTGTAAACACCAACTCCCAGGTCGATCTTTTGATCGCGCGGGTCTTCGCGATACGCCTGCATCAGCGCCAGAATCTTGTCGGCAGGCTGCGGTTTGAGGTTTTCGAACATCAGTTCTCTCCGGTTGCGACGGGCAGGGTCGGGAAGGCACCCCATTCGGCCCAGGAGCCGTCATAAAGCGAGTGGTCTTTCTTGCCCATGCGCTCAAGCGCAAGGCTGAGGATTGCGGCGGTCACACCCGACCCGCAGGATGTGATAGCCGGTTTCGACAGGTCCACACCTGCGGACTCGAAGATGGCGCGGCATTCCTCGGGGGATTTCATCGTGCCATTCTTGTTCAGCAAAGTGCCAAAGGGCACGTTGCGCGATCCGGGAATGCGGCCCGTTCGCAGACCTTCACGCGGTTCTGTTCCGGTTCCGGCAAAACGGTCAGCAGAGCGTGCGTCGATGATCTCATGATCTCCCAGCTTGGCGGCGGCAGATACCTGCGTGACGTCACGGACCAGATGGTTCTGGACCCGGACGGTCATGTGGCGGTCGCGGATCACCGGCGGCAGATCTTCGATCTCATGCCCCTCGGCCTGCCATTTCGGCAGACCACCATCCAGAACGGCGATGTTTTCCTGCCCCATCAACCGGAACAACCACCATACACGGGCGGCAGACATCAAACCGGCCCCATCATAGACGACAACCTGATGGCCGTCGCCCACGCCCATCGCCCGCAGGCGGGACATGAACTTTTCGACCGGGGGCGCCATATGCGGCAAGTCCGAGCGGTGGTCCGATATGTCATCGATATCAAAGAACCGTGCGCCGGGGATATGAGCGGCGGCGTATTCGGCCTTTGCGTCGCGCCCTTGCTGTGGCAGATACCATGACCCGTCCAGTACCCGCAGATCCGGGTCCTTGAGATGGGCAGCAAGCCATTCGGTAGAAACGAGGGTTTTCGGATCGTCCTGCATAAAAGCCTCCCCTAAACGCGTTTGGTTTTTCCCTATACGCGCGCGCATGCGGGTTCAAGGCTGGATGGGATGATGACGCTAACGGACGCCTCTGAACCTGCATGTGCGAATGATTGGGACTATGTTGGGCAAAACCAACTGACGCGAGCGCTCTCAGGAACCAGTCCTGCGCGCGCACCCGTTTGACCACATGCATACTCTGGGTTGCAAACACCCCAAATAGTAATGCGTGTAAGACTAAAGCCCCGCTTATCGGGCTTATGTCCGTGTGTAATTTATCACTCCACCAAGGGTTGAACCCAAAAAAACGCACTTTCCGCCCCAAAAAGGTCGGTTTTCCCCACGTCAATGTACCCCGGAGTATCTGTGAAAGCGCCCGAACTCAGGCCGTGGAAACAGCCAATACAAATCGGCGCTGAAGCAAAGGAAACGGGCAATCAGGAAAAGAACAAACGCTTTCCCCCGCAGTCTGTAAAATTTTAATCGGCGCGGCACATCTTTCCTACCATTTTGTAAGCGAAAGAAAAAACACAACGTCACTAGGGTGATAGAACAAAAAACCGGGACCCTGGTGCACGTTGAAAAAACTCACTCTACAGGAGAACGAAATGAACACCCCTGGAATTAAGTTTGGCCTCATGACCCTGGGTCTGGCTGCCTTGATCTCACCGATAAGTGCTGCGGCGCAGGTCGCGTGCGAATCGTACACAGTAGAAGCAGGCGAAACGCTGGCGACTATTTCCGAAACGGCATATGGCTCTCGGGATTACCAGATCATCTTCAACGCAAACAGAAACGTCATTGCCGGAAATCCGAACAATCTGACCCCTGGTACCATTCTGAATTTGCCATGCGCTGACGGCCGACTGACCGCCACATCGCAGTTCAACGAAGTTGTTGAGCGTGAGGAAGAAAAAGCCGCAAAAATCAAACCCAGAAACGTTTACGAGCCACCGATTCGTCTTTTGGCCGGGAACGATTGGGCACCCTATACGGACGAAGGTCTTTCGGGTGGCGGCTTTTTGATGCGGTTGTCGACAACGGCCCTGCATCGTGCTGGCAACAAGCGCGAATACAATCAGGGTTGGGTGAACGATTTCAACTCGCATCTTTACACACTTCTGCCCGCCGGAGCGTATGACATCGCCGTTGCCTGGGTTGTGCCAGATTGCGCAAAAAACCCCGATGCCATGGGTGAAGACAGCCTTTATCGCTGTAACGGGTTCTACGCATCACAGCCATTGTATGAATCGGTCGTTGGGTATTTCACACTGCCCGACAGCAAATATGCTGGCGCAGCCTCCATCGAAGAGCTTGAAGGGGCCGTATTTTGTCGTATGGACGGGTTCTTTACCAATGACCTGGAAGAGGCCGGCCTGGTCGAACCCAAAATCACGCTTGTTCGCCCCCGCACCCCGGAAGAGTGCATCGAGGCGGTCATGAACGGAACCGCGGACGCCACCGGGATGGCTATTCAGCAAGCCAATGGGGCAATTGCGGCTTTGGGTATGGAAAACGAGGTGGTTCAGAATGAGAACTTCACCCATCTGTCCACCATTCGCCTGCTGGCCCATAAATCCAACCCATACGGGCTGCAGTATATCTCGATGCTGAACAATGGCCTGAACGAAATGCGGCAGTCGGGCGAGTGGTACGATATCGTTTCCAGCTCGCTGTCCGAGTACAGCTCTAAGCTGCAATCTGCGTCGAACTGATCGGTTCGTGCAAAAGAACCCGTACACAGCGCGACCCGCGCTGTGTGCCACCTCGACATAAAGTCATAGCTGTGTACTTGGGTCACATACTTGTTTCATCTCGCCCAACCTTTCCAGCGAGCGCGTTGCCTCAGGTGACTTCGGCTGGTTGTGCATAATGATGCATGTTCAGAAACGCAGCGCCATTCGTCCCCGCCCTGTAACCATGCGGCAGATCGGCTGCAAAGCGCAGGCCCTGCCCGGCCTGTAGCGGTACCCAGTCACCATCACGCAGAATCTCAAGCGATCCGTTCAGCACAAACACTTCTTCGGTCACCCCTGCGGCATGGGCTGCGGATTCGTGGCTTTGGTTTGGGGCAAGGTCGACGTGAAACGTTTCGGCGCCCAGCGCCGGATCGAAGGGAAAGACGATCTTGACCTCAATGCTGCCGGGAAAGGTCACCGTGTGAAACACGTCGGTCATGGCGGTATCCCGCAGGGCCGCCGTTCCGATCAACGCACTCAGCGGCAGTTGAAACCCTTTGGCGATTTTCCACAGCGTTGCGATGGTCGGGCTGGATTCGCCTCGTTCGATCTGACCCAGCATGGCTTTGCTGACACCCGTCATCTCGGCCACTTTGGACAGGCTCAACCCCGAGGCCGCCCGCACATCGCGTAGTTTTAACGTAATTTCGTCCGGTGCCATCTTGATCGTCTCTCGAATCCTCTTGTGCGTTATAGCGCACATGTGGTACGTGCGCTATAACGTACGCAACCCGAGTATCGCAACCGGGGCAAAAGGGAAACAGCATCATGCCAATGTACCGATCCAGAACCTCAACCCACGGCCGCAACATGGCCGGTGCTCGCGGCCTGTGGCGCGCCACCGGCATGGGTGACGACGATTTCGGCAAACCGATCATCGCCATCGTCAACTCGTTCACCCAGTTCGTACCCGGCCACGTGCACCTGAAGGATCTGGGCCAGATGGTCGCGCGCGAGGTTGAGGCCGCTGGCGGTGTTGCGAAAGAGTTCAACACAATCGCGGTGGATGACGGTATCGCCATGGGCCATGACGGGATGCTGTATTCCCTGCCCTCGCGCGAAGTGATCGCGGATTCGGTCGAATATATGGTCAACGCCCACTGCGCTGATGCGATGGTCTGTATCTCGAACTGCGACAAGATCACCCCCGGCATGCTGATGGCCGCGATGCGCCTGAACATCCCGGCGATCTTTGTCTCGGGTGGGCCGATGGAGGCCGGCAAGATCGACATCGCCGATCTGGACGCCAAGAAGATCGACCTTGTGGATGCGATGGTCGCCGCCGCCGACGACAGATTCACCGACGAACAGGTCCAGCATATCGAAGAAAACGCCTGCCCAACCTGTGGCTCATGTTCCGGTATGTTCACCGCAAACTCGATGAACTGTCTGGCCGAAGCTCTGGGACTGGCGCTGCCGGGCAACGGTTCCACGCTCGCAACGCATGCCGACCGTAAAGAGTTGTTCCTTGAGGCCGGTCGTCGGATCGTTGAGATCACCAAGCGTCACTATGATCTGGATGAAAAAGGCTTCCTGCCACGCGAAATCGCAACGTTCGACGCGTTCGAGAACGCGATGTCGCTGGATATTGCCATGGGCGGTTCGACCAACACGGTTTTGCACCTGCTAGCTATCGCGCATGAGGGTGAGGTGCATTTCACCATGACCGACATGGATCGCCTGAGCCGTCAGGTGCCGTGTCTCTGTAAAGTCGCACCCAACACCGAAAATGTTCACATGGAGGATGTGCACCGCGCCGGTGGCATCTTCTCGATCCTTGGCGAACTTAGCCGGGCCGGGCTGCTGCACGAACATTGCAGCACCGTACACTCAGGCACGATGGGTGAGGCGATTGCCAACTGGGACATCAAGGTTGCGAACAACCCGGCGGCGCAGGACCTGTTCAAGGCCGCGCCGGGCGGCGTACGCACGACACAGGCCTTCAGCCAGTCGAACCGGTACAAAGAACTGGACACCGACCGCGAAGGTGGCGTGATCCGGTCCAAGGAACACGCCTTCAGCCAAGATGGCGGTCTGGCGGTTCTGTTCGGTAACATCGCGCGAGATGGCTGTATCGTAAAAACGGCAGGCGTTGACCCCAACAGCCTGACGTTCACCGGATCGGCCTATGTTTGCGAAAGCCAGGATCAGGCGGTCAACGACATCCTGACCGGCAAGGTCAAAGAAGGCGACGTGGTGGTGATCCGCTATGAAGGCCCGCGCGGCGGTCCGGGGATGCAGGAAATGCTGTATCCGACGTCTTACTTGAAATCCAAAGGTCTGGGCAAAGCCTGCGCCCTGCTGACCGATGGGCGTTTCTCGGGTGGCACCTCGGGTCTGTCCATCGGCCACGTTTCACCTGAGGCCGCCGAGGGTGGCGAAATCGGGCTGGTCAAGCAAGGCGACAAGATCGAGATCGACATCCCCAACCGGACGATTCATCTGGCCGTGTCAAACGAAGAACTGGCCGCCCGCCGCGAAGAGCAGGACGAAAAGGGATGGGTTCCGGCCGCACCGCGCAAGCGCAAGGTGTCAACCGCGCTAAAGGCCTATGCCAAGCTGGCGACAAGTGCCGCGAAAGGTGCCGTGCGCCAAGTCTGAAGAAGCGGTTTCCAAACCACCCAAACTGCAATAACTTCAAAGGTCTCTCTAGTTCGTTTAGCGAGACCTTTTTCTTTTGTATTCAACGGCATCCATGGCAAAATCGGTGACAAGTATGACATTCTGGCGCCCTCATAACGGTATCCGTGTCAAAGCCATCGGCTTGCATTGGCGGTGGGACCGCCTTCTTGCTGCCGAAGTCCCAAATGACGACGGTCGCATCAAGGGTGTTCGCCCTTTGGGCGGATCGGTCGAATTCGGCGAAACATGGCGTGACGCGCTGAAACGTGAGTTCCGGGAAGAGCTCGATGTGACAGTTGAAGTCAGTGGGCAACCGCTGGTGATCGAGAACCTGTACCAGCATGAAGGGCATCAGGGACATGAGATCATCTTTGTGGCCGAGATTCAGTGCCCCGAGCTTTTGAACTGGCCCGACGCGCCGATTTCATTCACCGAAGACAATGGCCTGAGTTGGACGGCAGGATGGTTCAGTCTGGATGCTCTGGATATCGGCGGTCCAGAGCTATACCCGACCGGCCTGAAAGAGCGGCTGATCGATCGCTGATCAGTTCGTCTAATCGCCCAGTTTGGCGTGAACTTCGTCCAAATCAATCTCCCCAATTGGCATCTTGTTGCCCGGGTTCTCAAAATCGTATTTGAACAACTCGAAATCGTGTTTGTAGATTTCGTAGACCAAGTGCATCGAAAGGTCGTCAAAGTAGTCCTCGACCGGATGCGCACGTTTGGGCCCATGGCCTTCGGATTCATTGAATCGCGGGATTTCGGACAAATTCACAGCGTGCGGTGTCTCTAACCGATCAAGGACACTTTGCATTCCTTCATTGAACTGCTCAGTCCAGAAAATCTGATCGTACTGCCCACCATTCACGATGAAGGTAGAAACATGCCCGGACATGGCCGACCAGTGAATGTCAGGATCCATCGGGCGGCGCCAGCGGATCGTATCACGCGCAAACAGCAAAAACCGACGGAAACTGGCGATCTGATCGAACTCACCCTTGCCATCGTCGCCGCCAACTTCGATCCCGTAATTATAGATAAGCGTGGGCACCAAATTGCCCCGATACCGCTTGCCGTTGCGCTGAATGCCGCAGATTTTGTCGAAGAACGAGCTTAGAATTCGGGTATAAGGATTGCGTACGCAAGTAAAGGCCAAGGACTTGTGATTGCGGACATTTCCCGAGATCTGATCCTGACTTGGACCGAAGGCCCATTTGTGCATCCCGTCCTTCGCGTCATGGATATCACCGTCAAAAAACTGCCCGTGATCCGAATAAAACATGATCTGACCAATGGTCGAACAGGCGCATTTCGGCACCACACGGTAAACCATGCTTTCGCTTTCGGTCATCCATGTACCGGGAAAACCCATCTGCTGTGCCTCCTTTGCTGATCTGGTCTCATAATTGACGCGCCAGCATTCGAAACCAAAAAACCAAAAATATTCTATTTATTCAATCGCTCATCCTCAGTATCACGGTTGGAAACGGGCAGAAACGGAAAACAATAGGCCAATATGGCAAGAATTGCCTACATATTGCTTTGTCACAAAGACCCTGACGCAATCATCGCGCAGGCCGAGCAACTGACCGCAGCCGGGGATTGCATGGCGATCCACTTTGACGCGCGTGCCAGTGCGGCCGCTTTCGAACGCATTCGCGAGGCTTTGAAAGACAACCCCAATGTCACGTTTGCCAGCAAGCGCATCAAATGCGGCTGGGGGGCGTGGTCACTGGTTCAGGCCACGCTGAATGCCCTGCAGGCCGCTGTGGATGCGTTTCCCCGCGCCACTCATTTCTACATGGTGTCGGGTGACTGCATGCCGATCAAATCGGCTGAATACTTCCACGACTTTCTGAATCAACACGACGTTGATTTCGTCGAAAGCCATGATTTCCTGGAAAGCAACTGGATCAAGACCGGCATGGTCGAGGACCGGCTGATCTATCGGCACTATTTCAACGAACGCACACAGGCCAAGCTGTTTTACGGGTCGTACAATCTGCAAAAACGGTTTGGTCTGACGCGCGAGATTCCGTCAGACGTTCAGATAATGATCGGCAGCCAATGGTGGTGCCTGCGCCGCAGGACCATCGAAATGATCCTGGATTTTCTGCAAAAGCGCCCGGATGTGAAACGGTTTTTCTCGACCACCTGGATTCCGGACGAGACCTTTTTTCAGACTTTGGTGCGCCATCTGATCCCCAAGACTGAAATCGACAACCGCACGCCCACGTTTCTGATGTTCTCGGATTATGGCATGCCGGTGACGTTCTACAACGATCACTATGACTTGCTGCTATCCCAAGATTACCTGTTCGCCCGCAAGATCAGCCCCGAAGCCCATGAGCTGAAGGACAGGTTGGGTCAGATGTACGCAACCGAAGGGATGACGTTTCACATCTCGGACGAAGGCCGCAACCTGTACAGCTTTCTGACCGGGCGAGGCCGGGTGGGGCGGCGCTATGCGCAGCGGTTCTGGGAGGCGGGCAATTCCCTGGGCCCTGAGCGCGAAGTGTTTCTGATCGTGAGCAAGAAATGGCATGTCGCCAAGCGTCTGGTGGACCAGATCGTCTCGGAAACCGAGATTCCATGCGTGGAATACCTGTTCAACGAAGAAGACACTTCTTTGCCTGATCTGGGCGGCATTGAATCGTCTTTGGCCAAGCGCACACGGCATCGGCGTGCAGTGGCCCGCATGCTGTTTGAAAGCTTTGATTCCAACAAGCTGGTCTTGTGCGTGGATCCCGCAGATCTGGATATCATTCAGGATTTCTGCTCGGTTCAGGCCCGCAGCCATGTTCTTGAAATCGAGTGCGAGTATTCCGACGACTATCTGATCGGTCACGCTCGCCGGGTTGGGTTGGCCGGGGACAGCAGTCCTCGGGAAACCGTGGCCCGTCTGATCCCGGCGCTGCGCAGTTCACTGGTGCACGAATCCGAATTGATCCGCGAGGCAGAGTTTGACGGATACCTGCGTATCCGCGAGACCAACTCAAATATTGAGAATGAGACCGCGATTGCCGAGTTTCTGGGCGTGTCGCTGGACAAGGCGCAAGCCATCATGAGCCTTGATTATCTTTTTGCCGATTAATCTGGAACATCCAGCGGCGCTTTAAGGTGCCGCTGGATAACTGGTTCAGATGTCGAACTTGACGCCCTGCGCCAAGGGCAGCTCAGCCGAGTAATTCACAGTGTTCGTCTGACGACGCATGTAGGCTTTCCACGCGTCCGAGCCGCTTTCGCGCCCACCGCCAGTTTCCTTCTCACCGCCGAAGGCTCCGCCGATCTCGGCACCTGACGGGCCGATATTGACGTTGGCGATGCCGCAATCTGAACCGGCTGCCGTCAAGAACTGCTCGGCCTCGCGCATGTTCAGGGTGAACACGCAAGAGGACAGGCCCTGCGGGACGTCATTCTGCAGCTCGATCGCGTCATCAAAATCGTCATAGCCCATGACGTAGAGGATGGGCGCAAAGGTTTCGGTTTTAACAACCGCCGTCTGGCCTGGCATTTCGACAATGGCCGGTTCCATATAGACACCGGCAGGTACACCATCGGTCACGCGACGACCGCCGTGCACGGTGCCACCTTCGGTCTTGGCGGCTTCAAGCGCAGCGATCATGGCCGTGCCCGAGGCTTCGTCTACCAACGGGCCAATCAACGTGCCTTCGACCAGTGGGTTGCCGATGGGCAAGCCCGCATAGGCCTTTTTCAAACGGCCCACTAACTCCTCGCGGATCGAGTTATGTACGATCAGGCGGCGCAGCGTGGTGCAGCGCTGACCGGCCGTACCGACGGCCGAGAACACAACCGCACGGACAGCCATTTCCAGATCGGCCGAGGGGCCAACGATCATCGCGTTGTTGCCACCCAGTTCTAGAATGCACTTGCCAAAGCGTTGCGCCACGATGGGCGCGACGGCGCGACCCATACGGGTGGACCCTGTGGCCGAGATAACCGGAACGTCTTCGCTTGCGACCAAAGCCTCGCCCAGCGCCGCACCACCGATCAGGGTTTGCAGCAGATTGTCCGGCGCATCGCCAAACCGGGCCAGCGCGCGTTCAAAAATCTTCTGACACGCCATCGCGGTCAGCGGAGATTTCTCGGACGGCTTCCAGATCACCGGGTCACCACAAACCAGCGCCAATGCCGCATTCCACGACCACACCGCAACCGGGAAGTTGAAAGCCGAGATCACGCCAACCGGACCTGCCGGATGCCACGTCTCCATCATTCGGTGCCCAGGACGCTCGGACGCAATGGTCAGGCCGTACAATTGACGCGAAAGACCAACGGCAAAGTCGCAGATGTCGATCATCTCTTGCACTTCACCCAAGCCTTCCGAGGTGATCTTGCCAGCCTCCCAGCTGACCAGAGCACCCAGATCGTCCTTGGCGGCGCGCAGTTCCTCTCCCAACAGGCGGATCAGCTCACCCCGGCGCGGGGCCGGTACTGTCCGCCATTCTTTGAACGCCGTTTTAGAACGGGCAAAGATGGCGTCCATGTCGGCAACGGGTGTCTCATGCACGTCGGCCAACACGCTGCCATCAATTGGAGACGTCACTTTGAGCGTACCGCCGGTCAGTTCGGCCTCGGTCAGATCCAGATTGGCGAGGGTTGTTTGGGCTGTCATCACGATGTCTTTCATATCTCAGGCCGCCTTGTTCTGTTCGGTTACGTCGCCGGCGCGATAGAGCCGGCCAAATTCGGTGTTCAGGAAATCGGACAGGTTCACCTGTTCTTGCCGGACAAAGCCCTTCGCAGGCAGTGCGCCGGTCCGCATCAAGTCAACCACGCCCAGAACGCCTGCAGCGGTGGTGACCTGAATGGCACTCCAGACCTGCCCGTTGATCGTGCGGGCAAAGCTTTTGTTGATCAGGGATTTCTCGCGCAGCGCGCCGTCGATCATGCCCTTTGCGGTGCAATAGACCAAAACCACATCCTGATCGGTGCGCGGCAGCGCAGTCTCAAAAATATCCTTCAACAGGTCGCGGCGATGTTCCAGGCCAAGGTCCTTCAGAAGCAATTTCAGGATATCGCAATGGCCCGGGTACCGGATTGATCGGTAGGACACCGCACGCGCCTTGCCGTCCAGTGTTTCGGGCAAGGTGCCCAATCCGCCAGAGGTGTTGAAGCATTCGTACTCCACCCCGTCATGGCCAAGCAGCTCATAATCCTCCAGCGGAGCGGTCTTGACCCGTTCACCATTCACGATGGCATCGCAAGGGTTGCAGTATTCGTTGATCAACCCGTCGGTGGACCAGGTCAGATTGTATTTCAACGCGTTGGTTGGATAGAGCGGCAGCGCGCCCACCCGCATATGCAGGCTGTCGATTTCATCGAATTCCGCCGCCAGCGATGCCCCCGCGATACCGACAAAACCCGGTGCCAAACCACATTGCGGCATGAACGCCGTATCACTGCCTTGTGCCAAGTCACGCACCGCATTGGTCGCGGCGACGTCTTCGGTCAGGTCAAAATAGTGTGCACCAGCGGCCTTGGCCGCCTTGGCAATTTTCGGCGTCAGAAAGAATGGGGCCGCGGAGATTACGGCATCGAACCCACCCAGACCTTCGGTCAGTTGCGCTTCGTCGCTCACATCGATTTGCCGGGTCGAAATGCCCTGCTTGTTCAATGCCGATAACGCAGCCAAATCGCGGTCGGCCACTGTGACCGAGTAATTGGCCGATGACTTCAGCAAGGTCGTGATCATCTGACCGATCTTGCCTGCTCCGATGACACAAATGTTCCAGCTCAAAACGCGCCTCCTCTTTCATTTTTAAAAGTATGAGGCCGCTTCTGTCCGAAACGCAGGGGCAATCTTGACGAAATCGTGGTTATGCTTGTCATATTGACAAGGTTTTTGTCAATTCGTCGTACCACCTGTGCGACCCTCCGCACTCGGCGGTACGATGAACGACGTGATCACCCCATGGCAGCAACGCAATTGGCCCACTCAACAACGCCAGTGATTTTTATATTCAGATATTATACAGTGCGCTCAATTGGACCCTTTTGTTCGCGCATATCAATGTGTTCAATCGGTCCGCCCAGCGCGGGAAATTACGTCAGGCCGGTTTTTTTATTCTGTATGACCGATGGGTGCCTGACCCAAGAACAAGCTTCTGCGTTGGGTCTTTGACAATTTTCACGGCGAAGTTCAGGGGGGACAAGACGTGCCTAAAGATCCAATTGAAAGCTCTCAATCATTCAACCCATCCCAAGACGATTTGAAATTGATAGATGAGGTCCTGCCATCCAAGGATTCATCAGTCATTCATTCGAAATTCGAATTCTACGAAGTATCCGAAGAGACGGTCCTGCCCTCTGAGGGTATGTTTGTGGTCCTTGGCGGCATGGTTCAGCTTCGGCAGGACAAAGCGGTTCTGGCGACCGCAGACAGCGGGGACTATTTTTACGAAGAACATCTCGAAATCGAGGACATTCCCGTCAGTCTTCAGGCCCTGGCCACTCCGGGCACCCGGTTGGCCTATCTGCCCAAACACCAATGGAAGGCAATCCCGAAAAAGATCAAAGATGCCTGTGAAGATACGCTATTTGGCGATCTGGTCAGCGTGCATCTGAAAAACTATCAACAGCCGATCAATTGCTGCAGCGTGACTGCGGCAGCCCTTAGCATGTCGGCGCTTGGATTCAGCTACGAAGTCAACGACATCTTTCGCGAATGCGGCTTGCCAACCTCGTTTGTCGTAAACGACGGAATATCGCTGGGCGAGCTATTCGATGTTGCCTGCACATTCATCCATACCCAGGACCTGCGCGATGTCATTCAGGTGCAGGCCTATTTCATGGATGAGGCCACGACATCCGTGGATCTGCTGCTTGAGGCAATAGACGAATCCAATCGGCTGGGTGGAAAGAACGATATCCTTGTGGCGAACTTTCAGGTCGGTGTCGCACATGGCAAGGAAAACATGCCGGGCGGCCATTTCGCCATTATCGCAAAGTGCAACCCCAGCACCGGCCTCGTTCATATGATGGACGTTCACCCGGAAAAGTACGGCAAGCTATGGGTGACAACCATTGATCGACTGTGGGCCGGGATGACCGACCGCGACGGAACATCGATGCGATCACGGGGGATGCTGCGGTTTTCGGCGCTAGACGCTGTCAAAACATACCTGCAAACCCTGAAGCAGGACTGCAATTATGTCGACAGTACGGAATACCTGGCCAAGGACCCCAAAAAGCGGCGTAACCTGTTCCGACGGGCCAGCCCGAACATGAACTCGATGGGCGTTCTTGCCGAAAGCCTGGCCATCCTTGGGGATGAACAGGTTGACGAGGATAAACTGCTGAGAGCAACACAAACCGATCTGGCCGAGGCGCTTAGCCGCGTGTCGACCGCCCGGCAAATGCACGCGATGGCGCAACGGTACCTCAGCCAGGAACCGGACGTGCATCTGGGCAGCACTTTCCGCAGCTATGCCAATCGTTCGGACAAAAGCATCAAATCACCCGAAGACTGGTTCCGCCACCAATTGCTAAGCCTGAACGATGACAAAGGTCGTCACCTGATGATCAATATCGATTTCAACAAGGTACTGGGGTCTGAGGTCATTCGCCCCCCGAAGAATGCGTTCCGCGAAACGGCCCTGTTGGAGGAGTTCTGGTGCCTGTGTATCGCATATAAAGAGGCCACCGATATGGTGACGGTTGTGGACATGAGCCCCGCGACCTCACAAGTGTGGCAAGCGCCACGCGGACATTTGTTCCGCGGTCTTCGGGACATTACGAAACCTGCGTTGCTGGTAATCGAAGAACGTGAAGCCCCAAAAGATCCGTCCGACGTAGACCATATCACCGAAAAAAACCCGCTTGTTCTGTTCTATGCGGATGAAGACCCCTGGTCCTACATGCTGCGCAGTATTCTGGCCAATATCGGCATCACCGACATCAAGCTGGTTGATGTCGAGGGGCACGGGGCAAATGTCATGAAAATGCGCAGGCAACTGATCGCTAGAACCGGCAAGGAAACGGTTCCATATCTGTTTTTCCAGAATGTGTTTCAGGGCACGCGCAAGGACATCGTAGACAGAATCCTTAATGGTCAATTTCAAAAAGACATCAAGAAGGCCGGATTGCCGGTTCTGCTGCGCAATGAATCTCCCAGCCTGGACAAGAACATCTTTGGCTATCCCAAGGGTGGGCTGACCGATGCCCCCAGCGAAAAACGCAACGTATTGCTGTGTGCCTGCGGGTCTTCTGCCGCAGACAAGGTGCCGCAACTGGTAAAGAAAATTACCGCCGCTGGCCACAACGTGAAACTGATCCCGTCGGTTTCCGCTGAGAAGTTCTTTCGCGATATCGAGATCGAAAAGGGCGTCGAGATTGAACGGGGGTACGAGCCGGAAAAGGTCGAGGACTATATCTCGCACAACGACTATTACCGCGATGACGACGAATGGAACTTTCGCTACACCAAATTTGGAATGCCCCTGCGCGCCTCGCATCTTGCCTTGTGTGACTGGGCCGATTGCGTGATCGTGGCGCCCGTGACCTGCAATACAATGGGCAAGATTGCCAATGGGATTGCCGACAACCTTCTGACCTCGGTCTTTGTTGCCTGGCAGTACCGGAACAAACCGGCGATCCTTTGCCCGGCGTGTAACACCAACATGTGGAACAATGTCACTACCCAAAGGAATGTCGAAAAGCTGCGCGATCTGGGTGTTGATCTGGTCGGTCCCCGGAAAGGGCGGCTGTCAAACGGCATGATGGGGATTGGCATGATGGCGACCCCGGACCAGATCATGGAGGTTCTGGACGAAGCGTTCGAGGAACTGGCCGATCAGGAACACAACATCTGCAAATGGGCGCAAGAAGCCGCCGCATCGGATGAGTTCGAACAATGGAATCGTGTGTTCGAGGCGATCGACAATGGCATGGCCGGGATCGACATCGTGGATGACCACAATGGCGACACGCTGTTGCACTACGCAGCAGGCGGCGAAGGCGAGCTGAACGAAAACGGGCAGGACCTGGGCAAACCTGATCTGGAGGCTGCACAAGAGCTGATACGGCGCGGTATCAACGTGAATGCGACCAACGACCATGGGTTTACCAGCCTGCACGTGGCGGTGATGAACAACTCGGTCGAAATGGTCAAAACTCTGCTGGCAGCGGATGGCATTGATGCCAGCGCTTGCATCCATTTCCTGCAAAACGCCCATGAAATCGAAGACGCCAAAATATCAAAAGACGTGCTGGCCATGCTGGATGACTGGGCCAACAGCCACACGCTGACCGAGATTGAGGAAGAGGGCGAAGACGATGTGGTTGATGACCGTGAGCGCACCTATCTCTACTTTACCTATGGTTCGTTGAAGAAAGGCTTCCCGAACCACGAAGCCCACGCCGATGTGCTGGATGATTTCGTTGGCAAGGCCGTGACGCGACAGCGAATGCCTCTGATCGTGCCGCATGAGCCGCATTGCGACAATCCGAACTGTGGCTTCCTGCACAGGATGGCCACGCTGGTCGACCAGAAAGGGCGCGGCCATCCAATATGCGGAGAAGTGTATCGGGTGACCTCATCGGGCCTGAAACAGCTAGACCAGCTCGAAGGTTACCACGGACCCGGATCACCCGAGAATGTCTATGTCCGCAAACGGATCAATGTGCTGATCGACGGTGTGAAAAAACCCGCCTATGCCTACGTGATCGCGCAGCCCACCAAGTATCTGGACCAGTTGGATCAGGGCGTAGCCGGGGTTGTCGGGGAATACACGCTGGACATGGCGACAGGCACACAAAAACCCGGGTGGCAGCCGCCCACCTAGTTTTGAACCTGTATCCCGGCCTCATCCTTAGGGATGTCCTTGAGGCTGAGGTTATAGGCCGTGATGATCACCATGCACGACAGGACAAAGGGCCAGAAGCAGGCCTTGGGAATCAGGTTGTCTTTATAGTGGATGAACCACAGGGACGGCACGGCCTCGGCCGCAAAGAAGTAGGTGTTTACCGACACTGCCAGCAGCAGGAAATACATCAGGAAAAAGAACGATTCCATGTAGATCACGGGCGATCCGGCGAACCCTTCGCGCAGTTGTACATGTGCCAGCAGGATCACGAAAAACAGGACCGAGCAAGTGCCGATAACGCTGGACGTACTGAAATCGTGCCGTTCCACCAGATTGGGGCGTCGCGTGACCGTCATGACGGCCCCGAACAGCAGCATCGTCACAACAATCAGGGGGATCATGTGAACGATAAAGGCATTCGCAAAGTTCCGTTTGATGACGAAGTTATAGTGCAGCTCGGGCAGGTTGGTCTGATATTCGTTCTTTCCGATGCCCAGGGTCGTATCCAGATCGGACAGGCGATAGTCGAAATATGTGTTTTCACGCTCCCACGTTCCCATGACGATCCGGTTGTCGATGCCAAAGATATCGTCCGGCCCAGTGGCCGGATAGGCCGAAAAGTCAGGGATTAGAGCCACATTTACGTCAAACTCACCCGGCCAGAAACGGACCCAGACGGTTTTGTGGTCAAACGGATAACTGGTATAGTCAAAGGCCTGGCGCAAGGTCTGTTCAAAGTACCAGCCGATCAACTCGGACCCGCCCTGATCTATCCTGTAGGCTTCTTCAATCAGGCCACTCGCTGCCTCGGCAGCTTCCGGCAGGATGAACCCCACTTCGCCTTCGGCTGGTTTGATGGCGTCATGCACACCATCCTCATAATGCTGCCAGATATAACCGCTGACATGCACATCGCTGGCGCCGGTAAAACTGAAAGATTTGATGAATATGCCAGTTTTGACCTGATAGCTTGGCAAATTTGGAAGGTCTTGCAGATAAGCGTCGACCGACGCCTGATCTGGCAGTTGCGTCGGATCCTCGTCAAAATGATTCAGTTCAATCCAGAGTTTGAACAGAACAAGGGCCAGACCCAGCGTAACAAAACCCGAGATCAGCCAGACTTTCTTTTCTATGCTCATTCAGCCCCTCACCTGATTAGTCCAGCGGCCCGACCAGCGATTGTTTGATGCCCAGGTCCTGAAACCGCGCCTTCAATTCATCGAATCCTTCATGTGCCGTCAAAGGAATACCCCAACCCCCACATTCAGCCAGTGTTCGAGCCTGCAGGATCGACAGATCGACCATCGGCAAAGGCTCATCTGCAGTGAAAGCTGCCAGGGCATCCGCGTATCGCGTGGCTTCGTCCCACTGCTTTCGCGCCAGCATGACGGCAGCGGCGTCCGTATAGAAATGAAGATGGCTATGGCCAACACAGCCTTCGGCGATGATCTTCTCGCCAAGCTTTAGGTTATCATCTTGCGTCGCGGGGTCCTCTTCGGCCATGGCCAAAGCTGACAGCGCTTTTGGTCCGACGAAATTCCGACCGTGTTCAAGGGCAATGCCGACCGCGCGGCGACCGGTTTCACGCGCCTGTTCCAGCTGCCCGGCATAAACCTGCGTGCGGGCAAGATGTTCCAGCGCCTGCGCCTCTAGGCGTTTCGCTCCAACGCGGTTCGCGATCTCGGCAGACAGGGTAAAGACGTCCAACGCCTGATCTATTTCCCCTAAGAAAGTGTGCGCAACGCCCAAACAGGTCTGCGCCACGCATTCTGGGACAAAGGCGAAGTACTTCTGTGACACTTCAATGGCTTCCTGCGCATCCAACTTTCCTTGCGCTACATCACCGGTATAGCTGCGCGCGACGCTCAGATTGTGCAGGTTCGCGGCCAGATCGCGGACCAAACCCTTTTCTCGCGCCCGTTCGACTGCCTGCGTGTAGAACCCTGTCGCAGTTTGCATCGTGGCATTCATGAAATTGGCATCGCCAAATCCACTGAGCGCACCAACCTCAAGTCGCGCGGATTCAAGCTTTCTGGCCAGTGTTAGAGCCTTTTCGTTACTCTCAAGCGCCTTTGTCACCTGCCCCAGCGGGAAGTATACATTGCCGCGCACATAGTTGATCTGAGCAATGTCGCGGTCAGACCCGCAGCGTTCCGCAGCTGCCTCGGCAATGTCCAGACTTTCCAGAGCTTCCTGATACAGGCTGGCCTGCCGCGCGGCCTGCGCCAAGCCGATTTGCGCCCGGCAGATTTGTTCATCCGTCTCGGCCAATTCTGCGGCCTCTTTGAATTCACGCAGGGCATCATTGGACAGGCCCTGCAACCGGTGCGTCTCACCCCGGGCGCAGAACAGATCAAAGCGAACCCCTGCGGGTGCTGGCAGTTCCAGCCCCCGTTCGATCAACGGGCTGGCATCGTCGAACTGAAAAACCTGTATCAGCTTGTCCGCGGCTTCCAGATAAGCCTGGGCCGCATGGGTCGCACCCGCGCGATCCAGATGCTGTGCCCGCAGAGTGGCGTCACGGTCCTCAAACCAACTCGCGGCCTGACGATGCAGGCGGGCGCGTTCAGATTTCACCAAAGTTGCATAAGATCCGTCGCGGATCAGCGCGTGGGCAAACATCAGATCGGCCTCAGCCTCGCGGATCAGGGCAGAGCGGATCAGGGTCGAGGTATCCAGATGCCCTTCACCCAGAACAAAATTCAAAACTTCGGGCGAGAACCTCTGCCCCAGCACGGATGCCGCCTGAATCGACGTTCGGCTGGTCCGGTCCAGCGAATCCAGACGGGACTGAACAATGCCCTGAATGCTGCCGGGAACGGATTCCTGTTTCAGCACATCGATATTGCGCAATAACTGTTCAAGAAACAGCGGATTGCCTCCGGCGCGTTTCACGCAGGCGTCTAACAGTTCCGGGTCGATCCCGGTGAACTCTTCGACCAGTTGTCGGGCTTGTTCGTCCCCCATTGGCGCCAGTTCCAGCTTGGATATCAGGGCACCATCCGTCGCAAGTTGCCATTCGCGGTCGATCGGATCGCCTTCCACGCGGCTGGTCATTAGCAACACGCAGGGCAGATTGCGCGTCATCGCCGCGATATGGGCGCAAGCTGTCAGGATCTCGGGTGAAGCCCAGTGGATATCCTCGATATGGATCAACAAAGGCGTTTTTTGGCTGCGGGCCGAAATCAGGTCGTCTATAACCTGACGACGCCCCCGCAGACGGGTTGCATTGTCCATCACCGCATAGACCTCGGCCAGACCGGGGTCTTGTTCAAGCTCTAGCAGGGCATTCAGGTGCGCGGCATTCGCCGCTGTTACCCAACCCTTGCTAATTGCATCCTTCGCGACAGATGCACAGGTTTCCGTATCATCCGTCGGCTCCAGCCCAAGAATACTGCGTGTCACGGATTGGATGGCTGAATGCCCCTCGCGCGCGCCGAAATCCATGACCACGCCATTGTGGATGGAATAAGACAGGCTGTCGGCCAGCTCAGCCACCTGTTCCGACAGGTGCGTTTTGCCAATACCCGGCTCGCCCAGTACGATATGGACTTCACCCTTACCGTGCCGCTGGCATCGATCGAACGTTGCCGAAAACAGGGACAGCTCTCGCTCGCGGCCCACAAAGCGATGCCTGCGCGACCGGATGTTGCGCGCCATCCGGTCCAGCCGCCACAGCTCAACCGGATCACCAAGGCCTTTGATTGCCTTTTCGCCCATCGACTCACCAACAAAAAGCGGCCCTAACGCACGCTGAATGTCATGTGAAACCAAAGTTTCCCCCGGCGCCGCCATGTCAGTGATGCGCGAGGCCAGGTTCACACCATCACCGGTCACGGTGTATTCCGTATGCGCCTGACTGCCTGTTGTACTGGCAATAACCTGCCCTGATGCAATCCCGATATGGCAGGTCAGCGGAGGGTTCAGGCCAGGCAGAACCGTGTGAATTTCCAGTGCTGCCCGCGCGGCCCGTTCGGTATCATTCGTGTGCGAGATCGGCGCGCCGAACACTGCCATGACCGCATCGCCAATATGCTTGTCGATCCGGCCACCGTATTTTTCGACGACCTTGTCCACCCTGGTGAAAAACGCGTTGAGCAGCGCGTGCATGTCTTCGGCATCCAGTTCGCTGGTCAAACGAGTAAATCCGGTCAGATCGGCGAACATGACCGTTACCTGCCGTTTCGCAGGCTCCAGGGATTCCTGAGGCTGAAATGGCGGGGCAATTTCGAACGTCTCAAGCTCGGCAATCGCGCGCAAAAGCCGCCGACGGTCGCCGACAGCAGTGACTCCGATTTCGATCAGGTCTTCACCCGTCAAATCGGGTAAAATTCCAAAATCAATTTTGTTATCCAAAAAGGCTTGCGCGTAGTCAGATAATCCAAGTGCGCTTAGCCAGTCCCTAAGGTCCTGAGACATTTCGCCCCTCTGAAGCCCCCAACTCCAAAGACAGACGTAGCACAACAAACCCGGATGAGTCTGCAAAGTTTGAATATTTTAATGTATATGCACACCCAATTGCCCGAGTGACGGGCAATTGGGTCTTTGGAATTAGGTCTCGGCCTCTAGCCCATCCGTCGACAGATCGTCGAGTTTCGGCATCAACCGCAGCAGCTCGCTTGCATATTCGGTCTGCGGGTTGGCGAAGAGTTCGTTGGTTTCCTGCAACTCAACCACCTTGCCCTGCTTCATCACGGCCACCCGGTCGCACATTTGACGTACCACCGGCAGGTCGTGGCTGATAAACAGCAACGTCAAGCCCAGATGTTCCTGTAGGTCTTTCAGGATGTTCAGGATCTGTGCCTGAATGGACACGTCCAGGGCGCTGGTTGGTTCGTCACAGATCAAGAACCGCGGCTGTGTCGCCAAAGCACGGGCAATCGAAATACGCTGCCGTTGACCGCCTGAGAATTCGTGCGGGAATTTCAGCCCGGCCTCATGGCCCAGTCCCACCTGATCCAGCAATTCGTCCACGCGGCGTTTTACATCGGACCCTTCCATCAGCTTGTGATGACGGATTGGTTCGGCCACGATATCGTCTACCCGCATCCGGGGGTTCAGCGACGAATAAGGGTCCTGAAAGATCATCTGAATGTTTTTGCGATACGCATCCAACGCGGCCCTGTTGGTCAGATCACTGACCACCTGCCCCTCAAAGGTGATCGTACCGCCATCAACGGGGTACAGCCCCGCGATCATCCGCGCGATGGTAGACTTGCCAGAGCCGGATTCACCCACGACCCCGAATACCTCACCCGCACGAATGTCAAAGCTGACATCGTCAACGGCAGTGAAATAAGTGCGGTCCCACGGCAGCAGGCCTTTGCGCTGCAGGAACTTCTTGGTCAGATTGCGAATCTCGAACACCGGTTTGCTGGTGTCATTGTCCACCTTGGGCCAGTGCCGGGCCATATCGTCGATGGCAAAACGGGTCTCACGCCCTCCATAGCTGATCTGCGGGAAGCGGTGCAGTTTCAACGTGGGGCGCGGGACAGCGGCGATCAGTGACTTGGTGTATTCGTGCGTGGGCTGACCCATGACTTGAGACGTCGGGCCGGTTTCCACCACCTTACCCGCATACATAACCGTCACCTTGTCCGTGGTATCCGCGATCACGCCCATGTCGTGGGTGATCAGGATAACGCCGACCTGCCGTTCTTGCGCCAGTTCCTTGATCAAGTCCAGGATCTGCGCCTGAACGGACACGTCCAGCGCCGTGGTCGGTTCATCCGCGATAATCACGTCTGGCTCGGTGCACAGCGCAAGAGCGATCACAACACGCTGCCGCATCCCGCCTGAGAACTGGTGCGGATATTGGTCTAACCGCGTGTCCGGGTCAGGAATGCCCACCCGGTCGATCAGATCACGGGCACGCTTGTTCGCCTCGGCATCCGTTCCGCCCAGATGGGCCTGGATCGTCTCGGTCAGCTGTTCGCGCACGGTGAACAGCGGGTTCAACGAGGTCAGAGGATCCTGGAAGATCATCGAGATTTTTTTGCCGCGCAGGCCGCGCATTGCGACTGCATCCAGGCCGCTGATCTGGTCACCGCTCAGCTTGATGGTGCCGCTGGCAATCCGGCCGGGCCGGTCCAGCAGACCCATGATGGCCGCTCCGATTGTGGATTTGCCCGCACCGGATTCGCCGACCAGACCGTGGATTTCGCCCGGTTCAACGGACAGGTCCACGTGGTCCACAGCGGTGAACAGTTGGCGGCGCGTCGGGAATTCGACCGTCAGGTCGTTGATCGTCAGAAGGCTCATGTAATCACCGCAGCTTGGGGTTCAGCGCGTCGCGCAGCCAGTCGCCCAGGAGGTTGACAGACAGGGCCAGCGCCAAAAGGGTGCAGGCCGGGAAGAACAGGATCCACCACTCACCCGAGAACAGGAAGCCCTGCCCGATACGGATCAGTGTTCCCAGCGACGGCTGGGTCGGCGGTGCACCCACGCCCAGAAAGCTGAGCGTCGCCTCGGCGATAATCGCCAGCGCCAGCGAAATCGTGGCAATAACCAGAACCGGGCTGAGGACGTTGGGCAGTATATGGCGGAACATGATCGGAATTGGCCCGCGCCCGATCAGACGGGCGGCCTGTACGTATTCCTTGTTCTTTTCCACCAGCGCAGCGCCGCGTACGACCCGCGCAAATTGCACCCAATCAGACAGGGCAATCGCGATGATCAGAACATAAATCGCCATCTCGTTGCGGTATTCGGGGGGCGTAACCCCCTTGGCGATACCAAAGATGAGCATCGCAACCAGAATGGCCGGGAAAGTCAGCTGCACATCGGCAATTCGCATGATGAGCGTTTCGACCCAACCGCCAAAATACGCCGCAACCAGCCCAAGGATGACACCGATGATCAGCGCCAGCATCACCGCTGACACGCCAACAAACAATGAGATGCGCATGCCATATAGAATGGTCGAGAATACGTCGCGTCCCTGATCGTCGGTCCCCAAAAAGAAGGTTTCCTGCGTAAAGGCATTGGGCGTGCCCGGCGGCGTAAAGCCGTTCATCAGGTTCAGCGATGCCGGATCGAACGGATTATAGGGCGCGATGACCGGGGCAAAAACGGCAGCCAGCAAAAGGATCAGCACCACCAGTGAGGCGATCAACGCAACAGGAGAATGCCGGAAGGACCACGCAAAATCGCTGTCCCAGAACTTGGCAAATCGCGATTTGGTGGGGGCGGTCGGGGTTTCGATGGTATCGGTCATGTGGCCCTCGCGTCGACACGCAGGCGCGGGTCAATGGCATAATAAAGAAGATCGACGATCAGGTTGATCGAAACGAACATGACCGAAATCAACATCAGATAAGCGGCCATGACAGGGATATCGACAAACTGGATCGCGTTGATGAACAGCAGGCCAACGCCCGGCCACTGGAACACCGTCTCGGTGATGATGGCGAACGCGATGATCGAGCCCAGCTGCAGACCGGTGATCGTGATCACGGGAACCATAGTGTTCTTAAGCGCGTGGCGGAAGTTGATCACCCGGTCCGACAAACCGCGAGCGCGTGCAAACCGGACATAATCGGCGCGCAACACCTCAAGCATTTCCGACCGGACCAGGCGCATGATCAGGGTCATCTGATACAGACCCAGCGTAATCGCGGGCAGGATCAGCGCCTTGAGGCCAGAAGTCGTCAAGAAGCCGGTGGACCAGTTGCCAATCATAACGGTCTCGCCCCTCCCGAAGCTGGGTAAGAGGTCTAATTCAACCGAGAAAATGTAGATCAATAAGATCCCGATCAGGAAGGTCGGCAGGGACACCCCGATCAGGGAAACGGTCATGATGACATTCGCAGCAATCCCTTGTCGTCGGATGGCTGTGAACACGCCCAGCGCAATCCCCATGGTGATTGCCAGAAAGCCGGAAACAAAAGCCAGTTCCAGTGTGGCCGGCGCGCGCTCGGCTATGATGGTCGAGACAGGACGTCCCTGACGATAAGACACGCCAAAATTGCCTTGAACGGCATTTTTCAGGAACTTGTAGTACTGAACCGGAAAAGGCTGATCCAGCCCCAGTTCAGCCCGCAGCCGGTCGATATCGGCTTGCGTACGCTCCTGACCCAGCATGTTGTCGATCGGATCGCCGACAAACCGGAACATAGAAAATGCGACCAGACCCACGACCAGCAGTACGATCACGGACTGGAACATCCTTCGGACGATATATGCGAACATTCACTTTCCCCATTGATCCGCTTCTCTATGCACGCGTCGACCGGATGGTCAAGGTATCGCCAACGGGAAGGTATCAAAGCGATCCTTATTTCCTGCGTCATTGGTTTTAAGCAGGGTTTAATGCGGATTGGCGGTGCCGAACCGGCCCTCGCCAATCCAAGTTTCAAGCGTCTTCAGTTCACCGTCACCCAGCGCAGCAAAAAGAAGTTGTCCGGGCGCTGTGTCAGCTCGACATTGCTGCGCGTGCCCCAGACCAGTGGCTGCACATACATGGGCACATAGACCTGTTCGTCCTGAATGATCTTAGCCACTTCGTCCAGCATGGCCTGACGCTTCGTCTCATCCAGCTCGGATTGGATGGCAGGAAGCAGTTCATCCACGCGTGCGTTCGAGAAGCCGCCGAAGTTCCAGCTGCCCAGCTTTTTCTCTTCGTTTGGCGTCGCGACAAGGAACCGAACAGGGTGCTCGGCGTCAAATGTGCCGGGACTCCAGCCCAGCAGGTACATGTCATAGTTATCTTCACGCAGCTCAGGCCAGTAATTGCGCACAGGCATCGCTTCCAGCTCGGCCGTGATCCCGATCTGGGCCAGCATGCTGACTACGGCCTGACACACCGCTTCGTCGTTCAGATAGCGGTCATTGGGGCATTTCAGTCCAAATGAGAACCCATCGGCGTAGCCTGCCTCGGCCAGCAAAGCCTTGGCACCCTCGACATCAAATGCGGGACGATCGGCATGAGCCGCGGAATAACCGCTCATGGCCGGGCTCACCAATTGCGAGGCCGCTTCGGCATTGCCGCGCATGATGGTGGCCAGAATGGCATCGACATTCACCGCCTGCGCCACCGCCTTGCGGACGCGCGGGTCGCGGAACGGATTGGGTTTGCCCTCATCGTCGGTATATTTCAGCGTCTCAGCCTCGTGATCAAAGCCCAGCATGATCACGCGGGCCTCGATCCCCTTGATGACTTCGACATCACTGTCTTCTTGCAGGCCCGCGACGTCCTGGATTGGCACCGGGTTGATCATATCCACATCGCCCGACAACAGCGCCGCAACGGCGGTCGCAGGGTTCTGGATCGGGTTAAACTCGGCGCGGGTGATATTGTGTTCGACATCTCCCCACCAGCCCTGGTGAGGTTCCAGTACGGTTTTCAGACCCGGCTCGCGCTCGGTGACTTTGAATGCACCGGTGCCATTGGCATTGATCGTCGCATAATTGCCGGCCTCTTTGTCTGGGACGGCGGCATCATTCGCCTCGGTCCAGCCTTGATCCATGATCATCCAGTTGGCAATCGAGGATGGAAACAACGGGTTCGGCGCGGTCGTCATGATATCGACAGTATAATCGTCGACCACGATCACCTCACTGACCGGCGCAAACCAGCTTCGCGTATCCGCGGCTTCGCCCGAGGCACGCTGATAGCTGAACAGAACGTCCTGCGCATCAAAGGTACTGCCATCGTGAAAGGTCACACCCTCACGCAGCTTGAAGCGCCAGCCGTCGCCTTCGCCAATCGGCTCCCAGCTGACAGCCAGGGCGGGCTGAACGCTCATGTCCTTGTCGCGCCGGACTAGCCCTTCGTAGACGTTGTTAAGAAATCCCAGAACCGGAGCCGAATTGACCGCGTGCGGGTCCATGGTTTGCGGGTCCGTGGTGGAGGCCCATTTGAAATCTGCAGCTTGAACACTGGTGGCAGCCAGCATTGCAATGCCAATGGCGCTGTTCCTGAGGATCATTGTTATGTCTCCCTGTTTCTGTGGTCGAGTTTTCTTGGTTTTTGCCGCATGCGCAAGGAAATCTCAGATCGCAACAAAAAACAGGGCGCGAAAATCGCGCCCTGTCTGATCGTCAAAGGTTTTGACTTACTTAATGGTGAAGTATTTGACCTTGGGCTGGTCTTCGGCATCCACTTCGATGCCGACGCCGTCAGCCATACCCCAGTTCAGAACCTGGTGATGAATGGGGATGTAAAGCGCCTCATCCTGCACGACACGCCAGATGTCGGCGATGTCGGCATTCCGGGCGTCCAGGTCGGTGTTCGAGGCGAGCGACTTGATCTTCGAGTCCAGCGCGTCGTCCTGATAGCCGGTTCCGTTCCATGTGCCGATGTCGTCTTCGCGACCGTGGACAAGGAAGTTGAAGATGTATTCCGAGTCATATGTCGGAACACCCCAACCCAGCATGTAGAAATCTGTCTTGCCGTCGGTGATCAGCGGGAAGTGCTGGGCCTTGGGCTTTGCGTCCAGATTCACGGTCACGCCGATCTGGCCCAACATCCCAACGGCCGCCTGACAGATCCCTTCATCGTTGATGTATCGATCATTCGGGCAGTCCAACCGGAGCGAGAAGCCATCGGCATAACCTGCCTCTGCCATCAGTTCCTTGGCTTTTTCCAGATTAGTGGCGGATTCGCCGTCCATCGCTTCGGTCCAGCCGTTCACGAATGGCGGTGCGATCATGCCCGCAGGCTGCGATTGGCCGCGCATCACGACCTGCTTGATCGCATCACGGTTGATCGCCATCGACATCGCCTGACGCACACGCACATCGGCCAGAGGATTCTTGCCGTCTACGTTGTCTGCTTCGATATCGTCCGCACCCTGGTTCATGCCAAAGAAGATCACACGGTTCTGTGGGGCTTGCTTGACCATCAGGCCATCGGCACCATTGACGCGGTCAATGTCTTGCACCGGCATATCCTGCAGGAAGTTCACCTCACCCGACAACATCGCCGCGACACGGGTCGCAGCGTTCTGGATCGGGGTATAGACAATCTCGGTCACTTCCATGGGGAACTGGCCGATGCCCCAATAGTTGTCGTTGCGCACCATCACGGTTTTGACGTCAGGCTCGCGGCTTTGAAGGACATAAGGCCCCGTACCGTTGGCATTGGTGGTGGCATAGGTGATCTCGCCGCCTTCGAAATCCTGCACATTGACTGTGTCATTCGCCTCGGCCCAGCCCTTGTCCAGAATGAACAGGTTGGTCAGGTTCGATGGCAGGATCGGGTTCGGACCGTCTGTGACGATCTCGACGGTATAATCGTCAACCGCACGCACTTCGGTGATCGAGCCGATCAGCTCTTTCATGTCGGAATTGGGTTGCTTGGCCCGTTCAAAGCTGAACACCACGTCTTCGGCGTTGAAGTCTGCGCCGTCATGGAATTTCACACCCTCGCGCAGCTTGAAGACCCAGACATTCGGGTCATCAGCCTTGGGACCCCACTCGGTCGCCAGTGCAGGTTCAAACGCGCCTGTTACGTCGCGGATGATCAGCGGCTCGTACATCTGGTGACGTATTGTGTGTGACGGGCCTTCGTTTTGCGAGTGCGGATCCAGCGTCAGCGCGTCACCAGCACGCGCCCATCGCAGCGTTTCCGCCGATGCGGCACCCGCCATCAATGCGGTCGCACTGGCAGCGATCATCAGGTTCTTCAGGATCATTATAATCTCCCCGTTTTTTCGTTAGTACCGTTCCATGAAACGGCAGACCGGTTTTGCCGGTCTTGGTAGTGCTGATCATCCAGATCATTCTGAAGGTTGCAACACCAGATTGTGAACTATTTGGATTTCTGATCAAATTTGAAAAGCCGACATATCGCGAACGCCTGATTCAGCGCAAAATGACCGAGCGCTGATGCGGATCATCCGGGAAAACGCGCCCGGATTGGACGCATTGAAAAATATGCCGGAACACAAGGCCCGCCTCGCCACCCGGCGAAACCGGACCAAAATATTTGTGGCCGGTAGGCGTGTCATAGGCCGTATTGATATCGTCGCAATCAACCTGAAATATGTTGTGCGGGGTTCGGTCGATGTTCTCTGGCCCGGTATGACCCAACCGGCGAGACGCAACTTTGTTCTTGAGGTTCGCAGCCTTACTGGCCCGCAACGCCAGATCGTCAGAGGCGAAATAGACAACCACATTCCGCGAAGCATGGCTGACCAGCACACCGGGCTCATTTTCATGCACGGATTCATTAACGACATCTGCAGCGACCATGAAGGTATTGCGAAACAACAGGGGCACGCCCGACGCCAGATCGTACCGATCCCATTCTATCAGCGTTTGGCGCAAAACCCGATTGCCCATCGAATGCGCCAGAAGGTTGATCCGTTTCAGACAGGGGGCGATTTCGGGCTCGTTATCCTCACTGTTGCGCCATTCCAGAAATCGCTCCAGCACCCGCGCAAAGGAAAACCCGCTTTGGTCCGCGGATTTCTGGTCATCCCAGTATTTCTGAACGATCCCTTGCTTGGCGTCGCTGGGCCAGATCAGGGGTAACACCATCACTTCACTGGGTTTGGCCTGATCGCACAGACGCTGAAGCTCAGCCGTGGTTTCGAACACATCCTCCGGCAGGTTGTTGAACCCGTGAAGATACAGCAGGATCTGGCGGCAATTGTTGTCACGCACACGCCGCAGCAGCTCTTTACTGGTGATTTCGGTGTGATGCTCATCTTCGCCCTTTTCACAGTAAAACACCGAGTTTGAAGGCGCGTTATTGTCCAGATCAAAGGTAAAACGGCGTCCTTTACGGGTGCGAATACTCTGGGTCGGAAATCTGTTCGTGATAAAAAGCATGAAACCCCCTCTTTTTCAGGATGGAATCAGCCTAACAAGAGAAGAGACGCTTTGATCATCCTGAATCTCCTAAATCAAGTGTTGGCTGACCGTTATCATACCAGCTTCAACCTGAGAATGCCGAATTCCAGAAAATCATCCATATTATTATCATTACCACTAAATTGTTTTTTTTCAGTATCTTGATTGATTTCATCTCATTTGGAGTCATGGAACTGACTTGGCTTGAAGCGCCTCAGATCAGAACGAACGCCTTAGATGGCCAGCATTTGGTTCGGACCTGCATCCAACGGATCGGAACCTCGAATAATTTCGTAACGATGGGGTTTTCGGCACACACACCCGCATTTACAATCGGCAAGCAATAAAGCAGGTGAAGTACACACCGGTTTGCGAGTATGAGGGCAAAGGAATGAAGATTGCAGTTGTAGGTCTCGGATATGTGGGATTGTCCAATGCGGTGCTATTGGCTCAAAACCACGATGTCACTGCAATCGACATTTCAAAAGAGCGGGTTGAAATGGTCAATTCCGGCCAGTGCCCCATCGTTGATGCCGAACTGGAAGACTTTCTTGCAAACCGAGCCCTTTCGATCAGGGCAACCACAGAACCGGCCTTCGAAGACGCCGAGTTTGTGATCGTGGCGACCCCGACGAATTATGATGCCAAATCCAACTACTTCGACACCTCAAGCGTCGAAGCCGTTGCCCGGCAAGTGAACGCGATCAACCCCAAGGCCACGATCATCATCAAATCGACGATCCCAGTGGGGTATATTCAGGCGCTGCGCGCCGATCTGGACAGCGACAATTTCATTTTCTCACCGGAGTTCCTGCGTGAAGGGCGAGCGCTTTATGACAACCTCCACCCGTCCCGCGTGATCGTCGGCGAACGTTCGGACCGGGCGCGGGTGTTTGCCGAGCTTTTGCTGGAAGGTGCCGTGACCAAAGATGTGGACGTCCTGTTCACCGACCCGGATGAGGCCGAGGCGATCAAGCTGTTTTCCAACACCTACCTCGCCATGCGAGTGGCCTTTTTCAACGAGCTCGACAGTTACGCAATGGCTGGTGGCATGAACACCCGCCAGATCATCGAAGGCGTTTCACTGGATCCGCGCATTGGTGGCCATTACAACAACCCTTCCTTCGGGTATGGAGGCTATTGCCTGCCAAAAGACACCAAACAGCTTTTGGCCAACTACAACCATGTTCCGCAAAACCTCATTCGCGCCATCGTGGACGCAAATCGGACGCGAAAGGATTTTTTGGCCGATCAGATTCTGATGCGAGGCCCGCGCGTCGTTGGTATTCACCGGTTGGTCATGAAAGTGGGCAGCGACAATTTCCGTCAGTCCTCGATCCAAGGGATCATGAAGCGACTGAAAGCCAAGGGAGTCGAGGTCATTGTTTATGAACCGGCGCTGGAGGGGGAGGAGTTTTTCCGGTCTCGTGTCGTGCGGGATCTCGAAGCCTTTAAGTCCGAAGCCGATTTGATCGTTGCCAACCGGTACAGCCCCGAACTTGAGGATGTCGCGGGCAAGGTGTTTACCCGGGATTTGTTTGGCGCAGACTAAACGGTTGTCACTGGCTGCGCGCCTTCGAACCTTGACTTGATTGACCTGCGTTTAGGCCAATACCATCGCATGGATACCGGACGCTGTAGTTCCGGTTGCATGTACACGCGTTGTCCCCACCGGCAGGATCGAAAAGTCCGACACCTGAACTGTACGGGTTTCGCCCCGAACGGTGGTCAGAACAATCGCTCCGCCGAATTCGACGTAGAGACCGATTGCTACATCGGCCAGATCCGAATTGTCCGAAGCGACAACGGGAACAATGTCACGCGCAGGGCCGGACAGGCTGGAGGCTCGGTTGCTGAATGGGTTGGTCATCTTGATTCATGTCTCGCTGTCTGTGTCAGTCAGCGG
This sequence comes from Ruegeria sp. CDSA246, assembly GCF_059611225.1. NCBI lineage: Bacteria > Pseudomonadati > Pseudomonadota > Alphaproteobacteria > Rhodobacterales > Roseobacteraceae > Ruegeria > Ruegeria sp. CDSA246. The sequence continues at coordinate 4,800 of NZ_JBXWPD010000015.1, read as the reverse complement.
CACGTTAGGATTATCAGTTTAACGATCCGCCAGCGCACCGCGCGTTGCGCCGTCAGACCCCCCCCCCCGCGCAAAGAAAAATTGCGCGGCGGAGTACTTGATCCTTGCCGCGCAGTTTTGAATGAACATTACACTGAAACTTCAGGCGCGGTTCAGCCTTTGGCCCCCTGCCCCCGCGCGTATTTGTCTTCGTAGCGCACAATATCATCCTCACCCAGATATGTGCCGGTCTGCACTTCAATCAGGACCATCGGAACCTTTCCCGGATTCTCCATCCGGTGCGTGGCCCCGAGAGGGATATAGACAGACTGGTTTTCGGTCACCAATTGCTCACGATCATCGATTGTCACACGGGCGGTACCCTCGACAACAATCCAGTGTTCGGAACGGTGGAAATGGCATTGCAGGCTCAGCGATGCACCAGGGTGCACATGGATACGCTTCACCTGAAACCGCTCGCCAACCACCAGGCTTTCGAACCACCCCCACGGGCGGTGGTCCTTTGGGAATTCCGTCGCCTGGGGCGCGTTTTTTTCCTTAAGCGCGCTCACCGCCTTTTTGACGTCTTGCGCCCGCGATGCATCGGCAACCAAAACCGCATCATTCATCGCGACAGCGATGATATTGTCCAGTCCGATACCCACGATTTCCAGCTGCTCGCTATCCGACCGCAAAAGGGTGTTGTGGCAATCAATCGCTGTTGCGCCCCCGCTGGTCACCACGCCTTGTGCGTCAGGGCCGCTTTCGCGCCATACGGCGTCCCAGCCGCCCAGGTCCGACCATGCAGCGCCGAAAGGCACGACCGACAAGTTTGTTGCTTTTTCCATTACGGCATAGTCGATCGAAATGTCTTCGGCCTGCGCCCAGCTTTCAGGGTTGAGGCGCAGGAACCCCAGGTCCGGCGTTGCTGTTTCAACCGCTTCCTTCACCGGTTTTATCAGATCGGGCGCATGGGCCTGGAAGGCTGCGATGATATCTGCCGCACGAAACAGGAAAATGCCCGCGTTCCATTTGTAATTCCCGGCCTCCAGCATTTCGGTCGCACGGGCCAAGTTCGGCTTTTCGACGAATTTCTTCAACGGAACAGGCGCTCCGTCACCGCCCGAACCCGCGGCCAGCTCAAGATATCCATACGCCGTTTCCGCATGTGTCGGAGTAATGCCAAACGTCACCAGTTTGCCTTGTGCAACCGCCTCCAGACCACGGGCAACAGCAGCCTGAAATTCAGCAGCATCCGGTACAACGTGATCGGAAGGGGCAACCAGCAATACAGCGGCCTCATCCTTGGCATAAGCATACAGTGCCGCCGCAAGAACCACTGGCGCTGTGTTGCGACCCTCAGGTTCGATCATGATTGTTCCGGGATCAATGCCGATGGCCTGCAGCTGTTCCGCAACAATGAACCGAAAGTCCGAGTTGGTCAGAACCACCGGCGATTCAAATTCCAATTCCGCGTTTGTTCCGGACAACCGGCGGGCAGACGCCTGAAACAGAGTCTCTTCGCCGACCAATGGAACGAATTGCTTCGGGTAGCTCTTTCGGGACAAAGGCCAGAGGCGCGTGCCGGAGCCTCCACAAAGAAGGACAGGACAGATCAACATAAAAAGCTCTATGATTTAACGCGGTTCCTAATTTTCCTATTGAAACCGTCATGACCTGACAAGGCCCGGCTTGGTTTGACCGAAAAAAAGGATGCCTCGCGCCACGAACGCCGGTGAGGGTCCGAAACTGCGCACCTTTTTAATTTCCTTGTGTTTTCAACAGTGTATTTGCGTTAAACCCGCTAAGAGCCGGCACTGATGAATGTTGGCTCACCACCGTCCAGGCAGACCGCGCTTAATACGCCGGTGGCAAAGGCTCCGGTATCCACGGCAATCCGTCCACGCCGGACTGTAGGTTGATCGACAATTGTGTGTCCGTAAACAACCCACACTCCGTCCCGCCTGTCGGTTGTCCGAAATTCTGGGTCGCCCCATATCAGGGTTTTTTCGGGTTGCTGATCGGCGGGCGTATTCGGATTTGCACCAGCATGCGTCACAAGAACGTTTCCGGAATAGTCAAAGGCCCTTAGTTCCGATACCCATTGGACCAGCTCTGGTCCCATTTCCGCCAACAGATTGTCACGGCAGGCAACCAGCTCGGCAGCGGCCATTTCAGCGCGCACGTTCCGCACATCAAAAGAAGCCAGCGTCTGCAGACCTCCATAGCGCAGCCAGCGCGGGCCATGTTGTTCAGGGTCACGCAGGAAATTCAACATCATGTCTTCGTGGTTTCCCTTCAGACAGATGAATTCCGGGCGGTTTTGGATCAGACGCAGAACGTCAGCACTGTTTTCGCCACGATCGACATAATCTCCGACAAGGATGACCCGATGATCCCTTGGGATCTTAGGTAACAGATTCTGCAACTGTCTTATGCAACCATGCACATCACCAATGACACAGGTTGGCCTGTCCGGCATCGGAGCGGCAAAGACCGCGCGTCGCCCGAAACGTTGAATCAGAGATGACAGCACGTTAGGGGGGCCTCCTGAGTGGCTACTGCGACCGGCTAGCACTGAATTCAAGAGCCGGTGGTCAAGACCCAAGGCGTCTAACATTTGCGCGCAGGTCTAAGCAAGCTTCATTCAGGCGGTCCGGCAGGCAGGAATTCCCATTCTGATGATCTCGGTGCCTTTTATCCTGAAAACGCCGTTGATGCGCTTACGCCCTTTTTCCATGAACCACGTCCTGAGCGGTTCTGGATGGTACGCCGCCATGACCTGACTGAAATAGTCAAAGTCTTCTGGAGCAAGCCGCCGACCACTGCGCGAAGGTCCATGGAATCCAAATGTCGTGTCAGGGTTCACACAGGTTCCAGGAAGGCCCAGAAACATCGTGCAGGTCGAAAAGCAGACACGTCCCCGAATTTCGACCTGAATGTCGTTTTTTTGCAGGTTTTCGATCTCGATCAAACGGTCATGCAGATATCCGCCTCGGTCGCTGCCAACAACCATCAGCCCGTCAGCTAACGTGGGCGAAGGGACAGAAGTCGCCGAAGTCAGTAATCCTGCAATCAGCGCCGCCACCATAGCTTTGATTCCGCGGTGCGTAGGTTTGCAATTTGCTCTGGCCGGCGCTCGCTGAGGGCGAAAGAGATTCCTTTTATCCAGCATTTCGAAGCCTCCAATTCCAGTTGCGGACCGGATCAGAGGTAAAACTGCGTGGTGCGTTCCCTGTGAGTGGGAAAAGTCAAAATTATGTTTTAAATCAAATGTTTAACTATATTTTTCTTAAACTTTTCTGATTGCCGACCGGCCTATCACCGGAGTTGGTTCAGCTCTGATTCACAAATGCAGTGGGGACTTCGTTCGTATCGGCAAAAGCGGCGCAGCAACTCAATCCCATATTGCACTTGGAGGACATATTAGAAGAAATTTTCAATCGCGTCCAAAAGCCGGACGGGATGAAATGGGTTTTACCGCCCAAGCGGTGATCAAACGATCCTTCGTCAGCGTTCTCAAATCTCAAAAGCGACGTAAACGGGTCTGAGAAAGATGATCAGCTATAAAGTGGCTTGTTGTTCACCTGGTGGCGTTCCACCAACTTGCGCATAGCCGAATGTGCGAACGTCTGTTTTGACTGATGCCGCGCAGCGGCAAAGAGAACTTGTCCAAGGTTTGGTTTGGGCCGACTGCGGAATTTTTTTCATATTGGCACTACGCGGCAATATGGACCGCCCCCAATGTATAAGGGAGATCATTTCTTACGAGTTAGATGCAACACTTACGCATTGGCGCTCTCCACCCCGAGATGCGCCTATTCCGTAGCCGCAGCTGGTGGAGCTTCATCACCCCCTGCATCCTCGTCGCCTGACCTCATCATGAAGATAGCTAAGACAAAAGCAATCACTGCAGCGATTATTATGTAGTTCCTGTTCATCTCTATTCTCCTAGAACTGTGAGCAGCACTCACGGCGATGTGATGCCACAGGTTTAGGCAATGGCCTGCTTGTCGGGTGCCGTATCGGAAAGCTGCTCGTAGTGTTCGACCGCGGACAAGTACTCTTCCAGCCGCTTACCTTCGTCAGTATCAGGCTCAGAATCCCACAGGTATTCAATCTCCCGGAGCGCAGCACGGTACTCAATTACGGTGCGAACAATGGTCATGGCATTACCTCAAAGAATAAATCAATGCTTGGACTCATACCTGAAAACGCGCGATTCTGGTAGGTGCTCAGCCAAGGGGTATGTAAAATACAGGTAATTCTCTAGCACGGAGTTCGATATTCGTAGTTCTCCGATTTCTGTCCAGACTGTGTACCGGGACCTAAAAGAGGCACATGGAGACGTGCCGAACCAACCGGCCTGTTTCCAGATGACTTTGCCATCAGTTTTGTCGGTCCAGCAAATGATACAATAGACGGACGCAATCAACTTGCCCCAATCGCTTGTTCGATAGTCTTAAGCTGGTTGGAAAAGAATGAAAGTGGAGCTTCTGGGCCCCGATAGGACGCTTACGCATAGGTGACGACGGAACACGGGAAACTGAAACCCATGAGGCGGGACAGATCAGGCAGACTCAACACAGCATCATGCTACAACGGAAAACCCGTTTCGACGCCCTGACGATGCCCTACGACGTTGCAGGCTATTCGGCTGGCGAGTTTGAGACGTTAAGCGATTGATCTGGGGGATCAATTGCAGTCTGCCCGGGCTGCGTTGGGATTATCCGACCTTAAAGTTTGGTTGCGGGAGTAGGATTTGAACCTACGACCTTCAGGTTATGAGCCTGACGAGCTACCGGGCTGCTCCATCCCGCG
>NZ_JBXWPD010000014.1:0-137545 GCF_059611225.1 Ruegeria sp. CDSA246 | reverse complement strand
CTTGGCGGTTACGATGAGCCAGAAACCCTCTCTTATCAAATCTACTTAAACTGTCCCATTGGTGCTGACGTCAGACAGCCGGTATTCTGCTTGGTATTCGAACAAGCTTTGATCCTTCGATTGGTGGCGGTCGCCTGATCTTTGGCTTTGAGGCCGTTATCATCGGTGGGCTTGGCAACCTTTGGGGTACATTAATTGGCGGCGTTATCCTTGGCGTCGCGCAAACCATCGGAGCCAAGATTGATCCGGGCTGGCAAGTGCTTGCCGGACATATCGCGTTCCTTGTCATTCTTGCCGTTCGTCCGAACGGCCTCTTCCCGAGGGTTTCTGGATGAATCTGCAAGATTATTCCGTATCTCGATCATCAAAGGCAGCGCGAGTTGCTGCGATCCTGACCGCTATTGCTGTGCTTGTTTTGATTGCAGCGCCCTGGTGGGCAGGCCGGGCTGACATGCGCCTGATGGGCGAGCTGTTTCTCTACCTGTCCCTCGCCACTCTTTGGAACCTCATGGCGGGTTATGCCGGTCTCGTCTCTGTTGGTCAGCAAGCCTATGTGGGCTTTGGCGGCTATATGCTCTTTGCACTTACGATGCTGGGTGGGCTGAACCCATTGGTTGCTATTGCAGCCGCAGGCGTGCTGGGGGCTTTGATCTCGATCCCGGTGGCTGTTCTGATCTTCAGGCTTCGGGGCGCATATTTTGTCATTGGCACCTGGGTCATCGCAGAGGTCTTTCGGCTGAGCTTCGCGCAAATCTCAGCGCTTGGTGGGGGATCAGGATCTTCGCTGCCCGTTGCCATCGTCAAATCTCTGGCGTCCGGGCGCGCGATGCGAGAAGCGCTCAGTTATTGGCTGGCGCTCGGAGCTGCTGTGCTGGTGGTGACTGCGGTGTATCTCTTCTTGCGGTCTCGCCAAGGTTTGGCATTGACGGCAATTCGCGACAACGAGCTGGCAGCCGGTAGCCTCGGCATCGATATCTGGCGCACGAAGTTCATTGTTTACGTCGTCACGTCGGCGTTCACGGCGATGATCGGCGCGCTGATCTTCTTGCAAAAGTTGCGCATTTCGCCGGATGCGGCGTTCAGCGTCAACGACTGTACCGCCTTCGTCATCTTCATCGTCGTAATCGGCGGCATCGGTACCGTCGAAGGACCGATCATCGGCACACTCGTCTTCTTTGCGTTGCGCGAAACGCTGGCCGACCTTGGGACAACGTACCTCATCGTTCTCGGAGTGGTTGCGATTGTCGTCATGCTCAAGGCGCCGAAAGGCATCTGGGGCGTGATCCGTAGCCGTTATGATCTGCAACTATTCCCGCTGGGCTATCGCGTAAAGCACATCGGACAATCCAAGGAAAACTGAACTCATGGCCCGTCAGAAAAAGACCATCATTACATGTGCTGTAACAGGAGCGATCCACACACCAACGATGTCGGATGCACTTCCCTACACCTATGATGACATCGCACGGCAGGCGATCGAGGCCGCCGAGGCCGGAGCGTCGATCCTGCACCTGCATGCGCGCGACCCAAAGGACGGTTCTCCATCGGTTGACCCGAATGATTTTGCGCCTTTCCTGCCGCGCATCAAACAGGCTACCGACGCAGTTGTGAATCTATCGACCGGTGGATCGCTGACTCTGTCTATTCAGGACCGGATCAATCCGGCTAAGACCTTCAGTCCCGAAATGTGCTCGATGAATATGGGTTCGATGAACTTCTCGTTTCACCCATTGGCCAATCGGTATGGCGACGACGACTGGAAGTTTGATTGGGAGAAAGACTATGTCGCGAACTCCGATCAGAACATCTTTCGCAATACGTTCCGGGACATTCGCGAGGCGGCGGAAACGCTTGCGCCTCATGACATCAAGTTCGAACACGAATGCTATGATGTCGGGCATTTGTACAACCTGAAATTCTGCATGGATATCGGACTGTTCAAGGCACCTATTTTCATTCAGTTCATCATTGGCATCCTCGGCGGCATTGGACCCGAAGTCGACAATCTGATCTTCATGAAACGCACTGCCGACAGGCTGTTCGGTGACGACTATCGGTGGTCGGTCTTGGGCGCAGGTGGAGCACAGATGTCCCTTGCCACGACGGCAAGCCAGATGGACGGCAACATTCGCGTAGGTCTTGAAGACAGCCTGTTCATCTCTCGTGGAAAACTGGCCGAAAGCAACGCTCAGCAAGTCGCCAAAATTCGACGTATTGTAGAAGATTTGGGCAGTCAGGTCGCAACTCCCGACCAAGCGAGAGAAATTCTGGATTTGAAAGGAGGAGACCGCGTCGCATTCTGAGGCTAGGGTGACAGGCATCAACTCATATCGAGCGATTTGTTTGTTTGAAAATTTCGAAACACTGAGGAGATTGAGCCATGCGAGTGAAGATCTTGACCTTCAGCGCGCTTCTGACAGGATTTACGGCCGTTCAGGCTCCTGCGCAGAACGCAGCTCAGGACATCACCGATCTTTTGCTCAGCAACCGGTCTGCCGACTGTGCGGGAGTGTATTCCGCTTCAGTGGAAGACGTCACCCGCCAGCAACGTTTTAACTCCGAAATCGAAATCTCGTCTGATGATCAGCACTGAACTCTCAAGACCAATGGCATTCCTAACCATGATTTCAATGGGCCTACAGCCAACTTCGCCAACGATGTGCGGGAATTGTCAGGCACATTTCGGATTCCCAGAAATCCGGAAAAGGCCCGCAACCAAACCGCGCTGTCGCAACGGAGTTATGATGCCATTTTGTTGAATGGCGTGCCGGTCGATTTGCTCTCGGCCGGGTGTTATCGCCCAAGCGGCCCACGTGCAGACAAGAATGGCAACGTTCTGGCAGGGTGTCGGGATACTGATCCCTGGTTGCTCGACCCGCCGTCTTACGATCAGTATTTTGGCGTAGATCTCCACAATGCCCATGCCCAGCCAGACACCTGGTGTTTCCCCCGCGATACTAGCAATACGGCCGAATTGCTCGCAATTCTGATCTTATTGGGTTTGCCATCTGTTTAAAGCGGTCACAGTGGTTCATTTAATTTGCGACTGCCGCCTAGGCGCTTATGTCAGGTGTTCTTTGCAAGCATGGTCAAAGGATGAATTCAGGCAGGGCTAGGTGATTGTGCTGGCTATATACTGACAAGCTGACCACTCAATCAGAGAACGCTTCACATAACTCCCACAGGACGCTCGTGTTTCGGTGTTGTTCAGTAAACAGCCAGTGGTCTTGTACCCCGCCAATGAAGGCTTCTGTTAACGATGATGTCTTTTTGCACCCAAGCCTTTAGCCAAGCGTTCCTTTCAGCTTCTCTGATCATGAGAGATAGAATACTGGGGCTTCAAATGACTTGGCCCGGGTAAACTGTGCGTTGCGACGAAGCGACAAAAACACAATGCTCGCTTCGCCGTGCGCTGTAGTTACTTCAGATAAGTGTTGAACCAATCAATGGTGCGGTCCCAGGCTAGGTTTGCCATTTCCTCGTCATAACGAGGCGTGCTGTCGTTATGAAAACCGTGGTTGGCATTTTCGTAGATGTAGGCCTCATAAACCTTGCCGTTGGATTGCAGAGCGGCTTCAAAATCCGGCCAACCTGCGTTGATGCGCTCATCAAGCTCCCCCATCTGAATCAGCAGCGGTGCCTGAATTTTGGCTACATCTTCGGCCGCTGGCTGGCGGCCATAGAACGGCACGCCCGCCGCCAGTTCCGGGTAGGCCACCGCAATTGCGCTGACCACACCACCGCCATAGCAGAAACCCACAGCGCCAACCTTCCCGGTGCAGTCTTCTCGGTTCAATAGGTATTCAAAGCCATTGAAGAAATCATTCATCAGCGCGACCCGATCGACCGTCTTTTGCAACTCGCGCCCATCAGCATCGTTGCCTGGGTATCCGCCAACCGACGTCAGACCATCTGGAGCCAGAGCCATAAAGCCTGCTTTCGCCAAGCGGCGCGCCACATCTTCGATGTAAGGATTAAGGCCGCGGTTTTCGTGGATCACCAGCACCGCGGGCAGAGGCTCGTCCACACCAGCAGGTCGGACAAGGTAACCCCGTACGTCGCCGGTCCCATTTGGCGAGGGATAGGTGATGTAGTCTGCATGGATATCGGGATCGTTGAATGACACCTGCTCGGCCAATGCATAGTTCGGGCTGAGCATGTTCAGCAACGCGACCGCAGATAAACCGCCAACCGCGAACTTACCTGCGCGATCCAGAAACTGACGCTTGGTGATCTTGCCGTGCGCGTAAAAATCGTACAGGTCCAAAAGTTCCTGGTCGAAGTCTTTTGCCGTCATGCGAGTCATGGTCAATCTCCTGATGAGGTGGCGGTTCAAGCCGTAGGGTATTTTCAGATCAAAAGGTCATGGTTTGTTTGAGGCTTAAGGCAGGTCTACTAGGACCCTGCCGACGCGGTTTCCTTTTCTGTGCGCTGATCGCGCAGTACGTTCTTTTGAACCTTTCCCATTGTGTTTCGTGGCAACTCTTGGACGAGTTCGTAGCGGCGAGGATGTTTGAATCGCGAAAGCTTGTTTCTGATGATCGACTCGATCTGTTCCACCTGAAGCTGTGCACCGGGCTCTGCAACCAAAGCAGCAATAATTGCTTCTCCAAATTCGTTGTCGGGAATGCCAAAAACTGCCGATTCCAGGATGCCGTCGATGTCGTTCAAGACGTCTTCAATTTCTTTGGGGTAGACGTTGTAACCACCAGTTATGATCAGGTCTTTTGACCGACCAACAATCGACAGATAACCATCCTCGCTGCATTGACCCAGATCACCGGTGATGAAGAACCCGTTTTCCCGTAGCTCTTCGGCGGTTTTCTCGGGCATTTGCCAATAGCCTTGGAACACATTGGGCCCTCGTACTTCGATCAATCCAACCTCGCCCCGGGGCAGCGGTTCTCCAGTTTCAGGATTGGTAACGATCACCTCGGTGCCGGGAAGCGCCAAGCCGACAGTTCCTGCGCGACGCTCACCGTCATAGGGGTTCGAGGTGTTCATGTTCGTCTCGGTCATTCCATAGCGCTCAAGGATGCGGTGGCCGGTGCGCGTTTCGAACGCTAGGTGGGTCTCGGCTAGCAATGGGGCCGAACCAGAAATGAATAAACGCATGCTCTCTGTGACTTCTTTGGTGAAACCGTCATCCGCAAGCAATTTGGTGTAGAAAGTGGGGACTCCCATTAGAAGGGTCGAGTGGGGCAATTCCTCCAAGATCATACCAGTGTCGAATTTTTCCATCAGCCGCACTTTGGAACCGGCGAGTAGTGATGTGTTCATCGCCACGAAAAGCCCGTGCGTGTGAAAGATGGGCAACGCGTGAATCAAGCGATCAGAGCCGGTGATACCCCACAAATCCACAAGGGCTTGGGCATTGGAAAGCAGGTTTCGGTGGCTGAGCATCGCGCCCTTGGACCGGCCCGTGGTACCTGATGTGTAAAGAAGCGCCGCGAGGTCGTCCGGCGCGCGATCCACGGTTTCGAATACACAAGGCTGTGCGTCCGCTTCGCGGCTCAGGCTTGGATTTTCGCCACCCAAGGTCAGCAGTTTTGCACCAGACCGGGTCGCCAATTGTTCGAATTCAACTTTGTCGTTGCTGTCGCAAACGATTAACGCAGGTTGTGCGTCAGAGATGAAATAGTCCAACTCTGCCATGGTATAGGCAGTGTTAAGGGGCAGGTAGACAGCACCTGCCTGAACCGAAGCGGCATAGAGCGCAATCGTGTCGGCTAGCTTGGGCGCTTGCACAACGATGCGATCGCCGGGGGAAACTCCGCTGTTCTGCAAGACATGCGCGATCTGGGCGGTGCGCTGCAGAAACGCGTCATAAGAGACTACCTGGCCACTATCGAGTTGCAGGAATGGAGCCATGTTGCCCTCGTGGCGGGCAAACAAACTGTCGTAAAGTGTATTAGTCACGCTGTATTTTCCCTAGGCTTTACCGCAAGCGTCGCAGTTGAAACCGCGCGAATTGAACGCGAGGCTTGGATCGTGGAACGTGTCGCGAATTCTTCGTGATAACGTTCTGTTTTGTTTAAATCGTAAAGGTAGTTGACCATCGCACCTCCGGACTGGGCGCGTCCGTTCGGCGAGGGATCGGCTTCGGCATGCACTTCATGAAGCTCGGCGCCATTGCCCAGATGAAAGCGGGCCACAGGGTCCAGTGGCATCCCATCTTCGCGCTTGGCGAACATCAAGTATCGGGCAGCCATCGCGCGCGTGTCCTGCGGTGCTGCTGTTTCTGCAAGCACGGCCTCGGCGGCATGCCCGTGTTCTGGGTGGTCTGTTTCACCAGCCAGCCACCGGTTTAGCCCCGGTACCGGCGACAATGTCACAAAGGTATCAAGCCCGCGAAGCTCTCGCGAAAGCTCGGTCACAACCTGCTTTATCAATAGATTCCCAAAGCTGATGCCCGCTAAACCCATTTGGCAGTTTGAAATTGAATAGAACGCCGCGACCTTTGCCTTCTCGGCTTCGATCGGTTCTCGTGCTTCGGATAGAAGCGTATCTATTGCATCCGGGATTTCAACGGTCAGAGCGACCTCGACAAATATCAGTGGCTCATCTGGCATCGAAGGATGGAAGAACGCAAAACAACGACGGTCTGGCGGGTAGAGTCTTCGCCGCAAATCGTCCAGATCGTTGATCTGGTGCACCGCTTCATAGGCGACGATCTTATCCAGAACGCGGGCAGGGGTGTCCCAGCTGATTTGTTTGAGAACCAGAAAGCCCCGGTTGAACCAACTGCGCAATAAATGGACGAAATCGATATCCGTTCGCTTGAGTTCCGGTTTGGATTTGAGAAAGCGCAGTAGATCAACGCGCATGGCCACAAGTTCCTGCGTCGCACCAGACGGCTGGTTCAGCCGTCGCAACAACTCTTGTCGCCGTGGTTCTGAAACTTCACTAAGTCTTTCATAAAGATTGACACTTCGATCACTGGCATAGAGGCGGGCTGCTTCAGAAAGCTGATCGGCGTCTAGCTCTAGGTGGTCATTCAAATAGGCAAAAAAGTCTAGCTTCTCGGGGTCATCCAGAGTGTGGTAGCGCTCAAGAATCGTAGACGCCAGTGTGAAACCCGATACTTCACCCTCTGCGGACAGAAGCGCCTCACATAGTTCGGCAATGGACCGTTTGTCATCCTTGCCACGCCTTTTGTCGGGACGGTCCAGCAATTGGTTTAGTAGATCACCCAGAAACCAATTCCGCTGCATTTCAGGGCTCCATCTGGCTGCTAAGGTACTCACCTGTGCGGCGGTAGTGATCGATCAAGTGCCGAGTTGCGCTGTCTGCGTCGTGATTTAATGCGGCGTCCAGGATTTGCTGATGTTCGGCGGCGATGTCTCGCTTTTTGTAGCTCGACCCGCCGGCCGCCAGATAGCGGTAGCGAATGTTCAGGTCGTAAAGCTGCGAGCAATACCGCAGCAGCAACGGCAGTTTCGAATTGTCCAACAAGGCCATATGAAACGCCTTGTGAGCGTCCTCAAAGTCTCGTGCCCCGTTCTGGCTGGCCTTTTTCATATGATGGTGACGCAAGACAAGCCGATCTTCCCAGGCCGCATCCGCATTGGTGATGGAAGCGCGCAACGCGGTTTCCTCAAGGTTGCAGCGCAACAGAAGTATTTCCTCAAAGTTACACTTGCTGACTGGCGCTGCCCGAAATCCGCGCTGATCAATCCGCTCGACCAACATGTCCGAAGTCAAAAGGCTAAGCGCTTCACGAACCGGACTGGCGCCAGTGTCCAAAAGTCCGCGAAGCTGTTCGATCTTGAGTTTTTGACCCGGAGGTAAATCTCCTGTCAGGATCATTTCGCGCAGCCTTCGATACGCTCCATGAGTGGCTGATGTCTCTTTGCCCTCAGTGTCAAGCATGGCATCCATATCCGACTGTTCCTATTTCGCTGCAAATACTCGTGAGTGCACTTAACTGAAGGCACTCGTTCCAGTCGATAGACCAACTGAAAGGTTCAGCGAGCCTTCGTTGATCAACCAGCGCCGAAGTACAAAGCTACGCGCCCCGCTTTTGTGCATAGGATCGTCTTCCGCCAGCTTCCGCGCGGCTTCAAGACTGTCAGCGCGATAGATGATCAGGCCCATTCCTTGCATATGCTCGCCGGTTTCATCCGACATGGGGCCTGCAAAAGCCAGTTGCCCCGAACGTTCCAACTGCGCCTGATACGCCAAGTGATCTGGCAGTGACGCCTTTACATTTTCGGGCGCTTTGGCTGGCGTGCTCAGCGCGACGTAAAGCTCCAAAGCAAGCGCACCGCGGCTTTTTGCTTCTGATTTGTAGTCTGCCCAAGCAACCATTTGCCGCCTCCAAAAATATCGATATTATTTGACATATTGCAAAATAGTCGGCAAAAATCAAGCGAACTGACATGGATGGTGAAAATGAAATACCTGGTGGGAGAGACTTCGGAAGGCACAGCGGTTTTTGCTGTAGATGGCGAAAACGCAGTGAATCTAACGGCTTTGGACCCTGCCGTCGGTTCGGATTTGATGGGTTTGATAGCCAAGCCTGAACTGGCCGACTCACTTGCCAGCAAAATTGACTCGGCAGACAGTGTGCCCGTGTCTTCCATCACTCCGGCATTGCCCGTTACCGCTCCAGGAACGATCATTTGCATGGGGTTGAACTACACGGACCACATCAAGGAAGGCGGGTATGATATTCCGGAGTATCCGACGCTGTTCATGCGCGGGAAGAACTCGATCATGGCGGCGGGGCAACCCATGGTGCGGCCTGCCTGTTCCGAGAAGCTCGACTACGAAGCCGAACTTATGCTGATCGTTGGAAAGCGCGGACGCCATATCTCGGAGCAGGACGCACTGGATTATGTCTTTGGCTACACTGTATTCAACGATGGCTCGCTGCGGGACTATCAGCGCAAAACCGTTCAGTGGACGCCCGGCAAAAACTTTGATGACACGGGCGCGATCGGTCCTTTCACCGTGACGCCGGATGAGTTGCCCGAAGGGGCATCAGGTCTGAAGATCGAGAGCCGTGTGGGTGATGAAATCCTGCAAAGCTCGAACACGGCCAATATGATCTGGGGTGTTCGTCAGGTCATTGCGACAATTTCGGAATACACCACTCTGGAACCCGGAGACCTGATTGCGTTGGGCACACCACCGGGTGTCGGTCACGCCAAAAAGCCCAATCCCCGTTGGCTGAAGCCGGGTGAAACCGTCGAAGTCGAAATTGAAGGCATCGGAATCTGCGCCAGCCCGATCATCGACGAAAAGGACACCGAGTCAAAGGTGGCCGCAACATGAGCGCCCCAACCGGGGCAGAGCTGGAGGCACTTCGCGCCAAGGCGCAGCAGGATCATCGCGATCTGCGCGATCGCATTCCACGTTTGTCGGATGACGCGATTGCCTTGATCCTGCGCGAATCCAGATCGCACTACGCGTGGACCGACAAGCCTGTTTCCGACGACCTACTTGAAGAGATCTACGACATCACGATCAATGGTGCGACCAGCATGAACACGTTGCCCGCGCGCTTTATTTTCGTGAAAAGCGCAGAGGGAAAAGAGCGGCTTGCCAAGTCGCTAAAGCCTAAAAACGTGCCAAAGATGATGGATGCACCGGTCACGGCGATCATTGCCTACGACTTGGACTTCTGGAAGGAACTGCCGTTTCTTTTCCCGCACGAAGATCGGCGGCCCTTGTTTGAAAACAAACCCGAATACGTAGCGGACACGGCCTACCGAAACGGCACGCTTCAGGGCGCGTACTTCATGATTGCGGCCCGGGCTGTCGGGTTGGATGTCGGCGCCATGTCAGGTTTTTCGAACAAGATCGTCGACGAGGAGTTCTTCGCGGGCACAACTCTCAAGTCCAATTTTCTTTGCAATCTTGGCTACGCGGATGAAACCGGTTTGTTCCAGAAGCTTCCACGTTTTCCATTCGAAAAGGTTTGCTCGTATGCATGAGGAGGTAACACCGTGGCCATGAAAGTAAAACCTGTCGTGACTTACCGAACGACAGCTCAATGCCCGACACATGCGCGTACCGAGATCCCAATTCGCGACCTTGATGTGGTTGTCGACGAACCCGTCGAACGCGGCGGAACAAATCTTGGCCCGTCTCCGACCGAAACCGCAATGGCAGCCTTGATCGCCTGTACGAACGTCATCGGGCACAAGAATGCACACCGGTTGGGAATTGATCTTGGCGCGGTGACAATCGACGCGAAATGCAGGCTGGATCGGCGCGGTGTCCTGATGGAGGAGGAGATCGATGTTCCGTTTCCGGAAATCGAGCTCACCGTGAAGTGTGACACGCCGGCCAGTCAGGAGGAGCTGACACGGGTGGGCGAAGAGACAGCCAAGTATTGCGCCATCGCAAAACTATTTGAAGCGGCAGGCACGGACCTGACCGTCAACTGGGTCAAAACAAACCAATAAAGACAAAAGGCCCGACTTTCTGGGAGGAGAGAAATGAAAATCTGGACCAAACGCAGCCTTATCGGAGCTGCTCTGGCAAGCGTCATGGCGCTGCCCGCCGCAGCAGAGGAAACTATTTCTGCCGTTGTCATCGATGGCTACCCAGACCGGGCATTATGGGTGAAGGAGTTCACCAACTTCTTCATTCCGGAGGTGGACAAGCGACTGGCCGACGCCGGCAACTACAAGATGAACTGGCAGGAGAACTATGGCGGTTCAATCGTAAAGCCGAAAGGCGTTCTGGAGGGAATCCAGCTGGGCCTTGGTGACATAGGCATCGTCACAACCATCTTCCATTCTTCGAAGCTGCCCAGCCAGGGTATTTCGGGATCGACACCCTTTGTGGCATCGGATTCCCGTGCGGTCGCCAAGGCCGTAGATGAAATCGCACGCGAATACCCGGCGATGCAGAACGAGTTTGCCGCACAGAACCAGGTGTATCTGGCCACGGGTGTTGTTCTGGATACGTATCAGATTTTCTGCACGGAACCGGTTGCCTCGGTATCAGATCTAGAGGGTCGCAAGATTGCAGGTGCTGGCCTCAACTTGCGGTATCTCGAAGGCATCAAGGATGCGGCAGGTGTGCGCGGTGGGCTGACCGATTTCTACAACATGCTTCAGACGGGTCTGGTTGATTGTGGAATGCTGTGGCCCGAAGCGGCGAAGACTTTTAAGATCGCTGAAGTTGCCCCGTATATGCTCAAGGCCGATCTGGGTGCTGTGAACTCAAAAACCATCACGGTTAATGCAGACTATTGGGCAAGCCTGCCGGACGAAGTCAAAGAGGTGTTGACGGCGGTTGCCATCGATTACCGTGACCATGTCGCCGGTATCGCGATGGACAGGGCTGCTGCTTCGCGGGATGCTTACGTTGAGGCCGGTGGAACGATCGTTGAGGTTTCGGACGAAGACCGCGCCGCATGGGCAAATGCCATGCCGAATGTCGCGCAGGAATGGGCCGCGACGCTGAATGACAACGGCGAACAAGGAACTGAAATGCTGGCCGCCTACCTTGGCAAGCTTCAAGACGCCGGTTTCACCGGAGTGCGTGACTGGACGGCCGAATAACTGTCCGGCGATCCACGAAAGGGGCCTTTCATGCTGAAGACCGCAGTTGCTGGCCTGTCGCGGGTCGCCAATTTTCTAGCAATCGCCGCCAACGCTTTGGGTACGCTCGTCGTCCTGGCGTTGGTGGTTGTTCTGAATGTCGACGTTATTGCACGTGGCCTGTTTTCAGCCCCATTGCGTGGCACTTATGAGATGGTGCAGTTTTCGGTCGTGATGATCGTCTTTCTGCAGTTGGCGGACGTGGTCAGAGTAGATCGGTTAACACGCTCGGACGGGTTCCTGAATCTGCTGCACCATCGCCGCCCGGGTCTGACAGCCAGCCTGAGGCGCATCATCAACGCCATATCGGCAATCTTTATGGCCTTGATTGCGTATGTAACCTTCCCAGAATTTCTTCATATGTGGGAGACACAGGACTACTTCGGAGTACCCGGTCTTTTCACATTGCCATGGTGGCCGGTCAAACTGGTCATCGCGTGCGGTACTGCGCTTGCCTGCGTGATCTTCCTGCTCAAGGTCGTCACGGCGCAGGACCGTCCGCAACTTATTCGCACCCCTGAACATGACGAGGCCGCAGAATGACGCCGATTGAGATTGGCCTGATCTCGGTCGTTGCCATCGTCTTTTTGATCTACGCAGGCGTCTACATTCCGATTGCTTTGGGCGTAGTCTCCTTCGTGTCGATCTGGCTGATGCGAGACAACTTCACGCTTGCGCTCAACCTGCTGAAGGTTGCGGTAGGCGACAGCGCGATGGAATACAGTTTCGCGACTATCCCACTGTTTACCTTTATGGGGCTAATCGTCTCAAAAGCGGGACTAGGCAGGGACATTTACGAAGTCATGACCATGCGGTTTCGCAAGGTCAAAGGCGGTATCGGAATGGCGACCGTCGGAGCAAATGCCGTGTTTGCGGCCGTTACCGGGTCGTCCATTGCGTCTGCATCCGTGTTCACCAAGGTCTCGGTCCCGCAGATGATGGCGCAGGCATATAATCCACGTTTTGCGGTTGGGGTAGTGGCCGGGTCGTCGGTTTTGGGGATGATTATTCCGCCCTCGGCGATGCTAATCATCTATTCCTTTGTCGCCGAACAGTCCGTAGGGGACATGTTTCTGGCGGGAGTAATACCCGGTATCATGCTGGCGATAGCTTATGTGGGTGCGATCTGGTTTATGGGCCGTTTCACCCCTGCATTTGTGGGCGGCCGGGTCGTCGAAGACACCGAATGGATGTCCGGGCGCGAGATCGCATCCAAGACCCTTCCCACATTGTTCATTATCACGGTAGTGCTCGGTGGCATTTACACAGGATGGCTAACCGCTGTCGAGGCGGGTGCCGCCGGGGCACTGGTTGCGCTTGTGATTGCAGTCGTACGCAAGTCTATGACACCAAGAGCGTTCTGGGACGCGTTGCTGGAAACCGGTCATATTACAGCGGCGATCTTGTTCCTGATTACAGCAGCTTCGATTTACAGCCGCATGCTGGGACTGGCCGGGCTGCCCAATCAGTTGCAGGACTTACTTGCGGGGAATTCAGCGTCCTTTTGGTCGATCATGCTGCTCTACGTCCTCTTGATGCTTTTTCTGGGAACTTTGCTCGATACGGCGTCCATCATTCTGATCGTCGTCCCGCTGTTCCTGCCCATGGCCGAAGCGCTGGACATGTCGTTGATCTGGTTCGGGATCGTCACCGTAGTCGGAGCCGAAATCGGACTATTGACCCCGCCTTTGGGCATATCTTGCTTCGTCATCAAATCGACGATCAATGATGACCGGATATCACTCAAAGACGTGTTCATGGGCGCGCTTCCCTTTGCGTTCGTGATGCTGATCGTTCTGTTTATTCTGATCGAGTTCCCGATCCTCAGCCTTGCCCTGATTTAAGGAGGCCCAGATGCGCTCTGTCACCAAAGACAATATCACCGACGTGTTCATGGGATACCTATCCAAGGACACCGATCCGCGGATGCGAGAAATCATCGGGTCTCTGGTCAAACACCTCCACGATTTCGCGCGGGAAACCAACCTGACACATGACGAATGGCGCGCCGGGATTGCGTTTCTGGAGGGATGCGCCGCCGTGGAATCCGAGGACAGGCATGAGTTCGTGTTGGCCTCGGACGTGTTGGGCCTGTCCTCATTGGTGGACATGCTACATTCCAGTCCGGAAGCAACAAGTTCATCAGTACTTGGCCCTTTTCATGTCTCTGGCGCGCCGCCTCTGCCATTCGGCGGGGATATGAAGCGCCACTACGGTGGACCTGTGCTGCTTGCTGAAGGCGTGATCCGGGATACCGATGGTAATCCGATTTCCGGTGCAGAGCTGGATATCTGGCAAACCGCACCGAATGGAATGTATGCAAGCCAGGACGAAGAACAGGACACCTATTCTTTTCACGGCCTGATGACTACCGGTGAAGACGGTAAGTATGCATTCACGACCGTCAAGCCAGTTGAATACACGGTACCGTCAGATGGGCCTGTCGGGGACATCCTTCGCGCCTGCGGCCGCCATCCCTGGCGACCGTCACACCTGCACTATATCGTCAAGGCTCCGGGGTACCGATCTCTGGTGACCGAGATTTTCCCCGACGACGATCCTTATTTGGATCAAGATACGGTTTTTGGTGTTCGGGATGATCTGGTGATGACCTATGTCGAAAGGCCAGTTTCGGAATTTCCGGATGGCATGGAGCTTTCTGGTAAGATCACTGAACCTTTCTTGCACGTGAAATTCGATGTGAAGCTTGCCAGATCCTGAACGATATTGAGGAGGCTTGAGGTGCTGAAACATATCTTCATTTTAGGTGCCGCGCTGTTTTGCAGTACCGCCATCGCAGAAGAGCGCCCGATCTTTGACGCGCATATTCATTACAGCCACGATGCCGTCAAACTGGTTCCTCCCGAACAGGTGGCCAAAATCCTTCGGGACGCGGGCGTTCGTAAAGCCCTGGTCTCCAGCTCGGATGACAATGGCACTCAACTATTGTTGGCCGCAGCACCAGATATCGTTGTTCCTGCACTGCGCCCTTACCGTCGCCGCGGTGAAATCAACACCTGGATGCACGATGAAACTGTAATCGACTATTTGGAAGCAAATCTGGCCAAAAACGAATACGAAGCCATCGGCGAGTTTCACGCTTACGGAGACGACATTAAGACGCCGGTTATCCAGCGCATGATTGCACTGGCGAAAGAGCGGAACCTCATTCTACACCACCACGGCGATCGAGAGGCAGTTGACCTGATCTTCGAAACCTGGCCTGAAGCTCGGGTACTGTGGGCCCATTCTGGCTTTGACGACCCGGCGAGTGTTGTTGACGCGCTGGATACCTATCCCAGGCTTTGGGCCGATTTGGCATTTCGTTCGGACATGGCCTCACGAGGCCGTATCGACCCGAATTGGAAGGCTGCGTTCGAAGCCCATCCCGATCGGTTTATGGTCGGTACGGATACATTTGCGCCGGAACGTTGGTACTATGTCGGCCCCCACGCAGATCTTTCGCGTGAATGGTTGGATTTGCTGCCGGACCAGATTGCGGACAACATCGCCTATGCGAACGCAGAACGTTTGCTGGCATCAGAATGATCCGCTGCGCCGTCTGGTTCATGATTTGGTCCAGCGCGGCCGCTGCTTGTGAGGCGACGGGGCAACGCATGAATTCGGACGCTCAAAACGCGCCCGAGGTGTATCTGTCCGTCGATGAAATTCCGTTGGCTCAACCGTTTTCCGTACTGGTTTCTATTTGTAGTGAAACTGCCGTGGGCCAAATGCGTGTGAATGCAATCATGCCCGCTCATCGACACGATATGAACTATACCCCCAAAGTTACCGCCTTGGGCGGCGGAGCGTTCCGCGTTGATGATATGCTGTTTCACATGCCGGGTTTGTGGGAACTGCAGGTCGATGTCGACATCAATGGCCAATCAATTTTCTACTCGTCAGAAGTTACGCTGAAATGAAGCTGTGGGTTACAGCTGCGCTTATTGCCTTGACAGGTGCAGTGCGTGCAGAGGTCTTGTTATCTGCAGGCGAAATTGAACAAACGCTTTCCTTTGGACCGTGGCCACCATCCTTCCAGTCTGACCCAAGCAACAGGGTTTCGAACAATGCCAGAGCGATCGCGCTTGGAGAGGCCTTATTCAACGATCCGGTGTTGTCCGTCGACGGTGCACTTTCTTGCGCAAGTTGTCATGATCCTGAACAGGCATTTACAACGCCAGAGGCGCGGGCGCTCGGCCGTGTACTGTTAGATCGAAACACTCCATCACTGCGGAACCTGGCCGGACTCCGCTGGTATGGGTGGGGTGGCAAAAGCGATAGCCTTTGGACAGCCAGCCTGCATCCGATCATCGAAGAACAAGAGATGGCCCACAGTGCCGATGGCCTAAAAACCGCTATCTCAGAAAGTACCTACATTGATGAATTTGAAGCCATATTTGGCGACATACAGGTTCAAGATTCAGAGCTTGTGCTGGTGAACATTGCCAAAACTCTATCCGCCTACTTGGAAACTTTAGCTACGGACTGGACACAGTTTGATGAATTCCGTGATGCATTGGAGAACCAAGATTTAGCAGCGGCTGCGAGCTACCCCGAAGCTGCACAGCGAGGTCTTCAGCTGTTCATAGGGCGTGGAAACTGTGTGTTGTGCCACAATGGTCCGAGATTTTCCAACAACGAGTTCCATGACGCTGGCGTACCATACTTTCTGAATGAAACCGAGGTCGACGAAGGGCGGTTCGGTGGACTGAACTTTTTACTCTCAAGCCCCTATACTCTGGACGGCGACTGGAATGACGATCCGGATAAGCAAGGTGCTTGGGCGGTTCGAAATGTACGTCGAAGCCACGCTGATTTTGGAACCTTCCGCACGCCCAGCCTGCGCGGAGCGGCTGAAACCGCACCGTACATGCATGACGGCAGCCTAAGTGATCTGAACGCAGTGATCCGGCATTACAGTAAGATTGATACGGAAAGGCTGCACGCCGACGGTGAAGCCATTCTCTCGCAATTGAATTTGTCTGAGCAAGAGATTGCAGACTTAATTGCGTTTTTGATGACGCTGTCCAAGGCGCCTTACTAAAGCGTTTGTGTTTAACGCTCGTGAATGGGCTATTTGGCAAGCTGGTTCGGAGACTATCGTTAGCAGTGCCGATGAGGGGGTTCTGCTCGCTCTGGGTCAGAAATGGATGACGTGATCGGCCGATTTGTTGAGGTTTTGGATTTCGATTGAGTCAAGTATCAGTGACGTTCCACATCTGTTGAACGTCACACGAACCTGACCCAACCGTCACAGTTGGATCAGAGTCGGGATGAATGTTCGACATCGGAAGGCACCCCCAACGTTGGACATCAGTAGAGTTTGACCTTTGCGTCATCAACTAACACGCCGCCCGCATTTCATACTCTAGCAGACAGTTTGGTTTGATCCGACTTCCCTTTCGGAAATCAGGGCTGATTTGCAGACCAGACGGCGAAGCCGCCTGTTACTAGGAATCTGCAACGGGGCGAACGCGGGAGGAAGACGGCCGCGCCCTCACCCTGTCGGTGAAAGGCGTTTGGCTTGTCCAAATCCCGCCGGCTCAAAAATGGAAATCGGTGAGGAAGAAAGCCTGCGGCCATTTGCAGTTGTGCCATTCTATCGAACTGCAATAAGTAAAGGCCACAAAGCTGCCGTTCGCTGCCTTTGCGGCATGGTTCGCTTCAAATGGCAGCTACGCGCACATGTCGGTCGTTGCAAAGTTGGATGCTTATTGAGTTTCCTAAGTTGCTTTTCTCGTTTTGTGACACCACTGTCAGCCCTGTGTACGAGCGCAAGTATTTTTTATCAATTTTGTGGCAAGGCATCGTTAAGGATCGCCGCTAGCGTGTATAGATCGGACAGAATGATGAACGGTTGGTTTCCAGAAAAGTTGTTTAGGTATCGCGGAACAACTTCCAAGCACTTTGATGAAGAGCTTGAGCAACTTCGGGATAACAGGGTTTGGTTGAATTTCCTGGATACTCAAAATGATCCATTTGAGGGATGCGTTAGTCACCGGGTAGGTACTTACGATGAGTTCACGTCTAGGCACCGTGAATAGCGCGATCTGCTGGCAAAACAGTTTCCGGATTTTGAGCTTTTGCCGGAGACTATTTCAGAGCAGGACTTCAATATCTGTAATATCCAAAGCCCCCTGTTTCACGAGACAGTTAGACAGCAAGCTGTAGTCGCATCCTTTAGTAAAGGGTGGCAGAATACACTGATGTGGGGGCACTATGCAGACGCCTTCAAAGGAATTTGCTTGCAGTTCACTGCAAATCCAACGGCTGGTGTTGAAGGGCCGCCCTTCTTTCCTGTGCAGTACTGGAAAGAAGAGCCCCCTGAGTTTTCGTCATTTGACTTTTTCGTCCAAACGCGTGTGGCGATGAGCTTGAGCGGACTTACAGAAAGTGAACAACGCTCCAAGATAGAAAACCTTGCCTACGAAAAAATAAAAATTGCAGCCACATCAAAAAGCTATGACTGGGTCTATGAGGAAGAATTCCGAATGGCATCATTTTTGGGGGTGCCGGGATATTACCAAGTGTCAGGTATGAAGCTGACAGGCGTTATTTTCGGGCCACGGGTAGAGGCACCAACATATTCAAGAGTTATGAATGCGCTTGGCGAAGGCATTGACTACTATAGGATGGACTTGCGAGCCAATGCTTATGGCTATGTACTTTTTCCAATAACTACACCGGCGAAGCAAGCAATCATTTAGGTGTGGGCTATGTGTGGTTTGTAACTTGCTGCACCGGCGAGACATCAAAAGGTGACCAAAGGCGGTAATGGGTTCCAAGCCACCCACTTAAACCTGCTACAGAGAACGACTATTCAGAGCCCAAAGTGACCAGTGGTACGCCGGGCTTGAATGGCGACAATGCGCAGTAAGCTGACCTTGCAAAGTTCAACTTTCGGCCGAATTCTAATAATTCGGGGAGGTACTGAATTTCTGCGCCCGAAACGATGACCACTGTTGTGTCCGTGGGACCCGCCGAAGCCGCGTGACGTAGTGTCGCGAGAAGCACGCCAAACGAAGTCAGAGGGCTGTTTCCCAAGATCACAGACCGGAGCAACGGTTGGGCAAATTGTCGAAATCCTCCGGTGGCAAGTTCACCAAGTGAGCAACACCGGAATCCTTCACACTATCCGCAGCAGCCATTACCCGACTGAATTGGTGGACAGGGCACGTTGGCATAAGAGCAATAGACGCAACAGTCGCCTTCCAACGGCTTCAAGACTGTTCTGCATGACCTGCATTCATAGAACCACTGGCAGGCATCCGTAGGCATTTTTTCGGTTTCACTGTGCCCACAGTTTGGGCAAGTCAGTGTGCTTTCAAGCACTTCAGTTTGTTCCATCATTGTCTCACATCTGCGTAATCAGGAAATCGTTGATTCGAGCCTCATAGAACACGACAACCCAAGCCAATCCGGTCATCGCGGTTGTTCCCCAAAGCCACCACTTCAACTTTGGCAATGACCCGCGCTGATAACAAACCAGCCAAGACACCGCGACAAGAGTGGTCGAAATCGCCAGAACATAAAAGCTTGCTGCTGCTATCTTCCCAAAGATCGCTAACCAGCTGCCGCCCAGTCCTAGAAGCATCATTGTCATGGGCATTACGCAGCAGGTCGCGACGCCAAGCGCGGACAGAGATCCTATGTAACTGAGGCTAAGGTATTTCTGCATTTTTGTTCCTGACGCCTTTTTGTGCGGAATTGTCTAAGCGGCGATTACTGGTATAACCTCTGTAGTGACTACAGGATCAAGACGGAACATCTCACATGTTTGCGATTGGGGAAGCATCCCGTCAAAGCGGTGTCGGCATTGAAACGATCCGCTACTACGAACGCGAAGGGATCGTGCCTAAACCGGAACGCGCTTCAAATAACCGGCGGATGTACTCTACGCACGACATTGGACGGCTTCGGTTTCTAAAGAAATGCCGTGACTTGGGCTTTCCGCTTGCCGATGCGAGGACACTCCTGGAATTATCCGAAGGCGATAGCGAAGACTGCCAATCCGTTAAGGAATTGGCTGAGCACCACGTTTTCAATGTGCGCGAAAAGATAAAGGAACTTGAGCGTTTGGAAGTGGCGTTGACTGAACTCACAGCCAATTGCGACAGCGGGAATGTTTCATGCCCTATGCTTTCTCAATTGCGTACACTGTAGCCGGAAGTTGGGTATTGCGCCCCTTTGGCCCGCGCGTTGTGTTCGGTCAGAATCCGGGGTAGCTTCGCCACGTGAAGCACCTTCGGCCAATAACCACGACACTTCTTACGGTTTTTCTGATCCTTGTAATGGGGCTTGGGAACGTCGCGCATGCGCTAGCTAGTGAGTGCGCTGGCGGGCATTGTATTGATCACGTGGCCACAAGTGTTGGGGCTCAACACGATGACCACAGGCTGGTCGCTCCTAGCGAAGACAGGCAGCATGAACCGGACAGCTCGGCGCATGAAGGATGCAATCCATTCCTGTGTAACGTTCTCGCACTCACGACACAGGCATTCGAAACCAAACCTAACCAAGCAGCGGTCGAATTAGCATTGCGGGCCACAAGCCTTTCGACGCTCAATGAACCGGACAACCCGGACCGGCCACCTAACACTTGAAACAGAATTCCAACGTTGTTCGCGGCAGTGAACACGTTCCAGTGTGCTGCAAATTATTGCGGCACCACTCTGTTACATAAGGTTAGGACCAGTACATGAACCAAAAATATCTCCTGATCAGCGCGTGCGCCGTGGCAGCTGTCGTTGCCTACATCACTCTACGCCCCGCGCCAGTTGAGGAAGCCGCGCAGTCGGCAGCTACCGAAGGCGATGCAATGGTAGCAATTCAGATGCCGCTTATCGAAGGAAATGCCGTCATCGGGCAGCGTATATTCGACAACGCCTGCGCCGCATGCCACGGCAGCAACGCGGTCGGCGTTGACGGCGCTGGTCCGCCGCTGATCCATGTAATTTATGAACCCAGCCATCATGCAGACGAGTCCTTTCAACGCGCGGTCGCAATGGGCGTCAGAAGCCACCACTGGCAGTTTGGCGACATGCCTCCGGTTGAAGGCTTGACCCGTGGCGATGTGGCTATGGTCATCGACTACATCCGCGAAATCCAGCGCGCTAATGGAATAAACTGAGGAACCCCCAATGAAGACGCTCACCACATCGGTATTGATCTCCATGCTTGCCACAAACGCGTTTGCCCATTCGAGCGTGGACACCACCACACCCGAAAACGGCGCGACTGTTGCCGAAGTGCCCTCTGAGATCAGTTTCAAATTCGCGGATGATATTCGCCTGACAAAAGTCAACATGATCCATCAGGAGGCTCATACCGTCACGCTCGACCTAGGAGATCAAACAAAATTTGGCCGCGCGTTTGAACTCCCGGTTCAGAGCATGGGCGAAGGCATCTATCGCATTGAATGGCGTGGCTTGGGGGCAGACGGGCACGCCATGCAGGGCGAGTTCACCTTCATAGTAGATTGACCATGCCCGATATCTGGGGAATAGGCGCGATACTGTCCAAGCTGATGCTGTATGTCGGCATTGGTGGCACGACGGGTCTTTTGATCATTCGGGCTGTCTTTGCCGACCTAGTGTTACCACTTGGCGATAAGATGCGTGTTCAGATTGCTATGTTGGCGGGGCTCGCGCTTGCGGGCTCTGTCCTTGGGTTCATGTTGCGTGGTGCCGCCCTGACGGGTGGAGCCGATGGTATGACCGATCCAGAAATGCTCGGTCTGTTGTGGCAAACCCCGGTTGGAGACGTTCTGATCTATCGGGTTGTCGGGGCGGTTCTGATAATCTTCGGGATATTTATACCCCTAGTCGGCCAATGGGTCGCATTTGCAGGCGGATTGTTCGCGCTTTGGTCATTTGCTCAGGTCGGGCATGTCCCCGCATTGGAGAAAACCGGCGTCCGATTGCTATTGCTCCTGCACCTTCTGGGAGTTGCGTTTTGGATCGGTATCCTTGGGCCGTTGCGCGCCCTGTCCCAACGGCCAGAATATCTGAACAACGCGGCCATGTTGGGGCATCGGTTTGGGCAGGCGGCTTCGATTATTGTTCCTGTATTGATTTTGGCGGGACTGCTGATGGCTTGGATGTTGCTTGGCGATATGTGGGCGTTAATGACAACAAGCTACGGGCAAACCCTGCTAATCAAACTCGCGCTCGTAGGCGCGGTCCTGATGTTGGCCGCTGCAAACAAACTCCGCTTCGTCCCGGCCATGCAATCCGGGGACAAAAAAGCTGCCCGCCACTTGGTACGCTCCATTGAAATCGAAGCAGTAATCATTCTTGTGATCCTTGCAGCAACCGCGACGCTCACCAGTGTTTTGACCCTACCGAACTGAGGTATTGCATGACCAGGCTCGACTTTTTGATCGTCACATTTTTCAGCTTCGCCACGAGTGCAAGTGCCGGTCATGAAATGGACGACCGGGATTTGACCAATGGACAGACCCTCTACGCCGAACACTGCGCGTCCTGTCATGGCGTCAATCTCGAAGGGCAGCCGGATTGGCAGACGCCTGACGACAACGGCATTCTGCCTGCACCACCCCATGACGAGACCGGGCATACCTGGCACCACGACAACCAGCTTTTGTTCGAATACACACTACTGGGTGGCGAGGAGGCGTTAGCCGCGCGTGGCGTCGACGGCTTTGCAAGTGGCATGCCTGGATTTGGTGATACCCTCACCAATAACGATATTTGGGACATTCTCGCCTACATAAGGTCCACTTGGCCCGAGCGCGTTCAGGAAATTCAAGCGAGCCGCAACCCACCGCATGACTAAGGATGACAACCTTCGCCACATGGTCGGTGCGGTGACACTTCAATTGCGCGGCGACTACAGTGCCATAGTCCGGCAGGATTAGGTCGAAGAACTGAGCGCGCCCAAAACACTAGGCGCGCCCTTGATTACCGACCTTGGCGCTAGCGCAGCGAATTGGTGCTTTGTCCCGCGAGGCAGCCTTTAGAACTTGTTCCACTGAACGGCCATCACTCAACCAGAGATCGCTTCACATAACACCGCTTCAACGACGTTCGCGGTTTGTTACAGCGCGGCAAGTCACCCGATGGTTGCGAAAACTTGCCATTCGATACGCTGGTTACTGATAGCTGGGATACGCAACAAGCGGGTCAAGGAAAAGGTTTTTCTTAACAAATTTTGTCAAAAATGCCGTGGTGAATTTCGTTTGCAGTTAGCCTGCAGACAAAAACAAAATATTACATCCAGACAAATGCCAAAATGATGATCGTGCTTTCGGTTTGTCCAATCAGCTTTGAGCATCGATAACTTGGCCTCTTCGTCTCGGGAGCTAACTCGCTTTCGAAACCTCTAAACCTCCCCCTTTCACAAGCAGATCCACAATTGTGTCGACCCCGCTTCTGTGACGAAGTGACGAGAACAAGAAGGGCCGTCCTTTACGCATTCTTTGCGCATCACGTTCCATAACCTCCAGCGAAGCGCCAACATGCGGCGCAAGGTCGGTCTTGTTGATTACAAGGATGTCCGATTTCGTAATCGCCGGTCCGCCTTTCCTGGGGATTTCCTCGCCTGCGGCGACATCGATCACGTAGATGGTCAGATCCGCCAGTTCCGGGCTGAATGTGGCTGATAGATTGTCGCCTCCGCTTTCAATCAAAACAATGTCGAGATCCGGATGACGTGTCTGCATCTCGGCGACGGCGGCCAAATTGATCGAGGCGTCTTCGCGAATTGCTGTATGCGGGCAACCGCCAGTTTCGACGCCGATGATCCTGTCCCGCGGCAGGACCTGCATGCGCATCAGCGCTTCGGCATCTTCCTGCGTATATATGTCGTTGGTAATAACACCCACCGAACAGACATCGCGCAGCGCTTCAGATAAGGCGGCGGTTAAAGTAGTTTTTCCGGCTCCTACCGGGCCTCCAATACCTACGCGAAGAGGGCCGTTTATACTGGTCATGTGCGGAAAATCCTCGAATATTGTGTTTCGTGTTTCATGGCCGCAATGTCCCCCAAGAACGCAGTAGAGCTTAACTCGTCCAGACTCGCCTTTTTTGCGTTTTCAGCAATCTGGGCACACAGCGGTGTCAGTTGACGGATCAACCTCTGAGCATCGGTCTGTCCAAGTGGCACAAGGCGCGTGGCACAGGCGACAAGGTTGCTTGCGAATGCTTGCAGAAACATCTTGGTCGTCAGCAGCAAGGGAAGGTTTTGTAGTCTTGCAGCCCGTCCAATCGAGACGGGGTAGGTGAAGTGCCCAAGGTCCAATTCCCAGACACCTTTGGTGACATTTCCGAAGGCCTGTCCCAGCAACTCGGTTTCCATGAGCCTTTCGGATGTCGCGCAAAAGGCCCGCGCCGTGACATCGACGTTGATCAGTTCATCTTTGTCCAGCGCATTGAAGGCCGCCACAACGAACAGAGCATCATTCCAACCAGAGCCATATTCTAGCACATCTGAAATCCAGGCTTCGGTATCCTGAGAATTCGCGACGGTTCCCCGGTCAATCGCGGATTCAAGTCCGTGAGAGTAGGCAAACCCCCCCACAGGATAGGCAGGGGACAACCATTGTGTCAGCGTCAGGATGTCGGCGTCAGTGGGTGTGGCCATGGGTCCTGCCGTGGCCATAGGCGCCGCCTTCAGGGGTGAACGGCTCGTGCACTTCTCGCACGGTAGCCCCGATTTTGAGAAGCATATCTCGGATTACGTGATCGACCTGGATCAACAGGCGAGCCTTTTCGATCTGGCAAGGCGTGTGGCGATTGCCGATATGCCACGCGATGCGCGTCAGATCCGGGGCTTTTACCTCCAGCAATGCTTCGGGCGCAGCCTGTATTTCCACTTCGCGACCATCGTCCAGAACCAACGCGCCGCCGTGGTTCAACGAAGTCGTTTGTGCCAGGTCGATGAGAATCTGTTCACCACTTTCGCAGGTCAGAACCTTGCGCCGCAAAAAACGGTCTTCATAGGTCAGCGACAGGGCATCTGCAGGCTCGCCGTGTAGATGATCAGAATACCGCCGTGCTGTACAAAGGAGGATGGTCATGCCAGCGCCCCCTCTGTGGAACGGGTAGCTATTACCAGATAGAACCCGCGAAAACGTGTTGTACGATCCGGTCGCGTGACAGGCCGCGTTTGCGCAGTTCTTCGTCGCTCAGCGATTGCAGGAACTGGATTTGATCGGTGCGCGATCGTGCTTCTGCCAATCGAGCAAGAGCCGAATAGATCGACGAACCAATTGCCGAGAACAGACCGAATACGGAAAAACCGGAATGCTGTTGATTTTCTGTGTGTGCCATTGGGACCCTCGTAAAATTGCGAGACGTTGGTCCTCCCTTCCGTTCTAATATCTGTCATCTTTCACTCGCTTAGTAGTAGGCGATTGGTCATGCCCGGGATGCGTTTGCTGCAATGCAGCGTAAATTTTAATCAGAACATAAAGTATCGCTGTGCCATCGGTAGAACTTCGGCAGGCTGACAGGTAAGCAATTCGCCATCCGCGCGCACCTCATAGGTTTCCGGGTCAACATCGACATGCGGTGTCGCGTTGTTCAGCAGAAGATTCCGCTTGCCAATTTCTCGTGTGTTTTGGACGGCGACGGTTTGCTTTGCCAATCCCAGTGTATCACCGATCCCATCCACATGGGCCGCCTGCGAGACAAATGTGATCGCCGAGTTTTCCACCGACCGTCCGTAAGCGCCAAACATTGGGCGACTATAAACCGGCTGCGGTGTAGGGATCGACGCGTTGGGATCGCCCATCTGCGCACAGGCTATCGTGCCGCCCAGCAGAACCATCTCGGGCTTAACGCCGAAAAAGGCCGGGTTCCACAGGACGAGGTCAGCGCGTTTGCCTTCCTCGATACTACCAATCTCGTGGCTCAGGCCATGTGCAATGGCCGGGTTGATGGTGTATTTCGCAATATAGCGGCGGACGCGAAAGTTATCGTTCTCACCGGTTTCCTCGGGCAGGCGCCCGCGCTGTTTCTTCATCTTGTCTGCGGTTTGCCACGTGCGGATCAAGACTTCTCCAACTCGACCCATGGCCTGACTGTCAGACGCGATGATCGAGAAAGCACCCATGTCGTGCAGGATATCCTCGGCTGCGATTGTCTCACGCCGAATGCGGCTTTCTGCAAAGGCTACGTCCTCGGGAATAGATTTGTCGAGGTGGTGACAGACCATCAGCATGTCCAGATGTTCCTCGACTGTGTTCACGGTGAAGGGCCGCGTCGGGTTCGTCGAAGACGGCAGAACGTGGTTCTCGCCGCAGATCTTGATGATGTCCGGGGCATGGCCTCCGCCAGCGCCTTCGGTGTGGAAGGCGTGGATCGTGCGGCCTTTTATGGCGGCCACGGTGTTTTCGACAAATCCAGATTCGTTAAGCGTGTCGGTGTGGATCATCACTTGCACATCCATCGCATCAGCCACCGATAGGCAGCAGTCGATAGCGGCAGGGGTCGTGCCCCAATCTTCATGCAGTTTCAGGGCGCAGGCCCCAGCACGGACCTGTTCCTCAAGCGCTGCGGGCAATGAGGCGTTGCCCTTGCCTGCAAAGGCCAGATTCATGGGAAAGGCATCTGCCGCCTGCAACATCCGCCCGATATGCCAGGGGCCGGGGGTGCAGGTGGTCGCCAGCGTCCCATGCGCCGGACCGGTGCCGCCGCCCAGCATAGTGGTCAGGCCGGAATGCAGCGCATCTTCGATTTGTTGTGGGCAGATAAAGTGAATATGGCTGTCGAACCCGCCCGCCGTCAGGATGCGGCCCTCGCCTCCGATTGCCTCGGTCCCCGGACCGATGATAATGTCTACGCCAGGCTGCGTATCGGGGTTTCCCGCCTTGCCGATCTTGGCGATCCGCCCGTTCTTAAGCCCCACATCCGCTTTGTAGATACCGGAATGATCGACAATCAGCGCGTTGGTAATCACCGTATCCACGGCGCCCTCGGCGCGCGTGAACTGAGATTGCCCCATTCCATCACGAATGACTTTGCCGCCACCGAACTTGACCTCCTCGCCATAGACGTCTTCGCGGTGCCCGGTTTCGCTGAAACGCGCGGCTGTTGCACGCTCAACGATCAGGTCTTTCTCGACCTCAATAATCAGATCGGTATCCGCCAATCGTACTTTGTCGCCGACCGTGGGGCCAAACATAGAGGCGTAGTCACTCCGACTGATTTTGCCCGGCATTTTTCAGAGCCCCCATGATATGCATATTGAAACCGTAGATGTGGCGGCGCCCGTCGTAGGGCACCAGCATAACCTCGCGAGTCTGACCCGGCTCAAATCGCACGGCAGTACCTGCTGGGATGTCTAATCGCATCCCTAAAGCTGCATAGCGAGCGAAATCCAAGGCGGAGTTCGCTTCGGCGAAATGGTAATGGCTGCCGACCTGAACGGGTCGATCACCGGTATTGGCGACAACAACAAGAAGACTGCTGCGTCCGGCATTGAGCGTCAGTGAACCCTCGGCGGGTATGATCTCACCGGGGATCATTTTGGCAGTTTCATAATCACTGTGACAGCGATGACCGCGATCAATGCCAGCCCAGCTGCGAGCAGAGCATAATCACTGCCATGGGAGTGAACATGGGTATCCGAATGGGCCATGGCAGGGCCAGCCAGAATAAGGGCGGGAAACAGCATTCGATACATTGGGAACTCCTCTGAGGTTTAGCGAATAGGGTTATGGACAGTCACAAGCTTGGTGCCATCCGGGAAGGTGGCTTCGATCTGCACCTCGTGGATCATCTCGGGCACGCCTTCCATACATTGGTCGCGGGTGATCACTTCAGCCCCGGCCTGCATCATGTCGGCAACCGAATGGCCATCTCGCGCGCCCTCGACCACGGCGTCGGTGATCAGGGCGATAGCCTCGGGGTGGTTCAGTTTGACGCCGCGGTCCAGCCGCTTTCGGGCGACCTCGGCGGCCATGGCGACCAGAAGTTTGTCTTTTTCACGAGGTGTCAGGTTCATGTCAGAGCATCCAGCATCGGGGTAATGTGTCTTTGTTCAACCAGCGCAAAATCGGCATCAATGTGCGGCGAAGAGCCAAGCTGTTGTCTGCCAGAATACGGATAGCCAAAAGGCCGTCTTGGATTAGTGTTGCCCCTGCGTCCTCGGGCAGCATTTTGCGAATGGAATCCAGATGACCTTCGGCTAACTCCGAAGCAAAGACGATCAGCGCCATCGCTCCTGCGCCGTTTGCAATATGCGGCTTGGACAGATGCTTGTGCCAATCACCAGAGAACCGGATCGCGTCAAGGAACACCGTTTTTCCTTGGCGTTGTATCTCGATCTGATCGTTTAGGCGGATATCGGTAAGCGTCTCGCCCATTGCGATGCGCCCGAAGATGAGAGGCTCTACCATCAGCATTTCGGCATCCGGCGCCATCTCGATTTTCAGGCGTCGGTTCAGAGCACTGCCATTGAACAGAATGGTCTCTTGCGGCAACCAGTTCAGTCGGGCTTCAGTCTCAACAGACAGATGATTGGTAATCTGGCCACATTCTTGCGGCTTGGCCTTGTAGGCGCGCTCGCAGGCTTGTGTTGTCAAGGTCAGCGCCGTTCCTTTCGCCGCCTTGCCGGCAAATCGAAATGAATCGCCGCCGGTTACACCGCCGGCAGTGTTTAAGAGAACCGCGGCAAGATCAGGTGTATTGGTTCTGGGGAACAGGCACTTAAAAGAGCCGGACTGGCGAAACTTGTTCAGCACCGTCCTGTCGCCCAATTGCTTGGTGCTCAAGCTGACGGCGCCTGCAGCACGCGGTGGAACAGCACTGTGCGTGGGCAATATGGCTGTAACTTGGGTAATAAGGCACCTATAGAGCTTGGTTTGGTGGCACCTGTTTCTCTGTTGAAGGGGCGGAACACTAATCTACAGTGTCGAAATCTGCTTATTTCGACATCGCGCGTCTAAATTTTAGACAGCGACCCCGGTCTTGGATGAAAAAATAGGCGCATCTCGCCGATTTCCCAAATTGGGTAAATGGTAAGTTGCCAAGCTTGCTGCGATGCAGAAACCGTATGGGTGCCACCGCGGAAACGACCCGGGGGTGTGTGACGGCTGCGCGAATTGGACCTCGAACACAACCGCCACACGGAACGCAACAACAGTTGCGGGGATCAGGTAGAAGAAGAGTGCGCCATTGCGCAAGCCCTCTCTCCCGGCCCCGCCAGGAGGAAAACATGAATTCACTCAAATCAACGCTCGCCGGATCGGTTGTATTTGCTGCTTTGGCCACCGCGGCGTTTTCGGCCGATGACACGATCAAAGTCGGCGTACTGCACTCGCTGTCGGGCACGATGGCAATCTCAGAAACCACGCTGAAAGACACCATGCTGATGCTGATCGACCAGCAAAACGCCAAGGGTGGCCTGCTGGGCAAACAGCTTGAGGCGGTCGTGGTGGATCCTGCATCGGATTGGCCGTTGTTCGCTGAAAAAGCGCGTGAACTGCTTACCGTGCATGAGGTGGATGTAATCTTTGGCAACTGGACGTCCGTCAGCCGCAAATCGGTTCTGCCTGTCATCGAAGAGTTGAACGGCCTGCTGTTCTACCCGGTGCAGTACGAAGGTGAAGAGTCATCGAAAAACGTGTTCTACACCGGTGCAGCTCCGAACCAACAGGCCATCCCGGCCACCGATTACTTCCTGGAGGAACTGGGGGTCGAGAAATTTGCTCTGCTCGGCACGGACTATGTCTACCCCAGAACCACCAACAATATTCTTGAAAGCTATCTGAAACAAAAGGGTATTGCTGATGACGATATCTTCGTCAATTACACCCCTTTCGGCCATTCCGACTGGTCCAAGATTGTGGCTGATGTGGTCGCGTTAGGCGCGGATGGCAAGAAAGTCGGCGTGATTTCGACCATCAATGGTGACGCCAATATCGGATTTTACAAGGAACTGGCAGCGGCTGGTGTTTCGGCAGATGACATTCCGGTCGTGGCCTTCTCGGTCGGTGAGGAAGAACTGTCCGGTCTGGATACCACCAACCTCGTCGGTCACCTCGCCGCTTGGAACTACTTCCAGTCGGCGGATACCGAGGTCAACGCAGAATTCGTGGACACCTGGAAAGCCACCATGGGCGATGAACGCGTGACCAACGACCCGATGGAGGCGCACTACATCGGCTTCAACATGTGGGTGAACGCCGCGACCGAGGCCGGTTCGACCGAAGTCGATTCCGTGCGCGCTGCGATGTACGGGCAGGAGTTCCCGAACCTGACCGGTGGCACCGCCGTCATGCTGCCAAACCACCACCTGGCGAAACCGGTTCTGATCGGTGAGATTCAGGAAGACGGCCAGTTCGATATCATCAGCGAAACCGAAGTCGTGCCGGGTGACGCGTGGACTGATTTCCTTCCGGAGTCGGCTGTGCTGGTCTCTGATTGGAAAGAGCTGGGTTGCGGTATGTACAACACCGAGACCAAGACCTGCGTTCAGACCCTGTCGAACTACTAACAGACCACGCAAGGCGGGTTTGTTTGCCCGCCTTGCCACAAAAGACATTCGGGTTTCACCACATGGTACGACTTTTCCTTGCGGGCCTCGCAATCCTGTGCGCCTGCCTGACTGCAAACGCTCAAGAGGTCGGTCTGCAACCGATCCTGCAAGAACATCAGGAGATCATCGCCAAAAGCTCGCGTAAGACGATCAAACCGGCGATTGATGCTATTGCGTCGAGCGGTTTGCCTCAGGCGCAAGTAATGCTTGAGACATGGGCCGCCAAAAACATGTGGATGCGCAAGTCTGACGGTCTGTTCTTCGCTGGCCAGAAAGGTGAGGGGCGGTCGTATGAACTGACCGATTTCGATACAGGTGCGATCGTCGGCACCTTCGAGAAGTCCGAGCTTAAGCAGTTGAAGCCCAACAGCGGTATCCGCGCGATGATTGGGACAGCGTTGGTGCAGTTCCAACTGACCGATCCCAACCGCGCGAAGCGGCTGGCGGCCCTGCAATCCATTCAGCGTGATCTCGAAAGCGCACTATTAGAGCCGCTGCGGGCTTCGATAGACGATGAACCGGACACGGAATTGAAAGCGCAAAAACAGCGGCTTGAACGATTGCTGACGATTGGATTTGACGAAGATACCGCAGCCCGCGTGGCCGCAATCGAAGAAATGTCCGGCGATCTGGGCGTAGATGTTCGTGCCGCTTTGAACCCTTTGGTCGTCACCTCCCGGCACGCCGCTCTCGAATTGCCCACGGACCTGAACGTCGCAGTTATTCTTGAAGCGGGCTCAGAAGTCTTAACGTCCGACGAAGCATATGACTTGCTCGTTGCGGGAAACCTCGCCCCACCGCGTGTTTCAGCGGATGATATCAGAGCGGCACTATCGACTAACATTGTCGGTGGTCGTGTAGGTGACATTCCCGTCGCGCAACTGAGTTCAGATGCAATGCGCGAGCGTGCGTATGCCTCTCTGGCAGAGGCCGGGCTTGTGCCAGCCTTATTCACGGACGCAGACATTGACGCTGCAGTAAACGCGCATGTATTCTTCGAGACCTACAGCGAGTCGTCTGCTGAGGTCACCGAAGCAGCCGAGAAAACTCTGGAACAGATCGAACTGAAGGTCGGCCTGAACCAAACACTCGACCTGACGCTGGACGCGATCTCACTGGCGTCGATCTATTTCCTCGCCGCCATTGGTCTGGCCATCACCTTCGGCGTGATGGGCGTGATCAACATGGCCCATGGCGAGTTTATTATGATGGGCGCCTATACCGGCTACGTGGTGCAACAGTTTATCCCTGACCACACGCTTTCGATCGTCGTGGCAATCCCCATGGCCTTTGCCGTGACATTTGCCATGGGTGTCGCAATGGAGAGGTTGGTGATCCGCTGGCTATACGCCCGGCCGCTGGAGACACTTCTGGCGACGTTCGGTATCTCAATTGCCCTGCAGCAACTGGCCAAGAACATCTTTGGTACACAGGCTCGTCCGCTGACCGCTCCAGGCTGGCTCAACGGGGCGTGGATGCTGAACGACGTGGTCGCGATCAGCTATATCCGCATCGCGATCTTCGTGCTGGCTATGATCTTTCTGGGGCTGTTCCTCTACATCATGAAACGGACCCGGCTGGGGCTTGAGATGCGCGCGGTGACGCAGAACCCGCGCATGGCGGGGTCGATGGGGATCAATCCGGGGCGGGTGAACATGCTGACCTTCGGGCTGGGCTCGGGCATCGCCGGGATTGCGGGTGTCGCCATCGGCCTCTTTGCCAAGGTCACATCAGATTTGGGCAACGATTATATCGTACAAAGCTTCATGACCGTCGTTGTCGGCGGTGTCGGCAACATCTGGGGCGCGCTGGCGGGTGCCGGAATGATCGGCTTCCTGCAGAAAGGGATCGAGTGGATGAACCCATCGAACACCCTCGCGGCGCAAACCTACATGATCATCTTCATCATCATTTTCATCCAGTTCCGGCCAAGGGGCATCATCGCCCTCAAGGGCCGCGCGGCGGGGGATTGAGCCATGGAACGCAGCTTTATCTCCAAGAACCCATCCGTGCTGGTCTTTCTTGCCATCCTGTCCCTGTTCACCCTGAGCGTGACCATCCTGTCCGAGGGTTTCGGGATCGGCGTAATCTCGACCAGTTTCGTTAAAACACTGGGCAAGACCCTGTGCCTGTGCCTGATCGCAGTGGCGATGGATCTGGTCTGGGGCTTCACTGGCATCCTGTCGTTGGGCCACTTCGCCTTTTTCGGGCTGGGCGGCTACATGATCGGTATGTGGCTGATGTACGAGCGTACACGCCTGATCGTGGTAGACTCGCTGGCACAGGCCGAAATTCCACCGACTTCGGCCGAGGTGGTGGACGCCATCGCTACACAAGTCTTTGGCGTTGTCGGATCGTCGGAATTTCCGTTGATCTGGGCGTTTTCCCACAGCCTGACACTGCAACTGATCCTGATCGTGCTGGTCCCTGGTCTACTGGCGCTGATCTTTGGATGGTTGGCTTTCCGGAGCCGTGTCACCGGTGTGTATCTGTCGATCCTGACCCAGGCTATGACTCTGGCGCTGGCCCTGTACCTGTTCCAGAACGACAGCGGCTTGCGCGGTAATAACGGGCTGTCCGGCTTGCAGAACCTGCCAGGTGTCACCGCCTCGCAGGACGTGGTGTCGATCTGGTTCCTCTGGGCTTCAGCACTGGCGCTGGGTCTGGGCTATATGCTGGCCGCATGGATCGTGTCAGGCAAGTTCGGCTCGGTCATCCGCGGCATTCGCGATAACGAGGCACGAGTGCGCTTCCTTGGCTACTCGGTCGAGGTCTACAAGCTGGCCGTCTTCACCCTGACTGCTTGCATCGCAGCCATTGCCGGCGCGCTTTACTATCCGCAAGCTGGCATCATTAATCCCGAGGAGATGGCCCCCATCGCCTCGATCTATTTGGCCGTCTGGGTCGCCATCGGTGGACGAGGCCGCTTGTACGGCGCGGTAGTTGGCGCAGCCTTTGTCAGCCTTCTGAGCACGTGGTTCACGGGCGGGCAGGCCCCGGATATTCCGCTTGGGTTTTATACGATCAAATGGGTTGATTGGTGGCAGGTGCTACTGGGCGTAACTTTCGTGTTGGTTACGTTGTTTGCCCCTCAGGGCATCGGAGGATTGTTCGACTTGTGGACCGATCGCCGCCACCCGGACAGGCATGGGGCAAATTTGGGACCGGGTGACGGCGCTCTGCGAGAGAAGGAGGCCATGGAATGAACACTTTGCTTGAGGTTAGCGGTGTTTCGGTCACTTTCGACGGTTTCCGAGCTATCAACAACTTGTCGTTCCAGATCGGCGACGTTGAGCTTCGCGCAGTGATCGGCCCGAACGGGGCCGGTAAGACTACGTTCATGGACATCATCACAGGTAAAACCCGGCCCGATGAAGGGCGTGTCATCTGGGGAGAGAAATCCCTATCTTTGTTGGGACTTTCCGAAGCAAAAATTGCGCAGGCTGGGATCGGGCGGAAGTTTCAGAAACCAACGGTTTTCGAAGACCAGACCGTGCACGAAAATCTGCTGATGGCGCTTCAGAACAAACGTGGCTGGCTTCACGTGCTTTTCTATCGAACCACCACTGAGGATTTGCAGAAAGTTGAAGATCTGGCTGTCGAAATCGGTCTGCATCAAGACCTAAGCCGCAAAGCTGGTGAACTGAGCCACGGTCAAAAACAATGGCTGGAAATTGGCATGCTGCTGGCCCAGGAGCCACTACTCTTGCTGGTGGACGAACCTGCCGCCGGCATGACACCGCAGGAGCGCGAACACACCACCGACTTACTGGTACAAGCCGCCAAAATCCGTGCCGTTGTCGTGGTGGAACACGATATGGAATTTGTCCGACGCCTGAATTGCAAAGTCACGGTTTTACACGAAGGGTCCGCCTTGGCTGAAGGCAGTCTTGATCACGTGACATCTAACCAGGACGTCATCGACGTTTATCTAGGGCGCTAAACAATGCTGAAGCTGACGGATCTGACTTTACATTATGGGCATTCGCAAATCCTCAACGGGATTTACATGGAAGCCAGACAAGGTGAAGTGACTTGTGTCATGGGGACCAATGGTGTCGGGAAAACCAGCCTGATGAAAGCAATATCAGGTACGCATCTGCGCTCGGGTGGCAATCTGGAACTGGACGGGAAACCTTTGGGTGTCCTGCCTGCTCATCAAATGGCGTGGAAAGGCGTGGCTTATGTTCCACAAGGTCGTGAAATATTTCCTTTGCTCACAGTTCGCGAAAACCTTGAAACGGGGTACGCCTGTCTGGCAGCCAGCGAGCATTTTATTCCAAATGAAATTTTTGACATGTTCCCGGTTCTCAAGCAGATGCAAAACCGTCGTGGAGGTGACCTTTCTGGCGGTCAGCAGCAACAGCTGGCGATCGCGCGGGCACTGATCACGCGGCCACGCCTGCTGCTGTTGGACGAGCCGACCGAAGGAATTCAGCCCAACATCATCCAACAGATAGGCGAAGTCATCCGGCACCTCAGAACCACGAGCGGAATGGCAATCATCCTGGTGGAGCAATACTTTGACTTTGCCTATGACCTTGCCGACAGATTTATCGTGTTGCGACGCGGAGAAGTCTTGATCAACGGCACTAGGGAAGACGTGACACGCGATAAGTTGTTGCAGGCCGTAACTGTCTAAAGCAGATGCTTGAAATGGGTTTCAGGATTGAAGAATGAAACGCAAAACTTGGTTAAATTTAGGCTCGGGATTTGGTTTGATCCTCTGAACACGTTCAATTGAAACTGTATTCTCTTCTGAAATCCCGTCGTTCGGTGTCTCCTTCCTTGAAGGGCAAGAATATTTGATCACATGACGGACTTCATTTCGTGCTGAAGTTCGACGTAGACGCTTTCCCAGCTTTCACCGTATTTCGAGTAATGACGGCTAACTAAAAGTACCCATGTTGTGGAAGGCTTTTGAGTCGCAAATGGCAAAACCTGTGCGCAGAAGAATTTCCGCATGATTCAAAATCAACAGCTTAGCTGTCATTGAGTGGCAAAACTATGTGTCGCCCGACAGTTGGACGTCAGACGAAATTGACCTTTGCGTCATAAACTGACCCAACACCCCCTTTTTCGTTCTCCCGTAGACTGTTTCGTTTGATCTGACTTCCCTTCCGGAAATCAGGGCTGATTTGCAGATCAGACGGCGAAGCCGCCTGTTCCTGCTGATCTGCCACGTGGCGAACGCGGGAGGGGGCGAGGCAATGCTAATCGGCAGGGGTGGTGCGGCCCGCAGGCACGGCCGAGGACACGGCCGGTCTAATAGGGTTGCCCGAGGGGGAGGGCCGCGCCCTCACACTGACGGCCAGAGCGTTTGACCTGTCCAAATCCCGCTGGCCCACGAAAGGAAAATGGTGGGGAAGAAAACCCCACCGCAAGTTGCGATTGTATCATTCTGTCGAACTGAAAAAGTAACAGTCTGGCCACCAAGCTGCCGTTCGCTGCAGTTGCGGCATGGATCCTCAAAAATGGCAGCTATGCGCAGATAGAGAACTTTGCAAATGTTCGTGGGATGTCACTACCGAGCCCAAAGCCTCGGCGTAAATTCCATCACTCTGTCTGCCTTGCAAAATGGTTACGCCCAAGGCTTGTTACGAAGACTAGTAGTCTTCGGTTTTACACCGTTCCCTTCAATTAGCGTTGTTTTAATTGACACAATGCCTTGCATGCGATCCGCTAAACTACGTCATCTGTTTTAGCGCAAGGATTTGATGTCATGCCAGAATCGCTCAACCTGCATAAATTTGAAAACCTAAGTCCTTTCCAAATCAAAGACGAACTTATCAAGTTGGCGCAAAAAGAGGCGCGGCAGATGGCTCTGCCATATCTTAATGCCGGTCGAGGGAACCCTAACTGGATCGCCACTAAAGCGCGGGAGGCGTTTTTCCTTTTAGGGCAGTTCGCTATGGCAGAAGCTCAGCGCCATCGGAATGAACCGCAGGTCGGTTTGGCTGGGATGCCGCAAGGGCCAGGCTGTTATGACCGGCTAAAAGCTTATTGCGCCAAATCGGTTGAAGGAAACGGCCCTCCAGGGGCGGAAACTTTGGTGGCCGTAGTGGATTTTGCGATTGAGAGATTTGGTTTTACGCCAGACGATTTCGTGCTTGAGCTGACCGACGGTATTGTTGGCGACCATTACCCGATGCCCGACCGGTGCATGGAGCACAACGAGGCGATTGTCCACGAATACGTCATGTGGGCGATGTGCGCGGGGAACCGACCGGATGCGAAGTTCGATATCTACGCAGTTGAGGGTGGAACCGCTGCGATGTGTTACATTTTCAAGGCACTCAAGAACCAGCGGTTGCTGAATGCCGGCGACACCATTGCGTTGGGCACACCGATTTTCACGCCCTATCTGGAAATGCCGGTACTTGAGGACTACGGGCTGAACACAGTGGATGTATCTTCGAAAGAAGAGGACCACTTTCAACTGAACGACGATGATTTCGAAATTTTGTCCGACCCGAAAGTCAAAGCACTATTTCTGGTCAACCCGGGCAACCCGTCATCAGTTGCAATCAGCCCTGAAGTCACGACTCGGCTTGTCGAGTTCGTAAAGAACCGCCGCCCGGACCTGATCATTCTGACTGACGATGTTTACGGGACCTTCGTTCCAAACTTTCAGTCCATCTTGGGGCACCTGCCTGAGAATACCATCGGGGTCTATTCTTACTCCAAGTATTTTGGTTGTACCGGGTGGCGTTTGGGCGCGATTTTGGTGGCCGAGAACAACATCTTCGACAAGATGATTGCGGAGGCTCCGGACGAAACCAAGGCCGTCGTCAACGCCCGGTACGAAACGTTGACGCCCGATCCATCCTCGTTCAAGTTCATTGACCGGATCGTTGCTGACAGTCGCGATGTCGCGCTGAACCACACCGCAGGTCTATCACTGCCGCAGCAGGTGATGATGACTTTGTTTTCACTGGTCGAGCTTATGGACGAAGAGAAAGCCTATCAGAAATTCTGCTGGGGTATTCTAAAGCATCGCTTTGACGAATTGGTCGAAGGGATGGGCATCGAAGTTCCAGATAACCCGCTATTCGACAAATACTACGGTATCATCGACTTCGAATTCTGGCTCCGGAAATACGTGGGCGAAGAGGTGGTCGAATGGATTAAGGAGAATGTCCACCCGCTAGATATATCCTTCAAACTGGCTCAGGATCACGGGATCGTTTTGCTGAATGGATCGGGCTTTGAAGCGCCCAACTGGTCGGCGCGGGTATCGTTCGCCAATTTGGATGATAGTGCCTACCGCCAGATCGGAAGAGCGGTGCGCGCAGTGGCCACTGGTTACGTGCAGGCCTACCGTGCCTCGCAAGGACTGCCTTTGCACGGTTGAAATCTAGCAATAGCAATGAGGAACGGATTAGCGTGATGGTTGCCACACACGCTGATCCCACCCTTCCAAGTTAGGATCCCGGTTGTCGCGCCCATTTCCGGTTTGACTTACGGAACAAAAGCCACAACCAGCGGCCCCCAGAGCGTCAGGAAGATGTTGGCCACGGCATAGGTCATGGTGAAGGCCGGTGTGGGAGTCGAGTTTCCAGCCTTTTCCAATAGTGTCGCAAAACCGGGATTGCCCGAGCGTGATCCGGTCACAACCGCACAGGCCTCAATCGGGTTTTTTATACGCAGGGCGAAATAGTTGATTGGGAACTGCACGATCATGGGCATCAATGTAACCACTACACCCAACAGCAGCAGCGTGATCCCATATTCCTGAATCGCCTCTAGCGCGGGCTTGCCCGCATTGAGGCCAACGACACCAACGAACACAGCTAATCCAAAGCTCTGAAGGAAATTCGCGGCTCCACGGTTAATACCGCCGATCTTGGGTCGCCGGATGCGCATGTAGCCGATGATCAACCCAGTCACCAAGCAACCAAGGCCGGACCCCAAAGCCACCTTCGTTCCCGCGATGACAAAACTGATCTCTCCTATCAGATAGCCGATGGCCACGCCGATCCCCAATGCAATGAAATTGGTTACCGAGGCCGAAGGCGGAACGTAGCCCGCGACTTTCGCAACTCGGTTCAGATCGTCCTTGTGACCGACAATACTGACCTCGTCCCCTGCGTGGATCTCAGTGTTGTGCAAGACGGGGACATCATGGCCCATGCGGGTGATCTTTGAGATATGAACACCGCGCCTCTGATCCGCAGTCAGAGCCTCGCTCAATTCTGCCAACGTTTTGCCAGTCAGTTTGCGGTTGGTGACCACTACGTTACGACGTT
Organism: Ruegeria sp. CDSA246; assembly: GCF_059611225.1. Lineage (NCBI taxonomy): Bacteria > Pseudomonadati > Pseudomonadota > Alphaproteobacteria > Rhodobacterales > Roseobacteraceae > Ruegeria > Ruegeria sp. CDSA246. Next base: position 99,228 of record NZ_JBXWPD010000014.1, on the reverse strand, counting down.
CCTCTACAACCGTCAGTTCAGGAGGATACTCTCCGATTTCACCACTGGCGCTACGCTCGAACTGGGTCAAAGTCGCTACGAGGCCGGAGACGACCACAACGTCTCCTGCATTGACTACTGTTTCAGGATTCGGATCCACAGGAGCGCCATCGTGGAGTAACCGTTCGACGATCAGATCGCCATCATAGCCGCTTTCGATGTCTTTGACGGGTTTTCCGGCAATGGTTGCATCGGCATTTACCTGATAGGCTCGGGCGTCAAACCGGTTCATAGGAAGGAACTCACCTTCCTCTAGTTTGCGACCGCCGCCGCTGAGTTTCTGAGCCAGCTTAATCGCTTCTTTTCGCAGGTCGACACGCATGATGATTGGAATGACACTAACTGCCAAAATCGGGCCGATCGAGCCGAAGATATAAGTGACCGAGTATCCTACGGCGATGTTAGTTTTTAGCTTTTCCGCCTCATCTGCGGCCAGCCCAAGCAGATCGATGGCATTTCCAGCGGTGCCGATGATTGCAGATTGTGTCAGGCCACCAGCGGCCAATCCAGCCGCCAACCCTTTGTCCAAGCCGGCCAACCGAGCAACAACAATAACAAAAAACAACCCCCAAAGGGTCATCATAAACGCGGCAAGTAACTTGGTCAGCGCAGTTCGGTTCAAGGCCGCAAAAAATTGAGGCCCGCCATTATAGCCAACCATAAAAATGAAGAGGGAAAAGAATACATTCTGAACATCGGTGCTAAGGTTGATACCGCCGATTTGGCCAATGAAGACCGCCACCAACAACGTACCAGCGATGCCCCCCAGTTCGAACTTGCCGACCCGAAACTTCCCTACGCCGTATCCCAGACCCAGACAAAGAAACAGTGCCATGATCGGGAAGGCGCGCAGTTGTTCTGTAATCAATTCCATTGTGAAATCTCCCGCGTCCCAACGGTGGTCCTTTCCGTTCAAGATACAGCGCCTTACTGTATTGAAAACAAAAAAATTTAGACGATGGGCGTCGTGCGGGTTTTTCGAAAGTACTCGGAATAAACTTTTTCAAGGGCAGGTGCATTTGGAACCTAAAAAGCAACATTTTGGAATGTAGTCACACCATTCACTCTTTGTTTTTGGGGAGTGAGTTTTGGCCATCCCGATGGATTTTTGTGTACCCTTCGGACAAGCTGCAATTACTCACGCAAGTTGCAGCGAACGGCGTTTGTTTTTCTGACCTGCTCTGCAGGAATGAAGCCATAAGTTTGAATCTCGGGCGACTGTGTACAGGATAGCGTCTTCGTAAACGCACTTAAGTCTTCAGTCTCTTTCTCAGGCAATTCCAGTTCCGAGAGTATGGCGGCCTTGTGGACGTGCGACTTTTAGTGGGTCTATTGGAAGACAACCAACAAATTTACGCTGGAGAAAAGACGGTCATCCGGGCTGGCAGCTTTTTCCGCTGACCCGCCAAGTGTGCTTCAAATCCAATGTCCACTTCGGGCTTGATAGGGATCCAGCAAGTGGATTTCATCAGGGCCAGCGGTCAAACGCGCCGCACAAATGACCGCTACGCAAAACGATCAAAATCACAAAGAAAACCCTTGCAACACCGGAGCTGTCCACAAATTGCATTATCCGCAGGATAGATGTGTCCAGTAAACCGCCTAGATTGGCTTTTACAATAGATTGCGAAACAACCGATAGTCGGCGACACAGCGCGAGTATTTGTGAAATTTTTTTCAAGTTTTGGGAATTTTCCTAAACTTCGTTGACCAAGCGCACGCTCCACCTATGAATAAAGCTGTGCAACAAAATGCGCACACTGAAATTTCTTGCGTTCCTGATGCTGTGGAGGAAATCTATTTCAGGAGCGACGAGCAATCGACCTAGGGAGGAATTCCATGAACTATAAGAAACTCAAGACAGTTCTTGCGTCAACTGCACTCGTCGGCAGCATCTCGGCCGCAGCTCCGGCGGCGGCTGAGGGGATCATGTGCGAACCCGGTGAGACGTATATCATGAACGTCATGGTCTCGGGCCACCCCTACTGGGTGCCTGTCTACCAGGGCTTCAAACAGGCGGCCGAGGCATTCGGCTGCGAAACGGTGTTCTCGGGCACACCCGATTACGATATCACCAAACAAATCGCCTCGTTCGAACAGGATCTGGTCAAGACCCCCGCCGGTATCCTGCTGCACCCCATGCAGTCGGACCCGTTCATCGAGCCGATCAACCGGGCCATCGGCAATGGAACCGAGATCGTGACCTTTGCCGCCGACAGCCCGAACTCGGACCGGACCGCGTATATTACGTCGGACAACCTGGCCGAGGCGAAATTTGCCGCCGAAGAGATTGTCAAGCAAGTGGGTGACAGCGCGGAATATGCGGTGCTGGAGAACCCGGGCCAATCGAACCACGACCTACGCGTGACGGCCCTGGTCGCATATATGGAAGAGAATTATCCGAACATGAACCTGGTCGGTCGTCAGGCCACCAATCAGGACAGCAACGCCGCCTATCGCGCTACTGCGTCGATCATTCAGGCCAACCCGAATGTGGCCGCGATCTGGATCCCTGAGGCAGGTTCAGCCGAAGGCGCGGTTGCGGCCAAGCTGGAAGCGAACTCGGACCTGCTGATCATGCACGCGGATGTGACGCCTACAACGCTGGAACATATCAAGGCAGGCAACATTCACATGTCGTTGAACCCCAACCAGGGTGTGCAGGGCTTCATGGGCTTCATGGCGGTGCACCTGGCCAATCGGGCGGATGTCTTTGACCCGTTCAACGACTGGCAAACCAGTGGTTTCAACCCCGTTCAGATCCCGTTCATGGACAACGGCTTTGCCGTCATCACCAAGGACAATGCCGACAGCTTTGACCTGAACGTCTATATGGAAGGCCGCGATCCGGCCTGATCCCCGAAAAGGTTGCTGCCTTGCAATCGAAGGCAACGCCCACCCCAAACGAAACTGGGCGCGATGGTGTCATGCAAGACAATGTGATCCTGAAAATCTCGAACCTCAGCAAGTCCTTTGGCCCAGTCAAAGCCTTGCGCGGTGTCGACTTTGAACTGCGCAAAGGTGAGATACACGCCATCGCAGGCGAGAACGGGGCCGGTAAATCGACTTTGATGAACGTGATCGATGGCATCCTGCAACCCGATGACGGGCAGATCACGCTGGATGGCAAGCCGGTCAAGATCACCTCGCCGACAATGGCACAGCGTCTAGGTATCGGGTTTGTCCATCAGGAAATCGCCCTGTGCCCGGATGTGTCAGTCGCCGAAAACATCTTTATGGCCAAGACAAATGTCAGCAGGTCCTGGCTGATGGATTACAAAAAGCTAGAGCATGAGGCCCGCGACGTCTTTCGCCAGCTCAGCAATATTGATCCGGCCGTTTTGGTCAAGAACCTGTCGATCTCGAACCAGCAACTGGTCGAGATTGCAAAGGCGCTGACCCTTGATTGCCGTATCCTGATCCTCGACGAACCCACCGCCGCACTGACCGAGGCCGAGGCCCAAACCCTGTTCGGGATCATGCGTGATCTGGCGGATCGAGGTATTTCCATCATCTATATCTCGCACCGCATGGTCGAGATATTCGACAATTGCGACCGGGTGTCCGTGTTCCGGGATGGCCAACATATCGTGACGCAGAATGTGGCAGAGATTCAGCCCTCGGACGTGGTCAATGCCATGGTCGGACGGGTGATCGACAATTTGTATCCCGAGAAACAGACCAAAGACGAGAAATCGGACGATATCCTGTTGGATGTGCGCAACCTGACCGAGGCGACGCGGTTCCGCAATGTATCCTTCAGCCTGAAAAAGGGTGAGATTCTGGGCATCGCCGGGCTGATCGGTGCAGGCCGCAGCGAGATCGCCAAGGGTATCTGCCGTCTGGAAGGCGACATCTCGGGAGAGGTCTGGCTGAATGGCGAAAAACTAAACCTGCGCACCTATCAGGACAGTATCGCAAAGGGCATGGTCTACCTGTCCGAGGACCGCAAAGGCGACGGCGTGTTTCTGGACCTGCCGATCTCGGCCAATATTTCGGCCCTGAAGCCCGACCAGGTAGCCAATGGGCTGGGGTTGATTCAATCGGCCTCGGAGGAGGCGCAGGCCGAAGCGCTGGGTCGAAAGCTAAACTTGAAATACGGATCCCTCTCCGATCCGGTGTCGTCGCTCTCAGGTGGCAATCAGCAGAAGGTGGCGCTTGCCAAGATGTTGTCGGTGAACCCGCGGCTGATCTTTCTGGATGAACCGACCCGCGGGGTCGACGTGGGCGCAAAAGCTGAAATCCACCGCATTCTGCGGGATCTGGCGCGGGATGGCGTCGGAATCGTGGTGATCTCCTCGGAGCTGCCGGAACTGATCGGTGTGTGTGACCGGGTGCTGGTGGTGCGCGAAGGGCAAATCAGCGGTCAGGTAACGGATGAGGATATGACAGAAGAAAACATCATGCATCTGGCCTCGGTCATGGATGCGCAGGCCACTGTTGCATGAGCGGAGAAAACAAGATGGACAACACAGTGAATATGGCCCAGGCAAACCCGAGCGACAGCACCTCGCCGCTGAAACGGCTGTTTCGGATGCGCGAAACCGGGCTGATCGTGATCATTCTGGGGCTGTTCCTGATCATGTCCTTTGCCTCGCCCTACTTTCTGACCTGGGCGAATATGCGGGCCATGTCGATGGCCTTTGCGGTCGATGGCATTCTGGTGATTGGGATGACGATCCTGTTGATTTCGGGCGGGATAGACCTGTCGGTCGGTTCGGTCACGGCCTTGGCAATGGTGATCGCGGGCTGGCTGTTTCTCAGCGGAGTAGACCCCTGGGTTGCCTCAGCAATTTCCATCGCTCTGTGCACGGGGATCGGAGCTTTCATGGGGTTCTTTGTGACCCGCGTGGGTCTGCATCATTTCATCGTGTCGCTGGCCATCATGGTCATCGCGCGCGGCGCCTGCCTGTTGTTTACCGGAGGACGACCCTTGGGCCTCTATACCCTACCGCCGGAGTTCAAGTTCATCGGGCAAGGCAGCATCGGACCAGTCCCGATTGTAATCATCATCTTTCTGGTCTTTGTGATAGCCTTTGATTTCATGCTGCGTCGGACGACCATGTTCCGCAAGGTGTTCTACACCGGCAGCAACGAAAAGGCCGCCGCGTATTCCGGCATTCGGACCAAAAAGGTCATCTTCCTGACCACCACCCTGTGTTCGACCCTGTGCGGGATCGCCGGGATCATCTACATGGCGCGGTTCGGCTCGGCCCAGCCCACCTTTGGTCTGGGGCTAGAGCTGACGATCATCGCCGCCGCCGTGATTGGCGGGGCCAGCCTGAATGGCGGCTCGGGCTCGATCCTGGGTGCGATCCTCGGGGTGATCCTGCTGTCGCTGGTGTCCAGCTCGCTCGCCCTGCTGGATGTGTCGGTCTACTGGCAGGATATCATCCGCGGCTCGATCTTGCTGAGCGCGGTGACTATCGATCATTACCTCAACAAACGGCGGCGGTAGACCATGACGGATAAACAAAAGGACTTTGAACTGATCCGACAGATCCACACGGTGCTGATCTTGCATTTCATCGAAGGTCAGAAACAGTCGGACATCGCCAAGGCGCTGAACCTGTCGACGTCCAAGGTGAACCGGCTGATCACGCAGGGCCGCCGCATGGGTATGGTGAAGATCGACATCGAAACCCCGTTCCAGACGTTGATGGATCTGGAGCGCGAGCTGGCACAGACCACCGGTCTGAACGATGCAGTGGTGACGCCCTCGGTGTCGGGCAGTGTCGAGACGACGTTGCAACAGGTGGGACGCGCCGCTGCGGGTCGTCTAGTCGAGACCCTGCGCGACGGCGACGTGATCGCGATTACCGGCGGCAAGGCCGTCAGCGCCGTGGTGGAAAGCCTGGCCCCTGAACAATCCTTTGACGTGACCGTTGTGCCGCTGACCGGCGGGGTTCAGGGCAAGTATTACACGGATGTCAACCATCTGGCGACGCAGATGGCGGAACGTCTGGGCGGTCAGACGATGCTGATGCACGCGCCGCTGTTTGCCGAAAGCCAGCAACAGCGGGACATGTTGATGGACGTCGCCTCGATCCGCGACGTTCTGAATCTGGCACGGCGTGCGAATGTGGCGCTGGTCGGGATCGGTTCGATCGAGCCGGAATGTTCAAGCTATTACGACCTGCATCCCGTACCGGATGCGGATCGCAAGATGCTGATCGGGATGGGTGTCGTGGGCGAGTTTCTGGCGCATCTGATCCACAGCAACGGCGCTGTATCGAACTACGCTCTGAACTCGCGTCTGGTCGCATTGCCGCCCGGTGATCTGGCCGAATGCACAAGGGTGATCGGTGTGACCGCAGGCCCGCTTAAGGTGCAGCCGATCACTGCGGCGCTGAACGGTAAATTTTTGGATTCACTGATTGTCGATGAAGAGACCGCCAAGGCGGTTCTGGAAGAAATGGAAGGAACGCAGAATGTCGCATGACATGCTGACACGTGAAGTCGGCACGTCCGGGATCGAGGCCTCGGCCATCGGGCTGGGCACCTGGGCCATAGGCGGCTGGATGTGGGGTGGCACAGATGAGGCCAAATCCATCGCCGCAATTCAGGCCTCGGTCGATGCTGGCGTGACCCTGATTGATACCGCCCCGGCCTATGGGCAAGGCGTGGCCGAGGACATCGTAGGCAAAGCGCTGAAGGGCCGTCGTGATCAGGTGGTGCTGGCCACCAAATGCGGGCTGGTCTGGCACACGCAGAAAGGCAACCACTTCTTCGACTATGACGGCCGACCGGTGCATCGCTATCTGGGCAAGGATGCGATCATTCATGAGGTCGAACAAAGCCTGACCCGTCTGGGGACCGACTATATCGACCACTACATCACCCATTGGCAGGACACGACGACACCAGTGGCCGAGACGATGGAAGCGCTGGAGATGCTCAAGCAGCAGGGCAAAATCCGCTCTATCGGGGCCAGCAACACTTCGGCGGACGACATTCGCGCCTATGTCGCCGCCGGTCAGCTGGACGCCATTCAGGAAGAATATTCGATGGTCAAACGTGACATCGAAAGCAGCCTGCTACCCGTATGCCGCGAGAACGGGGTTTCGGTGCTGAGCTATTCCTCGCTGGCGCTTGGCCTGTTGACGGGCAAGGTCGGCCCCGACCGGGTCTTTACCGGCGATGATCAGCGCAAGGACAACCCGCGCTTTTCGCAGGGCAACCGGGAAAAGGTTGCTGAGTTGATGAAAACCATAACGCCGATTGCCGAGGCGCACGGCGCGACGCCAGCGCAGACAGTCATCGCCTGGACTGTTCAGCAGCCGGGCATCACCTTTTCACTGTGTGGGGCGCGGGATGCGATGCAAGCGGCTGAAAACGCACGGGCGGGCCAATTGCGCCTGTCGGCTGAAGATATTGCGACAATCGATCAACAAGCAAAACACCACCTGAGCGATCTGGACGCCTGATCCCGGATCAAAACCAAAACACAAAGACCATTGAAACACTGTTTCAATGAACAGGAGAGTTATGTCCGATCAACGGGAACAGAACCTGGCCAGCCTGCGCAGCGATGCGGCCTTTGACGCGGTCGTCATCGGCGGCGGCGTGAACGGCATCGGCGTCTATCGCGATCTGTCCCTGCAGGGTTTGCGCGTTCTGTTGGTTGAACGGAACGACTTTTGTTCAGGCTGCAGCGCCGCGCCGTCCCGGATGATCCATGGCGGGCTGCGCTATCTGGAAAACGGTGAATTCGATCTCGTGCGCGAGTCCTTACGCGAACGCGATGCTCTGCTGGAAAACGCACCGCATCTGGTGCGCCCGCTGCCCACGATGATCCCGATCACCTCTCGGTTCTCCGGAATGCTGAACGCGGCGGCCAGCTTTGTGGGCTGGAAGGGAAAACCTGCCAGCCGGGGCGCGGTTCCGATCAAGCTGGGGCTGTCGCTATACGACTGGGTAACGCGTAGCCGCCGGGTTTTGCCGCGCCACGGGTTCAACTCGGCCGCGCAGACGCGGCAGACCTGGCCCGATCTGACGCCCAAGGCCACACGGTCGGCTGTTTATCACGACGCATGGATCAGCCACCCGGAACGCCTGTGCATCGAAATGCTACGCGACACCGCACGGGCCAATCGCGCCTCAGTCGCGCTGAATTATGCTGAGCTGGACCAGCGGGACGGCACCTATCACCTGCGAGATGTGCGCTCGGGTGTGACCCTCCCGGTTCGGCCAAAGATCATTGTCAACGCCACCGGCGCGTGGCTGGACGACACGATCCGCACCCTGGGCAATGGGCTGGACAAGCCGCTGGTGTCTGGCACCAAGGGCTCTCACCTGATCATCGACAACCCTGACCTGCTGAAGGCACTTGGCGGACATATGGTATATTTTGAGAATACCGATGGCCGGGTGTGTATCGTGTTCCCCTATCTGGGCAAGGTTCTGGCCGGGTCGACGGATATCCGGGTTGAACGCGCCCGGCGGGTGCGCTGCGAAGATGAGGAAAGGGACTACATCCTTGAATCGCTGCGCCTTGTGTTCCCTGACCTGACGTTTTCATCCGACGACGTCGTGTTCAGCTATAGCGGTATCCGTCCCCTGCCTCACAGCGATCATGATTTCACCGGGCGGATTTCCCGCGGCCATTACACTAGGCGCCTGGATGGAGAGGTGCCGCAATTCTGCATGATCGGTGGCAAATGGACCACCTTCCGCGCCTTTGCCGAACAAACAGCCGATGAGGTGCTGGCCGAATTGGGCAAAACCCGACGCCAGTCCACACTTGGCAGTGCCATAGGTGGCGGGGCCAGTTTTCCTGCACAACCGGCAGTTCTGGAAGAGGAATTGGTGCGCCACTACCAACTCAGCACTGAACGCGCCGCGCATTTGGTGGCTCACTACGGTACGCAAGCCCGACAAGTGGCCCAAGGCAGTCCGGCGATGGCGGACACGCCCCTGGCCCCCGGTTGCCCATACACGCACACGGAAATCCGACTGCTGCTGCGTGAGGAATATACTCAAACGCTCTCTGACATCGTGCTGCGCCGGACATCGCTGGCCATTACCGGCGGGATATCGATGCAGGTCATCGACACTCTGGCCGATCTGCTGGCGCAGGAGCGAAACCTGTCCAAACAAGACCTAAAACATCAGCGCAAGGTGCTGATCAATGAATTGGCGGAGTTTCACGGCGTATCCGCCAAGACGCTGACCGCCAGAAATATCAAACGGAGTGAAGAATGCGCATTAGCAGCAAAGCCCGCATGAACCGAATGTTCACCAATGGTGGATGTCTCGACGTTGCAGTTGATCACGGGGTCTGTAACGAGCCCAGCTTTATGGTCGGTCTGGAAGACATGCCTGCAGTCATGAACACATTGATCGACGCCAAACCGGATGCGATCCAATGCGCCTATGGGCAAGCAGATCTGTTGCAGAACCGCCCGGAAAAGGACAAGCCAGCGCTGGTCATGCGGATCGACATGGGCAACCCGTACAATGATCAACGCCACCGTGTGATGTGGTCAATGCTGCAAAACGCTGATGAACCCATCATCGGTGCGCTGGAAATGGATGCGGCGGCCGTTGTGGTGAACCTGTTCATGCTGCCGGATGAACCCGAACTGTTTCGTCAATGCGTCGAGAACATCTCACGCGTTCGGGCTGCGTGCGACAAGTACGGGATGCCGCTGATGATCGAACCTCTGGTCATGCTGCCAAATGACATTCGCGGCGGCTATCAGGTAGACGGAAACGCGGAAAAGATTGTGACTCTGGTGCGTCTTGCCTCGGAAATGGGGGCAGATATCATTAAGGCAGATCCAACCGAGAACGCGCAGGATTTTCACCGTGTGATCGAGGCGGCCCAGGTTCCGGTTCTGGTTCGCGGCGGCGGCAAAGAGGATCTGAAGACCGTTCTGGAAAAATCGGCGGCCTTGATGGCGCAAGGCGCGCAGGGCATGGTCTATGGACGCAACATTTATCAGCATGACAACCCAAAGGCGGTTGTGTCGGCCCTGATGGCAATGATCCACAACGGCGCAAACGGCGAGGAAGCCTGGGATATCTACAACCGTGGCTGAGAAGAGCACATTTTTTCTGGGGCTGGACGCCGGGAACACCGTAATCAAGGCCGTCCTGTTTGATCAGGACGGGCATCAGGTTGCGGTGCACGCGCTGGACGGGCAGTCCTCGACGCCCGAGCCGGGATTTGTCGAACGTGACCTGAATGAGCTTTGGGCCAACGCGCGTGACGCAATTGGCGGCTGTATCGCCAAAGCCGGCATTCAAGCGGATCAGATTGCCGGTGTTGGATGTGCGGGCCATGGCAACGGGCTCTATCTGCTGGATCGGGCAGGGAGCCCGCTGATCGGCATTCAATCGCTGGACACCCGTGCCGCGGATCTGGCGGCAGAGCTTTCCGCGGCCAACGGGGATAGATTGCACGAGATTTGCCTGCAATACCCCTGGCCCTCGCAAACTCCGGTTTTGCTGGCCTGGATCAAGCGGCACCGGCCCGAGATTTACGACCGCACACAGACCATAATGCTGTGCAAGGACTTCATCACCTTCAAACTGACCGGTCAGCGAGTCAGCGATCTGTCTGACATGTCCGGCTGCGGTCTGACCCGAATGCCGGACTGTGTCTATGACGACGAGCTGCTGACGCTCTATGGTCTGTCGGATGCGCGCGAATTCCTTCCGCGTCTCATCGACCCCGGAGAGGTTGCCGGTGCTGTGACCGACGAAGCCGCCGCCGCAACCGGCCTGGCACCCGGAACCCCGGTGATCGGCGGGTTTTTCGACGTGATCTCAAGCGCCATGGGGTCAGGTGTGGTTGCCGCGGGCGAGGCTTCGATCATCGCCGGAACCTGGAGCATCAATCAGGTGTTCTCAGCAGCGCCGGTCAACGACCGGAACGTCTTTATGGCCTCGTGCTTTGGCCAGGATCGTTTCGTCAATATCGAATCCAGTGCGACATCGGCGGCCAATCTGGAATGGTACGTGCGCGAGCTGGTTGAACGCGGCGGGCATCACGATGACCCGTTCGGTTATTGCAATGCGCAGGTCGGGCGGGTAACACCCCGGGCAGATGATCCGTTCTTTCACCCCTTCCTCTATGGCTCAGGTCAGGGCGCATCGTTCCGTGCCGGGTTTTACGGGCTGGCTGGCTGGCATGGCGAAGGCCATATGCTGCGCGCCCTGTTCGAAGGTGTGATGTTCGAACACCGCCGCCATATCGGAGTACTGGAACAAGCGGGTGTTTCGCTTGATCGGGCCATTCTTTCGGGTGGTGGTTCGCGCAGTCCGCATTGGCCGCAAATGTTTGCCGATTGTTTGGGTTTTCCGATCACCGTGGCCGAAGCCCGCGAGACCGGCGCTCTGGGCGCGGCTATCGGCGCGGCCCGTGCTGTGGGCGAGGTAGGAACCTATGAGGAAGGGATCGCCCGGATGACACGCGTTAAACAGGTTTTTGAACCCGACCCGGGCATGCACACCCACTATGGCGACCGATACGACACTTATCTGGATCTGATCGAAACGATGCAGGGCTTCTGGTCGCGCGCGCACATGCGGCAAGACCGACCCTGAAACTACGCTATGATCGGCACACAAATAACAGGCAATCGAGATTGACCATGACACAGGCAACACGCCTTGATGGCGACTATGACTATATCATCGTCGGGGCCGGGACCGCGGGATGCGTGCTGGCAAACCGGCTGACCGAAGACCCCGACACGCGTGTATTGCTGCTAGAGGCCGGAAAATCCGACAATTACCACTGGGTGCATATACCGGTGGGTTACCTCTATTGCATCGGCAATCCCCGCACCGACTGGATGATGAAAACCGCGCCCGAGCCCGGCCTGAACGGGCGGTCTCTAGTCTATCCGCGTGGTAAGGTGCTCGGGGGCTGCTCGTCGGTCAACGGCATGATCTATATGCGCGGGCAAGCGGCGGATTACGATCACTGGCGACAGATGGGCAATACAGGCTGGGGCTGGGATGACGTTCTGCCCTATTTCCTGAAATCCGAGGACCACCACGGCGGCGACACCGATGTGCATCGCAGCGGGGGTGAGTGGAAGGTTCAGAAACAAAAGCTCAGCTGGGACATCCTGAAGGCGGTTCAGGACGGAGCAAAAGAATTCGGTATTCAGCCGCGCGACGATTTCAACGATGGCGACAACGAAGGGTCGGGTTTTTTTGAAGTGAATCAGAAGAACGGCGTGCGTTGGAACACCGCCAAAGCCTTTCTGCGCCCGGCCTCTAAGCGCCCGAACCTGCGGGTGATAACCCAGGCCACCAGCGACCGCCTGATCCTGGACGGTAAATCCGTGCGCGGCGTCCGGTTTCGCCACAAGGGGCGAGTGTTGGAGGCACTTGCGGGGCATGAGGTGCTGTTGACTGCGGGTGCGATAAACTCACCAAAGATATTGGAGCTTTCAGGGATCGGTCGCGGCGATGTGCTCAGTTCGCTGGGCATCGACCTTCTGCACGAAAGCAACGGCGTCGGAGAGAACCTGCAGGACCATCTGCAGATCCGAACCGTGTACAAAGTGAAGAACGCTAAAACGTTGAACACGATGGCGAATTCCATCTTGGGCAAGGCTCGGATTGCTTTGCAATACGGGCTGACCCAATCAGGCCCAATGTCGATGGCACCCAGCCAATTCGGGATGTTCACCAAATCCGATCCCGCGCTGGAAACGCCGGATCTGGAATATCACGTCCAGCCTTTGTCAACCGACAAGCTAGGCGATCCGCTGCATCCCTTTCCCGCCATCACCGTGTCAGTCTGTAACCTGCGTCCCGAAAGTATCGGCAGCAGCCATATCCAAAGCCGCGACCTGGATCAGCAACCCGATATCCGGCTGAACTACCTTTCCGCTGCACGGGATCGATCGGTTGCCGTCAAGTCGGTCCAACAGACCCGCCGGATTATGACGGCCAAAGCACTTGAACCTTACCAGCCGCAAGAGATTCTGCCCGGCCCGGCCATTCAGGATGAACCGGATCTGATAAATGCCGTCGGAGATATCGCAACAACGATCTTTCACCCGGTTGGTACGTGTAAAATGGGACAGGACGACAAAGCGGTCGTGGATCCGCAATTGCGTGTAGTGGGTGTGACGGGACTGCGCGTCGTAGATGCATCGATCATGCCAAAGATCGTGTCGGGAAATACCGCCTCTCCGGTCATTATGGTCGCCGAGAAAGCAGCTGACCTAATCAGGAAATCCAGGGCATAACGGGGTTAGGTTTGGAAAGTGGATCCGCTGCGACCCTGTTTCAGGGAGCGTCTGCACAGAGTATTCCCTGGGTTTTCTGTGATGTGAGCGATGATAGATGCCCCACAAGTATCAATGATACCTGTCGGGACAAGTTTGAAAAAGCACGGTATCGGGTGGTGAATGCATTAGAGTTCAACGAAAGCCTTCGGCAACGCGGTGACTTGACGACTTGGGTTTCAGGTGATCTGGCCAAGACATGGTCGCCGCCACGGTGCAGGTCTCGCTGAGGATAGGCGATTTATTCGGACGTAGCGATCGAGATTTGCCTCACTTTGTGGGTCGTGTTTCGGCTTGCCTTGAGACAATCGCTGGGCTTTATGCGATCGCTTTCCAAGCTGATGGCTGGATCTTGTGGTGCCGGATTACTCGACGCGATCACGATGCGGTAAGGGGCTGATAGTGGCCCCAAACCGGCGCGCTTCAGAAAAGCCGATCACCCTGAGTGTGGATAGTACTGGTCTGAAAATTCATGGTGACCGGAGCCGGCATGAAGAAAAGCACGGTGCTAAGAACACCTGCAAAACATGCCGCAATCTCCACATCTCCCTTGACCCAGAAACCGGCGATATCGCCGCGGAGGAGTTGACCACTGAACATGCAGGCGATGAAACTGCTGTCCCGGATTTGCTCGCCAGCATTGAAACCGGTGTGGGTTGTTGCTTCGCGGAAGAACGCGGTTCACGGGGCGAATGCACAGCGCAATCAACACATCACTGCCATCGCCGAACATGGTAGAATGAAGTGGCAAACCAAGGCAGGATACAATCAGAGGTCAAAGGTTGAAGCCCAGATCGGCAGTTGGACACAAGTACTCAGCAATCGCCTGCAAGCGCGCGATTTCAACAATCAAAGATCTGAAGCGAAAATTGCATCAACAACGCTCAACCGCATAACAGCTCTCGGTCGTGCGGCGTATGAGTGGGTCTTCTGAAGTGATGGACAATGGGGTCAATCCGCCTCAATCGTGATCCATGCAACACGGTCGCGGGGCTCTTTGGCAAACAATGCCTGTGAATTAATTTTCTGTATCTACGTCCGAAACCAGACGCATGCCGAGGTGTGCCGGGGGTGCGCCGACGGCGCAACCGCCTCGTGCTGGATCGCGCACGAGGAAAGGCACCGCTGCGACATGCTCACCACCGACAAAAAAGGCGGGGCATCGATCAGGGTCGATGTCTTCGCTTGCCCCAGCATAACAGTCCTGAGTCCATTCCCAGACGCTGCCGTCCAGATCAGCGATCCCGTGCAGTGATATCGAAAAGCTGCCTTGCGGTTTCAGTGCACGTGGAGAGAGTCCTTCGGTCAGATAACTTGAGGCCCATTTTAGTGATGGGTCGGTAAAGATCGGGTCGGGATCTTCAGGCAGAACTGACAATGCCATGTGGTTCCATTCCGCTCTTGTGGGGAGGCGGAAATCGTGACTAGTGGCGGCATTGATCCAACGCAAGTACTCGCTCACGTCTACATAATTAAGCCCGGTAGCGGGTGTTGTAGCCGGATCGAGACCCAACCGGGTGTGTAATTTCTGCGTACAACCACCGCTTTCGTAGCACAGATTCCATTCAGTGACCGTCACTTCGTGGCGTTGAACGTAGAGCGTTTCACCGCCGGGAAAAATGACCGGATTATCGGCCATTTCGGGCATCAGTTGTGTTCGAAAGAGTGGCCCATTCAAAAACAACACACCCGCACAGATGACCACTGCCACACTCAGACCTGCCCAACCTAGATTGGTTGGATTGGTGATCCGTTGCATGGCAGTGGCTTTCATGATTTGAAGTCCAACGGCGTTAGGTTGCAAAAGGCCGGGGGGCTACAACCTGTTCCATCAGGTTGTTGTCCCAGTCCCCTTCGACAATGAAATGCGCGGTGGCCCCCAGTAGCGCGGCTTCAATCAAGTTGTGGTTCACATAGGCATACACGCCTGGCTGTTCGAACGTGTACATTGCGGCAACTGCACATCCTCCGCGGACGAACCATGTTTCGACACCGGTCTGAGGCGCATCGGTGAACGAGGTCTCCCAGACATAGTTACCGTGGCCGCCGATCAGGTGCGGACGGGTGTCGCGGTTGGCCTGATTGTGAATCATCAGAACCGTCTCGCCGACGTTGAACTTCAGCGCGTTCTCGCCGGTCAGGGCACCTACCGCGCCGTTGAACACCGAATGGGTCGGGGTCAGCGTGCGCATCGCATCCAGGCTGTCGGCATAGTCGTCACCGGCGGCCTCATAGGTCTTGTACTCGCCGTTTTCGTCCAGCGGCAGATAGTAATCCTGCTCGCCGATATAGGCGATCTTGTCATATGTCAGCGGATTGCCATCCGCGTCCTTCAGGCCATCGCGCGGCAGCACCATCACCGCACCGTTCATGCCATGGGTGACGTGATACGGGATCATCGCTCCGCCCGGCGCGCAGTGATAGGTAAAGCAACCAGGTTTGGTCGCCTTCCAGCGCAGCACGGTTTCCTCGCCAGGATAGACATGGGTCAGGCCACCGCCACCCAACGCACCGGTCGAAGCGTGGAAGTCGATATTGTGCTCCATCACGCTGTCTTCGGGGTTGCGCAGGGTCAGTTCGATCATGTCGCCTTCGTGGCAGATGATCAGCGGGCCTGGGACTGAACCATTGTAGGTCAGAGCCCAGACAGACGCGCCGGTGTCCTCGTCAACGACCATAAGACGCTCGGTTGTCTCCATGGTGATTTCGATGATCTTTGGTCCGCCTGTGGCCACCTGCTCGTGCTCTGGTGCAAAGGGTGGTGCAACGAGTTCCTGTTTAACACGGGTATAACCAGACAAATCCGCCGGTTTGGCTGTGCTGTCAGCCTTTTGTTCACCCGCAACTTTGTAGAGTTTAGCCGAGGCTGCATCTGCCTTGAGCGGCATTGGTGTACGACGAGCTGCCATGGCACCTGCGCCGGTCATAGCTGCGGCGCCTGCCAGAACCGATCCCCGCAACACATTGCGGCGGCTGGTTTTCATAAGGCCGGGGTTGATGAATTTGGTCATAGTATCCTCCTTGAGGTCGGATGAGTGCAGCGAGTAAGCATTTCGCCGCCGTATCGGGGATCAGAAGTTTTCAAGTTGGGCTGTGAAACGCGCCTTGGCTTTTTTGGGGACGCGGCCTTCAAGGAAACCCTCGGGAATTTCGACGTCACCCACCGCTACGGTCATCACCATGCCCATTGCATAGTGGGGTTTGCAGATCACGCCATAGACGCCTTCGGTATCCAGCGTGACTTCGATTTCCTCATTGATTTTGCCCTTAAACGGCTCGGCGCCATCAGGGAGCATGCCTTTGGCTGTTTCCGCGTTGTGGCCCTTGTCCGATGCGATGAACTTGATCGTGTCACCCGGGGCAGCCTGTACAAACGCGGGCTCGAACACCATGCGTTCGCCATCACTGCCTTTGTTGAGCATTTGCACCTCGAAGGTTTCCGCGAAGGCGGCACTGGCCAGCAGGGTGGCCAGTGCAACGCTGGTTGTAAGCGTGCGGATCATCGAATTGTCCTTTCCTGAATGATCTCTTGGGCCTGACTCTATTGATTTCCGCGATCTGAAATTTGCGCTGGCGCAAGGTTTGGTGCGTTTTCGGGAAACACTGACCGTTACGATCTGGTTTTGCGGCTGTGATTGTGCCAAATCAGGTAAGCCATGATGGAAGCAGCCAAGAAAATATTGCCGCGGCTTGATGAAAGCCTGCTGACGCATTTGCCACCATTTTCAAAACTGGATCGTCGGCAAATCCGCACGATTCTGGATCAGGCCAGTTCGCGCCGCTATGAAGCGGGCGCGCATATCTTTGAAGAAGAAGACCCGGCCGATCGTTTCTTCATGTTGCTGGATGGCTATGTCCGAGTGGTGCGGGTTACGCAGACCGGCGAACAGGTCACCGCGTTGCATATCCCTGCAGGTCAACTTCTAGGAATTGCAAAGGCGATCGGGCGCGAGACATATCCGGCCACGGCAGTCACGGCGACGGAGTCCATCGCGCTGAGCTGGCCCACCAGACTGTGGGATACTTTCGTCACCGAATATGACGGCTTCGCCACTGAAACCTACAAGACGGTTGGCCACCGTGTAGGAGAAATGAACACCCGTATTGTGGAGCTTGCGACGCAACAGGTGGAACAGCGCGTGGCTAACGCGCTGTTACGTCTGATCAATCAGACTGGTCGCAAGGTGGAGGATGGGATTGAGATTGATTTCCCCATCACCCGACAGGATCTTTCAGAGCTTACTGCGACCACCTTGCATACGGTCAGCCGATTGCTGAGCGCATGGGAAAAGCAAGGTATCGTTGAAAGCAAACGCAAGCGCATCAAAGTATGTGATCCACACGCGCTGGTCGAGCTCAGCCAAGGTTAGTCCGGTCAGGCACAGCTAGAAATTGCGCTCTTCAGCTCTTCCAAAAAGGCCGTTTCATCCAGATCGTATTCCAGACAGGCATCTGAGATGGTGTGAAACGGGTTCACCAGGCATCCGACACATAACATTCCATGCTTTAGGAAAACACGCATTGTCTGCGGCCATTGCGCCATAAGATCCGCAAGCGTCAGGTCTGGATCGTCAATGTTCGGGCAAGGCATTGGGGTTCCTCTCACCCTCGACTTTAGGCTTGGAACCGTTCCAAACGTTGCGCTGGCGCAAACAGTGCCTTCTTCGCTCGGGCTAGCAATAAGCATCCCGATCTGAAGGAGGCCGACGCATGGCTGAAATCTTAACTAAATCGCGGGCGCGAAACATCTTCTACGGGGGCTCGATCTTTTTCGTCGTGATCTTCGTGGCGATGACCGTCCACAGCCACCGTTACGTGGTTAATACGTCAACCGCAGGCATGGAACTCAGCGAAGAAGTCGTTCTGGGCAAACATGTCTGGGAACGTCATTCTTGCATCAACTGCCACAGCCTGCATGGCGAGGGTGCCTATTTCGCCCCCGAGCTGGGCAACGTGATGACCCGCTGGGATGTCATGGACTCGCCCGAGGACGCCTATGAAATCCTCGATGGCTGGATGAAGGCGCAGCCTTCGGGCGTCGAGGGACGACGCCAGATGCCCTATTTCGATCTGACCGAAGAAGAGATGCGCGGCCTCGCCGAGTTCCTGCGCTGGGCGGATCAGACCGACACGCAGGGCTGGCCGCCCAATGACGCTGGCTAAGCGGCACGAAGGAGAAATCACATGAAATACCAATCTCAAAAAGTGGCGTATTACTATTTTCTGGCCGCAATAGCCCTGTTCGGCATTCAGGTTCTGGGCGGGCTTCTGGCGGGCTGGATCTATGTCTCGCCCAACTTCCTGTCCGAACTTCTGCCGTTCAACATCATCCGCATGATCCACACCAATGCGCTGATCGTCTGGCTGCTGCTGGGCTTCTTCGGGGCGGCGTATTTCCTCATCCCCGAGGAATCCGAGCGCGAGATTTACTCGGTCAAACTGGCCTATCTGCAACTCATCATCCTGCTGGTGGGGACGCTGGGCGCGGTCGGCTCATATCTGGTGGGCATCCATGGCGGGCGTGAGTTTCTTGAACAGCCCCTGTGGGTCAAGTTCGGCATCCTCGTCGCAGCGCTGATTTTTCTGTTCAACGTCTCGATGACCGTTCTGGCGGGCAAGAAGACGGCAATCACCAATGTGTTGCTGATGGGCCTGTGGCTGCTGTCGCTGCTCTGGGTGTTTGCGTTCATCAATCCGGACAACCTGAGTCTCGACAAAATGTACTGGTGGTTCGTCGTGCACCTGTGGGTCGAAGCGACCTGGGAACTGGTTATGGCCGCTATCCTCGCCTTCCTGCTGCTCAAGCTGACAGGTGTGGACCGTGAAGTGGTGGAGAAATGGCTCTATGTCATCGTCGCCACCGCTTTGTTTTCGGGCATTCTCGGCACCGGGCACCATTTCTACTGGATCGGTCTGCCGGGCTATTGGCAGTGGATCGGCTCGATCTTCTCGACCTTCGAAGTGATCCCCTTCTTCCTGATGATGAGCTTTGCCTTTGTCATGGTCTGGAAGGGCCGTAAGAACCACCCGAACAAAGCCGCATTATTGTGGTCGCTGGGGTCGTCCACCGTGGCCTTCTTTGGCGCCGGTGTCTGGGGCTTCCTGCACACGCTGCATGGGGTAAACTTCTACAGCCACGGCACGCAGATCACCGCAGCCCACGGCCACCTTGCCTTTTACGGGGCCTATGTGGCGCTGAACCTGGCGGTCTTCACCTACGCGATGCCGATGCTGCGGGGCAGGGCGCCCTATAATCAGGTGCTGAACATGGCCTCGTTCTGGCTGATGACCGGCGGCATGGCGTTCATGACCTTCGTGCTGACCTTCGCGGGCACCATCCAGACCCATATGCAGCGGGTGGTCGGTGACTATTACATGGATGTGCAGGACGCTCTGTCCGTCTTCTATCTGATGCGGTTCGGCGCCGGTGCTGCCGTGGTGATCGGTGCGTTGCTGTTCATCTACTCGATGCTGGTCGTGCGCAAGCAAGAGATCATCACGCCCGGCGCCGCAGACTCGGTTCCCGGAGAGTAAGCCATGAACATGCAAACACCTCCGACCCTGCCGTTCTATCAGCCCGTCGCGCGTGAATGCGAGCTGTTCGAGACGGCCTATGACAATGGTTTGCCCCTTCTTCTGAAGGGGCCGACCGGCTGCGGCAAGACGCGCTTTGTCGAACATATGGCGGCCAAGATGGGCAAACCGCTTTATACCGTTGCCTGTCATGACGACCTGTCAGCGGCCGACCTGATCGGGCGCTACCTGCTCAAAGGCGGGGAAACCGTCTGGGTCGATGGCCCGCTCACCCGTGCGGTGCGCGAGGGCGGCATCTGCTACCTCGATGAGGTGGTCGAGGCCCGCAAGGACGTGACCGTGGTGCTGCACCCGCTCACCGATACGCGCCGGACACTGATGATCGACCGCACCGGGGAAGAACTGGTGGCACCACCGGGCTTCATGCTCGTTGCATCCTACAACCCCGGTTACCAGAACGTGCTGAAGCGGCTGAAACCCTCGACCCGGCAGCGGTTCCTGTCCATCTCGTTCGACTTCCCCAACGAAGAGATCGAGATTGCCGTAGTGGCCCGCGAAAGCCGCCTTGAACCCGGCCGCGTCGCGCCTCTGGTACGTTTGGGCGGTCATATCCGGGCGCTATCGGGCATGGACCTAGAAGAGGGTGTCTCGACCCGTCTGCTGATCTATGCCGCCACGCTGATGGCCGGGGGCATGGGGGTCAATCAGGCGATCGAGGCCGCCATCGTCGAACCCCTGACTGATGAGGCCGACATGCAGCAGGCGCTGCGCGATCTGGTTGCCACAATTTACGGATAAGCGTCATGCGACTTCTCGATCTCATGGAACCCGAAGAAACCGTTGGCAATCTCTGGCACGAGATGGCCAGCGGGATCGCGGCGCATGTCAGCTACCCCGAGGCGGGTGTTTCCCTTGCCTCGGTCCGGCCCAGCCTTGCGGTCCTGTTCCGCGCGCTGGGCGGTGCGCCGGGCGTGGAACTGGCCGAGGCCCCCGCGACGCTGGTGCGCCACCGCCGTCCGGTGCGCCGCAATCTGGGGACCGAGCGAGACCGCGAATGGGTGGCAGGCTACGACGGCGAATGCTTGTCGCTGCCTCCGGCCATCGCTGCCTTCCCCGAGCCACACCTGAACCGCGCCGCCTATTTCTGGCTGACCGCGCTGGCGGCTGTCAGCGAAGTGACCGATTTCGATCTTGAAGGGGATGGCGCTGTCTTGGACGGGGCACTAATTCGCGCCAATGCCGCAGCCGCCGACCGGGCCTATGCAAGCTGCCCTGGCCTGCGCGGTGACTACGCCCGGATGGCAGAACACTGCGCCGCCACACGGCTCGACGTGTTGCGCCCCAAGCCTGAGGCGCAGATCGAAACCGCGATCCGCGACCAGCTTTGCGGCGCAACACCGGTAATCGGTGCCGAAACCACCTCGCGCGGCTATAAACCCTTTGCGCCGGTACCGATCTGGCTGCGTTTTTCCCGCCCAGGATCGGGTGCGGCGGCAACCGAAGAACAGGCCGACCCTGCGGCCCCTCCGCCCAATGCCGCACAGACGAGCCGGAAACTGGGCCGCCGCAAGGATCAGGATCAGCAGAACCGCAAGGACAGCATCATCATCCACCGGTTTGAGTCGATCCTGTCTTGGGTCGAGTCGATGAACATCAATCGCAGCGTCGATGACGACGATGACGAGAACGCCCAGAAGGCGGCCGAGGATCAGGACGAGATCATTCTGTCGAAACAGCACCGCAAGGCGGCGACGCGCCTGCGCCTGCATCTCGACCTTTCCCCCGCCGATGCCGATCACGAAGCCTTGGCCGGTGAGCATACCTATCCCGAATGGAACCACCGCGCGCGCTCTTACATGGAAGGGCATTGCCGCGTGCTGGATGCCCCGGCTCAGCCCGACGCCGCGCATCCCTTCCACCCGAACGAGCGCCGCGTCCGCGAAGTGCGCCGCCAGTTCGAAGCCCTGCGCCCGCGCCGCATCAAACAGCCGAGGCAGGTCGACGGATCGGAGCTTGACCTCGATGCCCTGCTGACCACACGGGCGGATCTGGCCGCAACCGGGCGCGGTTCCGACCGCATCTGGCAGGCCGCACGTCAGACCGAGCGTGATCTGTCGGTCGCCTTCCTGATCGACAATTCCCGATCGACCGAGGCCGCCATCGGCGACACCTCAGTGATCGAAGTAGCGCGCGAGGCGATGGGCGCATTGGCTGCGGGCATCGACGCGGCAGGTGATCGGCTTGGCATCTGGGGCTTTTCTTCACTGCGCCGCGACCGGGTGTTCCTGACCCGCTGCAAAACCTTCGACGCCCCTATGAGCCCCGACATCACCGCCAACATTGGCGCGCTGAAGCCGGGCCACTACACACGCCTGGGCGCCGCCATCCGGCATGTCAGCGCACAACTGGCCGAAGAACCCTCGTCCCACAAGCTGCTCATCGTGCTGACCGACGGCAAGCCCAACGACCTTGACCATTATGAGGGCCAGCACGGGATCGAAGACAGTCACATGGCCGTCCGCGAAGCCCGACGCGCAGGGCAGAGCCTGCATGGCGTCGTCATCGACGAAGACGGGCAGGACTGGTTCGCGCGCATCTTCGGGCGCGGCGGTTTCACCCTGCTGCCCAACCCCGAACGGCTGACCCGGGCATTGCCAGATATTTATCGCACTCTGACAAAGGAAACTTGACATGCGTGTCCTTCCCTTTTTCCTGACCCTTCTCGCATCCCCGGTTTGGGCCGAAAGTTTTGACCGCCCGATCCCGCAGGCCCAATCCGCCACCGCCGAGTTCTGGTTCGCAGTTGGCAGCGTCACGTTGATCGCCGCGCTGGGGGTTGTGCATTGGCTTGTGTCGCGCCGATGACCCAGGAGAGTTGGACAGTTACCCGTATTACCCTGGTTCTGTACCCGTTAGGGGCAGGCGCCATGGCAGTTAACGTTTTCTTCTTGTCTCTGATATTCAGCTGGATAGGCGGACCGGTTCTGTCGACCGGATGGTCCATCGCGTTGGGCTGTGTAATTGGTGGACCTGCGACATGGTATTTTGCCAGTCACATACGGCACCTGATGGATATCGCCGATGGCAGAACAGAGGGCTAGGGATTAGCTGTGGCAAACTCATCAATGCAACAGATGCGCGCCTGGCGTGGACTGGCGCTGTTCAGTTACGGATTTCGCCCGTTCTTCCTGTTCGCTTCGGTCTGGGCTGTGCTGTCCATGCTGCTTTGGATCCTGATATTGTCTGGTGTGCTGACATTGCCTACGCGGTTTGATCCGGTATCGTGGCACGCCCACGCTTTTTTGTTTGGCTACCTTGGTGCTGTGCTCGCAGGATTTCTGCTGACCGCAGTGCCAAACTGGACCGGTCGATTGCCTCTGGTGGGCTGGCCTCTGATCGCGCTTTTTGCGATCTGGTGTGCAGGACGCGTCGCGGTACTGACCTCCGCATTCCTTCCGCTTGGATGGGCCGCCGCCATTGATCTTATATTTCCGATAATTCTTGGCGGGCTGATATTGCGTGAGATCGTGGCAGGCAGGAACTGGCGCAATCTGTTGGTTCTGGGGTTGCTGGCCCTGTTCACGATTGCAAACGCGCTGTTCCACATCGAGAACGCACGTGGCGGCTTTGCAGCCCAAGGCATTGGGTTACGTATGGGGCTCGCCACTGCATTGATGATGGTTGCAGTAATTGGCGGTCGGATCATCCCTTCGTTCACGCGCAACTGGTTGGTTCAGCGGCAGCACAATAAACTCCCGGCGCCTCCGATGCAGTCATTTGACAAAGTCGTGCTTGTGGCGACGATGGCAATTCTAATGCTGTGGGCGGTTCAGCCGGCCCTGAAAGTCTCCGCTGTGCTGCTTCTTTTGCTGAGTGTCCTCCATCTGGTACGTCTATTGCGTTGGCAAGGTCATCAGACCGCACCAGAACCGCTGCTTTGGATGCTGCATGTCTGTTACGCTTTCATTCCATTGGGTGCATTTGCGCTGGGAGCGGCCATATTATCGGGCAGCTCCGGGCTTGCTGCAGCACAACATCTTTGGATGGTTGGCGCTATCGGCGGGATGACACTTGCCGTCATGACCAGAGCCACTTTGGGCCACACCGGCCGTCCACTGCGCGCAGACCGTATGACGGTTACAATCTATTTTGCGCTTTTGGTGGCAGTTGCCGCGCGGCTATTCGCTGATAAAGTACCGAGCCTAACCGATCTTTCGGGCATCTTCTGGCTTCTGTCTTTTGGTGGGTTTGTTTTGTGCTACGCTCCTCTTTTGGTCCGCTCCACAAAAACAGGCTAACGCTTGGAAACTGCCGTGCGACCGAAACTATAGCGCTCCAAACCATCCGGAACTATCGAGTCAAAGTCCGCACGCCGGCCCTGGCTCTGGAAAATGGAAGAAAGGCGAGGACGTGAAACGATTAGTTGCAACCAAATATTTCCGCAAACATGTTTGGGAAGCGGTCTTTGATCGTTGAAAATGGAAAAATTTTCCCCGTTTTGTAAGACCGCATCAATAGCGGTCGTTTAATCCACCATAGCGAAGGACCTCTTTGTCTGCTCACCTGCTATTTGCCACCTCGTTCTGAACGTCTGGAATGTGCGGTTCGCGACTTGCTGCACGAGCGAGACTTTAGGTGTTGTCCAAGGTCAAGTAAGGGCTCAAAGGACATATTCAAGCTCACCACAGAGAACATCGGCAGTGAGCCCAATGCAGACTTTGGTTTCAGTGGTGTGAACGTAGGGTATATTTTGACCATACTAACGGAGACGTAACAAGGAGCTTCACCCAAGAAGACGCAGCCGACGTCATTAATGAGAATAAACGGGACATCAACCGACTCAGAATGACAACAACCAATATCATGACAGTGCATCACCTTAAGTTCTATCTCGACTGGCTTGATCTGAATAAGGTGGAAGTCGACAGAACTACAGTTTCACTTCCATCGTTAATGGAAATTGAGGCAATGACCGCCGCCTTTGTGATTTCGTATGGACGGCTGTTTTCATCCACTACCGGAGTGACAAAGTACGTTAGAAAAAACGTCCCAGAGGAACATAAGCATGCACATGATGAAATAATCTCACTTCGAAATGAACGCTATGCACACCACGGAGATCATGAGTCGTGCGGTGTAGGGTCAGGACCCTAGCTAAAGCGGATGCGCTGCATGAGCTTTGACCAAGGCGGCAGGACGTAAGCTTCAAGCGACAGGCAGCCAAGTGCCTCCGGTTTTCCATATTTATCTAATTACTGCTATGTATGAATTCATCAAAGAATGAGGACATGATGAATTCACTAACCAGAATAACACGTGGGATAGGCGTCGCTCTCAAAGACGGTAGAGTGAAAGGCATTCTTGCCTTCACAGTTGGAATGATTTTATGGGCCTCGGTCTTTTACCACTTTGTCGAAGGTTGGAGTTGGCTCGACTCAATCTACTTTTCTGTCGTGACCATTTCGACCGTGGGGTTTGGTGACTTCTCACCTGAAACCGCGGCAGGGAAGATCTTCACAATGATTTACATCGTCGTGGGCCTCGGTGTCTTCGTGACCGCGGCGACCACAGTGGCGGATACAATCTTGTCCCAGGACGACAAAAAAGCGGACAAGTAGATTATCCCAATTTGACCAAATCGAGTTCATGCCCAGGCATTGGTTTGACTGGGCCCCTCAAGCTGTGGCTCGGATTCATTTGTGTCTTCAAACTGATAGACGATCACTAAAATTCAAAAAAATGTACATATTATGTTTTTTGAGTGTAACATTCGAAAAACACATGGAGGGATGGAATGGAAAAGACACAGGACGCAAAGATTGTCGATCTAGCGATACGATTGCTGTTTCTCGGACTATTCCTCTACAGCGCCCTGGTCATGGTGGCCCCGCTTGCGAGCGTGGTTATCTGGGCAACGATCCTCTGTGTGGCGCTATATCCGGCATTTGATTGGCTTCAGTCCAAGCTGGGAGGGCGGAAAAAACTTGCCACGACGATCTTGGTTTTGCTGGGCCTTGTTCTGACCCTCGGGCCAGTCGCTACCGCGGTGTCTGGTGCCGCAGAACTTGGGTCTGAATTCGCGGAACAAGCAGACAAAGGTGACTTGAAAGTCCCACCTGCGCCAGAGGGTCTCAAGGAGTTGCCCTTGGTGGGAGACAAAATAGCCGATGTCTGGGGAATGTTTGAGCGCAATCTTGACGGCGCGCTTGCAAAATACGGCACGCAAATCCTTGAGATCACCAAATCGCTCTTCGGAAAGGTGCTGGGCATCGGAATCGGGCTGCTTGGTTTAGCTCTTTCCGTACTGATTATGGGGGCTTTGTTCAGCCCCGGGCCAAGTTTGGTCCAGGGTCTTCAGCGCTTTGCAAACCGTGTCTTCGCACCGCGCGGCGGTGAATTCGTAACACTGGCAGGCGCAACTATTAGGAACGTGACAAAAGGCGTGATTGGTGTAGCAGCCATTCAGGCGGTCTGCGTTTGGATACTGTTGGCTTTGTTTGGGATTTCTTCGGCCGCCACGCTGGCATTTATCTGCCTGATACTTTCGATTATCCAAATCGGGCCCGGATTGGTTCTTATACCGGTTATTATTTACGCATGGAGTTCCATGTCTGGCGGAACTGCTTTGATCTTCACCGTTTTGGCCGTTCCAGTCATGATAATGGACAGTTTCCTAAGACCCGTATTCATTTCAAAAGGCCTTGAGACTCCCATGTTGGTCATCCTCATCGGTGTTCTCGGAGGTATGATGGCGTACGGTTTGATCGGCGTCTTTATGGGGCCGGTTCTCTTCGCTGTTTTCTATGAGCTATTCAAAGTTTGGATTGATACCTCGCCCGAAGCCGAGGGCGCTGCTGAAGGTGCGGCGAAATGAGGAAGACAATATGGACAACCCTGGCTGTCATTCTGATTTTCCTTGTCTGGTACCTGGTCGCTGATCGGAAAACACCATTTACCGGGAACGCCAGAGTAAAAGCCGTGGCGACCCAGATCGTCCCGCAGGTGACTGGCACTGTGACTGAAGTTTTGGTCGAAAACGGTGAGGTTGTCTCGGCCGGAGATGTCCTTGTCCGGATCGACGCGCGACCCTACGAGATTCAGCGCGACAAGGCGGAAGCTGATCTCGAGGCAGCCACTCAAGAGGTGGGTGCATCTTCGGCAGAGGTAAGAGCGGCACAGGCCAAACTCGCAAGGGCGCAAAGCGATCTGGATACAATGCGCATTCAGACGGAACGCGTATTTGCGCTCGAAAAGAAAGGGTTGATCGCCGTCACTAAGGCCGATGATGCGCGAGGGCAACTGGCAGAGTCCGAGGCAAACTATGAGAACGCAAAAGCGGATCTGGAAAAAGCAAAACAGAGGCTTGGTGACGATGGGATTGAAAACCCGAAAATCCAGCGCGCGTTGGCGGCCTTGGCGGATGCGGAACTGAACCTGGAATGGACTGAACTGCGTGCTCCGGCGACAGGCGTGATCTCTAATCTGTTGATAGCCCCTGGAACGTATGCGCGATCCGGTCAGGATCTGTTGACATTTCTGGACGCGACTGACGTCTGGATCGAGGCGTATTTTACCGAGAACAACCTAGGAAGAGCTTCGGTAGGGTCTCCGGTTGATGTGGTTTTGGATATGCATCCCGGTCAGATTGTTCCTGGCGTCATTGAGAGCTTTAGCGCGGCCGTTTCCCTAAGTGGCGGTGATGTGCCCGGGCAACTGGCGAGTCCGCCCAGTACCAAAGGTTTCTTGCGGGAGCCGGAAAGGTTCCCAGTCAGGATCGTATTGCCGGGCTATGAAGCTGGAAGTGCCGAAGATGATCTTCGCTTTCAGTTGAACGGGCAGGCCGATGTGATCATGTATCTAAGTGACAACTCATTGCTGAACCTGGTAGGCCGCACCTACATCCGCGTGGTTTCAATACTGTCCTATGCGTATTGAGGACCAACGCTCTGTCGCCCGGCTTGCGGTGGGTGTTACCGGCGTCTTTTCCTTGGGCTTGTTTCTTGGCTGGCCACTCGCCGTCGTTGGGGCGGTGTTCGCCGCACTGTTTTTGCAGGCGCCCGCCGCATTGCCTCTGGCAGCATTTGCTAAGCTGTTTGTTTTTTCGATTGGATTGATGTTCATTTCGTTCCTGGTGTCGTCAATCTTCTCACCATATCCTCTTGTTTTTCTCATTCTGGTGGCCATTGGAATAATCCTGTCTTTCATGTGGTCAGTTTCTGGCGCCGGAGTTTTACCAGGTGTCATCGCTCTCATGGGAGCATTGATGATCCCAAACTTGGTTCTGCAATCCCAGGATCTGGCCTTGGTGCTTGTGTATTGGATACCTTTGAATCTGCTGTTTGCAGGCTTTGTATCGACGCTAATGTTCGTGCTGATCCCCGCCGAACCTCAATCAGCGGCCCAGAAGAAGGCCGCATCGTCGCCGAACTTCGACCCATATCGCCGAATAGTCAGGATGTCGCTTGTAACAGTGCCGTTTGCCTTGGCGTTTTTTGTTTCCGGCGCATCTGCATTACTAGTTTTGTTTTTTGTCGCCCTGCTGAGCCAGCAACTTGCGGCAATGCCCGCTGCAGGCAAAACAGTTGCAAAAGCTATGCTGACGGCAAATCTTCTTGGGGCGGCAGTATCCATCATTTGTTATGAAATAAACGTAATAGCTCCGGTTATTCTCACCCCCATTCTGCTGTGTTTTTTCTTTTGCCTAACACTCGGAGCACTTGGAAAGTCAAAAGTCCCGCTCGCCGCCGCCGCCGGTTCCGCTATTACGACAGCTCTGATTGTATATGGGGGTTCGGTTGCACCATTTTCAGACGAGGCTGACGTCAAGAGCATCACTCGCGTATTGCAAGTTGCCAGCGCCGCTTTTTTTGTAATCATCGCATATGTGGTGGTGGATGAATTTTGGCCGGAGAAAGAGCGCCAAGCGGCTCAATGAAGTTAGTTGCGATGTGGCGTGGTTCTGAAAGAAATAGAATCCCTAGTGTCAGGACCCATTGATTTCTACGGGGTTGCGTGATTCACGGTTCGAAAAACGAGCGGCGAACATGTCTGATCTGTTTTGGTTGACCGACGCCCAGATGGCGCGTCTTGAGCCCTTCTTCCCAAAGTCTCACGGCAAACCCCGCGTCCATGACCGGCGGGTGTTGAGCGGGATAGTCTTCATTAATCGCAATGGCTTGCGCTGGCGCGATGCGCCAAAGGAATACGGCCCGCACAAGACGCTCTACAACCGCTGGAAACGTTGGAGCGACAAGGGCATCTTCGCCCGGATGATGGCCGGATTGGCCGCTGAGCACGGCGAAGATAAGACCGTGATGATAGATGCGACCTACCTGAAGACGCACCGCACAGCGACCATTTTGGGCGTCAAAAAGGGGGGCGTGGACGCCTGATCGGTCGGACCAAGGGCGGCATGAACACGAAGCTGCACGCTATCTGCGACAGCAAGGGACGCCCACTCAACTTTTTTGTGACGGCCGGGCAGGTCAGCGATTATATCGACGCACGGGCATTGTTGAGCAGCCAGCCAGATGTCGAATGGCTGCTTGGGGATCGCGGATATGACGCTGATTGGTTCCGGGAAGCGTTGAAAGACAAAGGTATACGCGCGTGCATCCCAGGCCGGAAGCAGCGGAAGAAAGCGGTGAAGTACGACAAGCGCCGCTACAAACGTCGCAATCGGATCGAGATCATGTTCGGAAGGCTGAAAGATTGGCGGCGAGTGGCAACCCGATACGACAGGTGCCCAAACGTCTTCCTCTCAGCCATCGCACTGGCGGCTACCGTCATCTATTGGCTATGAGTCCTGACCCTAAGTACTATTAGTGCCAACCAAAAAATCGATTGGCACTTGTTCGTTAGAACTTTCCTTGGCCTCTTCAGGCACCAACATTCACAACCATTTTGCCAAAATTCTCCCCGCGAAGTAGCTGGTTCAGGGCTTCTGGTGCAGCCTCCAACCCATCCACCATGTGCTCGCGGTACTTAACCGCACCATCCTGAATCCAACTTGTCATATCGCGTGTGAACTCTTGGTAAAGCGATATTGGAAAGCTGTCGAAAATGATGAAACCCTGTGCTTTCACCTTCTGCCTCAGCAAGGTGCCCATTATTGCTGGTCCCATATCGGGACCTTTGGGTAGCTCCGTCAAATTGTACCACGAAACTACGCCGCAGATTGGCATACGGGCAAAGGGGTTGAGCAAGGGTAAAACAGCATAAAGCACCTTGCCACCAACATTCTCGAAGTAGACATCGATCCCATCGGGGCATGCTGCGCGCAGCTGGTCGGCAAAATCGGCGGTCTTATGATCAATACAGGCGTTGAAACCGAGGTTTTCGACCACATGGGCACACTTGTCGGCCCCACCAGCAATCCCGACAACTCGGCAACCCTTGAGTTTGGCAATCTGACCCACGGTAGCTCCAACAGGGCCGGAGGCTGCGGCAACAACAACGGTTTCGCCGGGTTTTGGTTCGCCTATCTGCAATAACCCTGCATAGGCAGTATAGCCAGGCATCCCAAGTATCCCAAGAGCCCAAGACGGGTTTTGGGGAGATTTACCCATGTTGATGACCTCGTGACCATCGGAGATTGCATAATCTTGCCACCCACTGTTTGAGAGGACAAAGTCGCCAACTTCGAAACCATCGAGATTTGCAGCAATGACTTCCCCTACAACCTGTCCCGTCATCACTTCTCCTATTGCTACGGGTTCGGCATAGGATTTAGCGTCGTTCATCCGCCCACGCATGTAGGGGTCGAGCGACAGGTAATGTGTGCGGACCAGCATTTCACCTGCGCCCGGCGTAGGGATATCTGCGGTTTCCAAACGGAGCGTACTGGCGTCGGGCTCGCCACTGGGACGCTCATTCAATACGATCCGGCGATTAGTATCAGTGGTCTGGGTCATTTAGTGCTCTTTCCTTATACGTGTCGGTTTGAGGGAAGCGGGGGTATTCTTTGCGAAGAGTACGTATCAGTTTCAGGTTCCCGGCGCTGGATCGCCAGAACGTTCAGTTTCCCTTGAGCACGAGCTCATCAACTTCCTTACGCCAATGGACGGAAGGGCATCAACACATGCGTGGTTGCTCAAGTTCAATTGTAAAATTTTCTCACCATGGCTTGCAAGGAAACGCACAATTTCCGAACAGTGGGTAAGCCCATGCGCCATTCACACCAGTTGCGATGACATTGACAACGATTCCAAGAAGTGGCGCATCCTCAAGATGCGGGTTTGGGAGTGCCAGCACAGCTTCTCTGATGATTAAGAATGCCGCCAGCACAATCAGTACGCCCTCGGCGACGGCGGAAAGATACTCGGCCTTTTTGTGACCAAAGAGGTGTTTTTCGTCAGGGGTATATTGGAAATCCGAACTGCAAAATACGCCAGCAGCGCTGCAACGACATTTACAGTTGATTCCATTGCGTCTGACAACAACGCCACCGAGCCCGTCAGCTACCAGGTCAGCAGTTACAAGGCCGGTACCACAATGGAAATTGGAATGGACCAAAGAGCGATTTTTTGTGTCATTTGGCCACGACCCTTTGTCAATCATGAACAGAAACTCGGGTGACTGGTGAACTCCGGTGTTCAGCACGTAAAACAGGTGTTTGGTGAAAAGGGAATATGCCCTGCGGCTTCCTAACAGCGACCGACGACAGCATCTGGTCCACCTGCATGGCGCCAACGACGTTACTCTGATGGAAGCCCCGTCGACGAAACAGGAACAGCTTTGAGATACGCTGCAATCGCCAAACGGTCCTCATCTGTAAGGCGAGACGTGTTCTCGATGACCCCCACCATTTCACCACCAGCACTGTCATAATCCGGCGTGAAGCCAGATTTGAGGTACTCGGCAATGTCAGCCTCGGACCAATCAAGCTGGTCTGAAGTAAGGCCGGGGATACGACCTTTCCCGTTTGGATTTGGAGCGCCCGTCAGCCAAAGGTCTCGTTTTAAACCACCTAGACCATTTCGCGGGGTATGGCATTCAGCGCAATGACCCAGCGCCTCGACTAAATACCTGCCATGTCTTTGTTGGTCGGTCAAATCACTTTCGACTACCCAACCTGGTGTCATGAACAACAGTTTCCATCCCCCCAATCCACGACGAACATTGAAAGGAAAACCTACCTCATGCGGAACGCTTGCAGTTGTGGCTGCTGGCAGAGTGCCGAGGAATGCGTGAAGCGAAACGACGTCGTGTGCTGACATGTTGGCGTAAGATGTATAGGGAAACGCTGGAAAATAGTGCTGCCCTTCGGGTCCGGTCCCCTGGATCAAGGCGTTGGCCAGATCCAGGGCAGACCAGGACCCAATGCCGACTTCTGGGTCACTGGAAATGTTGGGGGCAGTGAACGTGCCGAAATCCGTCTCAAACCGGCGACCACCGGAGAGCATGAGCTTGTCCTCGCCAACTGCATCAGGCGCTGCATGACAGGATGCGCATCCTGCCGCGTAGAACACGATTTCACCTCTGGCGTGATCTGGGTTCAAACCGTCGAGTTGAGACGGCTCCACTCTTTGTGGTCGGGTCAGAACCAAACCGGCCAACCCAACCAAAAGTGCAACGAAAGCGGTAAATAGGAAAATCCGCTTCACAGCTATCTGCCGATTAGTCTTTCGGTGCTCTGTAAGCTTTGTGACACGCCGAACAGCTTCCACCCAGATCGCCCATGGCCGCTTTCAGGGCATCAACATCTTGGCCAGCCGCAGCCTGCATCGCAATAGCGGCATCTGCCATGGCCTGCCCTTTCGCACCAACGTCAGGGAAGTTTTCCCAGATTGCCGACAGCGCTCGGGTGGACGGATCGGACACATTGTCAGATCCCTGGGGCCACATCGCGGATTGGTCGATCTGCGTTAGCACAACAAGGTTGTTTGCAGCCCGTGTTGCGGCTTCGGCATCATAGTCCACTTCGCCTTTGGCCATGCCGCCAAGTGTACCAAGATTGAAGGCATAGAGTTGCATGATTGAGGTTCGAGCTTTCACAGCCGGGTTTTCACTTTCGTGGGCGATGGCTGTGCCAATGGCGACCAATGACAAAAGACCTGCCGCGAAGATTGAGAACTTCTTCATCATGATGTGTCTCCCTGTTCAATGCTCCGAATGTTAGCTTGAACGAATTTTCTTGTAATTGTTTGTTATTGGTCGTCACTTGTTAATTTATGAACAATGAAAACTGGGATGACATTCGGTACGCACTAGCCGTAAGCAAATACGGTTCGTTGAACGCGGCGGCGGCGGCGATGGGCGTCACGCACGCCACAGTCTTGCGCAGGGTGGCCGCATTCGAAGAACGCAATGGTTGCGTGGTTTTTCAGAAAAGTTCGTCAGGATATTCCGTTCTCCCCGAAGCCAGTGCGATCTTTTCAGCCATGGAAAGCGTTGAAGAAGCGGTGCTTTCGGTGGAGCGGGCGGTTGTCGGAGCAAATCGCTCGCCAATGGGTCACGTGCGCATTACATCGACTGATAGTCTTTGTCAGATTGTTCTCCCAAGAATACTCAACGAAATCTCACTCCTTTACCCAGGTTTGAACCTGACTCTGCTAAGCCAGAACAGCCACCATGATCTTTCCCGACTGACAGCAGACATTGCTGTGCGCCCTTCGATAAAGCTCGGGGAAGGGCTAATCGGAGAGCGTGCAGGAACGCTGTCCTTCGGTGTCTATGACGATGGTAGCCCCAATCGCAAATGGATGAGGCTAGACGGAGCGTTGAGTCGTTCACTTCCTGCCAAATGGCTGGCGCAGAATGTAAGCGCCGACGAAATGACCAATGGAGCAGACAGTTTTCTGGTGCTACAGCAGATGGCGGCCTCGGGAGCTGGTAAAACCTTTTTGCCGTCATTTTTTGGCGACGTGGATACCCGCCTTAAGCGGTCGAAGGAAGTGAATCCTAAGTTCGAGGTTCCGCTGTGGGTCGCAACGTTAGAAGAAATCTCGCAAACTCCAAGGTTTGCTGTAGTTCAGAAGGCACTAGTCGAACGTATATCGGAAGCGCTAGCTAAGTGATTTTATGCAACTGAGACTTTCGAGTTCTTACATTTTTGACTTTCCAAATTTGCAATGTCCAGTCGGAAACGTTCGCATTGGGCTCCTCCAATCAATTATGATTGCTGCGGAGAACGGCAAAACTGAGCCCAGACTGCACACGAGAAGAATCTAAGGCGATCCGGCTTGAATTGATCAATTCACGAGTTTCTAATCTTCGGGAATTTGGGATATTTGCGAGAACGAGTGTCCTCCGCAGTTTTGCCGCGCCATGTGGCGCAACAGTCTTTCAACCAGGTCAAGCATGTCCAAGCTTCATCATTCTGTCAGAGGGATCAAGTCGTGTAACGCTTACAGGCCCGAGCGGACGCGAAGTGGTCCTATATCGTGTCACGTCGGCCGACGTATGCCTCCAGATTTTGTCATGCCTGATAAGGGACGAGGCCTACGGTGCCGAAGGTGTTGCAGAGACCGACTTGACCGGGCAAATCGTGCTAGCTCACGAGTTTCGAAAGAAGCTCGCCGAGGACGCTGAGTTCCGAGTTATGATTATGTTGTCCGTTTCCTCGCGGTTTTCGGAACAACAGCAGTTGATTGAAGATGTGGCGCTTACGAACTTCGATGCGTGACTCGCCAAGGCCTTGATAAGGCTTGCGTCTTCAGGCAGCAGGGTGAAGGCAACCCACTCCGTACTCACAAGCGAAACAGCCTCAGGCCGCGCCTACGTGTCCCGCAGATTGGCGGAGTTCGCGAAGAAAGGCTGGGTAAAGCAGCATGAGGACGGCATCGCCATACTTGATCGCAAGGAACTGGAACATGTTGCCGCAGGTTAGCGGTGACTCTGTCACCGTCTGTCGGCGACGTAAAAGGTTAGAATTGGGCATCAATCAACCAAGGAGGATTTAATGATGTCCAGAAATGAAGGAACACTTGGTCGCGCACGCGTATCATTCTTGACCTTGTGTTGCTGTCTTTGACCTTTGTCGGCTCTCAGACGATGTGGGGCTTATTGGCATCATCCCGCTCATCACAGGTCTAGTTGGCGTTGGCCCGATCTACTCCGCGCTAAGGATCAAGACGTGCAGCGTGAACCTGCCTGGCGCAACGGCATTGCTGCGTTGGCGCAAGGCCGCAATGAGTCAAAAACCGACAAGATGGTGCATGCTGTTCGAATAACAGTGAAGCGCAGTAACCGGGCTTTGCAAAGTTCGCCCTGTGACATGCGCCCGTTATTCTATATCTTGCTACGATTCCGCAGTCGCGGCCAACACGCACACTGTTCCCCGTACGAGAAGTGTCGAAGTCGTTCGAATTCCCATTCTTCTCAAATGAGTTGTACTTCGATTGCCCGAAGCTAGGGACTGGTCTCGGCTATTTATGTTTGTGTCTTTCCTGAAATTAGAATCCGGCAAGCCAAGCCGCCGAGGCTAGAGGATGTATCCAGTGTTAGCTTGCAGCCGTAAGCGTTCAACAAGTCAACTGTTATGGCCAAACCTAAACCGGTTCCTCGAACAGAAGTGTCCAGCCGCCCTCCGGAATGCAGTACCCCTTCACGTGCATCTTCTGGAATTCCAGGTCCGTCATCCTCAATGCAAATCTCAATACCGCCCGCAACACGTTTGGCAGCTATGTGAATTCTTGTCCGACACCATTTCAGAGCGTTGTCGAGGAGGTTTCCAATCACTTCTTCGATGTCTTGAGCGTCCATTCGGACCTGAAGTCCGCTCTCGCATTCTGTCGTTAAAGATTTTCCTTCACGCTCTGCCGTGACCGAGAACAATCTGGATAGCCTATTAACCGAATGAGTAAGATCAGTTCGAGAGTATGTAAGTTCAGCGGTGTTTGACGCACGCATGCGTGCAAGGGAGCGCTTGAGCTGAGCATCGATCCTGTTCAACGCGTCGTCGGCAGGTTCGGTATCTGCTCCGTTGTCCGACAAAGCTGCCAGTTCGTTTCGGAGGATCGCAGTCGGGGTTTTTAGCGCATGCGCCAAATCAGCCGCTTGCCGTCGAGAACCAGATACAATCTCGCGGTTTCTGTGCAGCAATTGATTGAGGTCCTCGACAAGTGGCGAAACTTCTTCCGGATAGCCCTCCGGCTTAAGATCGTCTCCCTTGTCCCAGCGATGCGCCACATCTGCGCGCAGCTTCCTGAGAGGACCGACAATTGCAGACATCAACATCAATGAACCAGCAACTCCGATCAAGCCAACCAATCCAAAAACCGGCAGCAAGTTGTCCTGCGCGGCCCGGCGTTCGCTGATCAGCTCTCCTCTGCTTTCAGCGACAGTCACGCCCCATTCGGTTCCGTCTTCGAACGTGATCTTCTGAAACACACTTCGCACGGCCTCATTATCCGGGCCAGCGGTGTTCCAGACGACTGCCTCTTCCCTCAAGCCAGCAGGTTCGGAAATTGTTTCGTCAAAGAGCGATGCGGACGTAAATATGGCGCCGCTGCCATCCGTCACTTGCCAATACCTGCCGGAGTACGGCGTTCCGTAGGCCGGGTCGAACATGAGATCACGCAGAGCCTCAGGGTCGTCTGTGGTTGCGCTCAGGCCGACAATAAGTTGCGTGTGCCTGTCGCGCAGCGTCTCATCAAACTGTTCCAGGACGCGGGTATTGATGTAGGAAAACACAACGAGCGTTCCGACACCCACAGAAAGGGCGCCAGTCGCGAGGCCGCCAAGCAACGCGCGTTGGCGAAGCGACAACATCAGGCGGTATCGATCATATAGCCGCGCCCTCTGACAGTCGTAATAAGTTCAGAGCCTAGTTTTTTACGCAGCCGGGTTATGAAAACAGCAATGGTGTTGGAATCCCGATCGCCGTCGTATTCGTAAATGTGTTCTGACAACTCGGTGCGCGAAACCATGCGTCCCATGTTGTGAGCAAGGTAGGTAAGAACGGCGATCTCTTGCGCGGTCAGAACCACAGGAATTCCACCAACACTGACGCGCCCGTTTCGTGTGTCGAGCGAGACATCCCCCATTTCGATCACAGGGTTCAACTGACCGCTTTGTCTGCGCAGGATTGCACGCACACGTGCTGCCAACTCGGGCATGTGGAACGGCTTGGTCATGTAGTCATCAGCGCCGGCATCCAGGCCATCCACGCGCTCGCTCCACCCGTCGCGAGCCGTCAGGATCAAAACAGGCGTCTTAACGCCTGCACTACGCCATTCACGCAAGACAGAAATACCGTCGCGTTCTGGCAACCCGATGTCGAGGATGATTATGTCGTAAGGTTCTGTCGCACCCAGGTGCAGGGCGTCTGTACCATTGTTGGCCACATCTACAACACGGCCTTCCGCAATTAGAAGTTTTTTAACCTGCTCGCATAGCTGCGGTTCATCTTCAGCCAGAAGTACTCTCATATTCAAAAGCTACAGTCGCAACGGCATTAGTTTAAGCACTATTTTTAACGATCGCCTTTGCCGTTCCCGCCAGAATTCCCACCGCCGTTGCCATTGCCACCTGCGTTACCACCGCCGTTCCCATTGCCGCCGCCGTTACCGTTGCCGCCACCGTTGCCATTGCCACCGGCGTTGCCATTGCCGCCGCCGTTGCCTCCAGCATTGCCATTGCCGCCGCCGTTGCCTCCAGCATTGCCGTTGTCGCCACCGTTGCCATTGCCTCCAGCATTCCCGTTGCCACCAGCGTTGCCACCTCCGTTGCCATTGTTTCCACGGCTCGTAGAAGTATTGCGACTGTTGCTGACGTCAGCAGGTGTCGAACGCGCTGCTTTCGATATTTGTCGACCAACACTGGATCGATTGGAAACGACCGTTCCGGTCTGGGCATTCACAATTACACTGACAATTTTTCCATCGGGCTTTTTGACAAGAATGCGATAGTAAATTTGATCAGCCTGAAACGCGCGCGCATCAACGGGGGTGCCACCAAAGGCTTTCTCGACGCCTTTGATAACCCGTTTCAAACGGATGGTGCCGCCGGTCAAGGTCGCCTTGCGCAGTTCACCTTGCATGAGCTCGCGCGTCTGGGCAGCCGCTTCCCCAATGGGCAAAGCAACCAGCAAACTTGCAACAATCAAGATCACCTTCGCACGCATGAACGTCCTCGTATTTCGCGGCTAGAGGCTACGTCTTTCGACATGAACCGATGATGAACAAGCAGTTAGCCCTGCGTTCAATTACCCTCAAGTTAAATGGAAACGAACTTTGAAGATTCGTACGTGAATCGAGACTTTGGAACACAGAGAGCCGATTTAAAGAATTAACGTCCGCTGATTTCCACTGAGGAGGCTGTTATGAAAACCACCAATTTTGGACTGTTAAAAGCATCAACCTTGGCAATCGCGTTGCTGGGATCAACTGCCATCGTGGCCACCATCGCCGCGCCGGATGTAGCCTTTGCTAAGGAAGGTAAAGGCAATGGCGGAGGAAACGGTAAAGGTGGAGGAAACGGTAAAGGTGGAGGAAACGGCGGCGGAAAAGGTGACGCTGGCGGAAACGGCAAGGGCGCCGATAATGGAAACGCTGGAGGAAACGGCGGCGGAAAAGGTAATAGCAGCGGCAAAGGGAACTCAGATAAAGGAGACCGTAGCGACCACAGTTCTGCCGGTAACAAAGGCGGAAAGAAAGATGCCGACAAAGGCCGGAGTGGGCGAAGTGCTGGGAAGTCCATTTTTGGAAACTCGAAGTCAAAATCCTCGCGCTCTGCTTCTGGGAATAGCGGTCGTTTTACATTGAAGGATATCTTCAGCGGAAAAGGTAAGACTAGAACGTTTAACACTTCAAAGAAAAACACGACCACTCATAGCGGTAAGCAAAAGCCAAGGACATATTCGAAATCATCAACAACCGTGATTGTCGAAGAGTCCATCCGCCCGGCCGTGCGAACCAAAGGGAACAGTATGGCGGCGCTTCTCGGCGCTCACCCGTCCGAATTAGGAGCGCTTAACGCAGCCAATGCCAACGCAACTGCATTAGAAAACGCTGCACCCAATTCCCGTGTCGGTCGAATTGCCAATTACCGAGACACCGTTCTAGCCGGAGAGCCGCTGCGCGAGGAGCTTGCGGAACAATTGGAAGAACTCGCCGGATTGGAACCTCCAGAGCGGACTATTCCCGAGATAGAAGAAGACTTGCGCACAGCTCTGGTCGACGTTCAAGAGAATCAAGAGAGGGTCGAAGACCTTGAACAGGCGCTCGAAGACGCCGGTGGAACGGATCCTGAAATCGAAGAACAGCTCGAAGAAGCACGTGCGGATTTAGACAGTTCGGTCGAAGAAGCACAGGACCTGAACGACGAACGACAAGCTGCTGTTGAATACGAAGAAGCAACCGAAGAAGTGCAAGAACTCGTTGATCTGGTTGATGAACAAGAATTGGCTGAGCGAGAAGCGCTGGAAGCCGCAGCCAACAAACCCGTCACCGACGCAGTTGAAGAAGAGGTGAAAGCGTTGTTGGGTCTGTAACGAAAGATCCCAGCCTCTTCTCGTCAATCAACTCGAAGTGCTGACCACTCACGGAAGCACTCAGCGCCGGGCCAGCCAAATGTTTCCCAAGAGTGAGAAGCGGCTGGCCCGAAGTTCATTGAGTTCGCCAAAGGTTGCGTCAATTTCCCTAGGGCGCACAAAAAGAAACCCCGCCCCAAACCGGAGCAGGATTTAGTTATCAATTCCAATATTTAGGACGAATATCGGGAATTGTTTGAGAGTCTGCTGAACTGTCTTCAGACGTTGTTATGTGCCTCAAAAAGCCGCTTGTTTTTAACGATTTCTGTCAGTGCATTTTCTATAGGAGGGAAGCGACCACTGCTCGACCTTGTTGTGGTTGACAAACGTTCCACGGCAACTTTGCCGGAGGTTTGCATCACAGTTGTTGGGCTGGACTCTTCAGTCACAAAGGCAGACTTAATCATGCGTTTCCCCTTGTCAGCGATCAAACGGTTTACAACTCGTTCGATCCAACATGAGCACTATGCCTCAGTTTGATTGAACACTTTGAGAACACATTGTTCACGTTCGGTTAATGTTGTTCGCGAAATAAAGACAAAGGATTAAGCGGGCGACGAGGTGGACGAAGAGCACCCTAACCTGGCACTTTGGTTGGATCATGCGATCACAATCTCAGCACATGGTCTCAGGTCGTAAGCAATTTATCGTACAGGAAAGCGACTCTTCGCTGATGAACTCGCCATGACCCATTCAAACTTATATCTAGGCTGTTAAGATAGAGAAGGTGCTCGTTAGGAAAAAAATTATTGGAGTTTTGGCGCTGGCACTGACCGCACAAGGTGCGTCACCAGCCAACGCAAATCCCAGTTTGTGCAGCCATAACACAGGGCAAGCTAGTGGAGTTGGCGCTACCCGCCAATCCAAGTGAAATCCAAATCCGGACTTTGTCCACCAGGCTTGGCGAAAAAAGCGGTCCCGTTCGTACCGCCAAGACAGGCCAAAAAATACCGTCGTGGGGACTACATTTATGATGGGTATGCCCGAGTCGATAATCCTAGCCGGTGGGGATTGCGGCGCAATGGATATTACGTGCGAGCCGGAAACTACGTTTACGAAATAAACCGTGAAACTTATGAAGTGTTGAACCTGATAAGGGCAATCGCTGATGTCCTGAATTGAGTGCATTGGTGGTTTCTCGCACTAAATTCAGTTTGCAGTCATTCGGTCGAATTGCCAGATTCGAAGGGATGGACCTGCGCAAGACCTCAGTTGTGGCGAAGAATTCATCTAAACTGCGTCTATGGTTGGCCCGAACGGGGCTTTGGCAAAGCCTTCGCCACGGACTTTTTTGCTTTCTTAAGCAACTCGGGATTTGCAAAGCTCAGCTGGGAACGTCCGGTTTGGGCCATAGACCCGTCACAAGCAACCATTTAACCGACGGCAGCTTTGTCCGGAGGCTGTGTGAAAACTCTGACCGGTCGGCGAAACATGCCGAAAACTCCTTTTAGGTGCATTCTCTCGCGCTTCTGAGAGACCATTCGCACAGGCGCTGAAAACGAGCGCGACGAGAGAGTTAGTGAGAACTAGCACCTAGAAGCTTATGATGCCTTCAAAAGGAAACAGACATCATGAACTCTCAAGCTTTAGGTGAGTTCACAAGTGATTAGAAAATACAAAACAACTCCATGCGTTCGGCTACTCAATTCCCGTTGGGAAGGACGGCCGTCGACTGTGGCCCAGGCAATTGTAAAAAACGAAGTGAGTCATCCGGCATCACCCAGACTGCGAAGAGAAGTGTGACCCGGAAGAGTGAATATGGCCCCTTACAATCAAGGAAATCGAGCTTGACCCAAACGCTCAATTGGAGAAACGGACCTTGAGCTCTAAGCTCAAATGCTTCAATGGCATCCCGATCTCTGGACATTCACAACAAAGGCGCACGCATTTCATTAGTCCCTGATCCCGCCGAGCCATGCACTTGTCGCTTCAAGCCCTTTGCGCAAGACAGAAAACATCTGCTCAATTTCACTTTCGCTAATCATTAGGGGCGGTGAAAGAACACACATGTTGATCACAGGTCGAACAAGTAGCCCACGTTTCTGGCATTCAATATCGATTTGGCCGCCAATCTCGTAGTCGCATCCCAGGTCGCTCCGGGGATCACCATCAACTGAGCATTGAACGCATCCCATCAACCCCATCCCGCGCACATCGGCAACGATGTCAATTTGACGCAGCTGCTGTAGTTGATCCTGAAATACCGGAGCGACGTTCCGAACGTGTTCGAGAAGCTGTTCCCGTTCAATAATTTCCATACTTTTTAGACCAGCGGCCGCGCTGACCGGGTGGCCAGAATAGGTGTAACCATTAGAAAAGGTAGCATCTTTTCCCGCAACGTCGGCGATCAATCTATCCGAGATAACCGCGGCGCCCATAGGTGCATACCCGGATGTCATTCCTTTGGCACAGGTGATTATGTCTGGCTGAATGCCAAAAACTGCATCAGACGAAAACCAATGACCCAATCGCCCAAAAGCTGTCACCACTTCGTCCGAGATATATAGAACATCATACTTCCTGCAGATGTTTAGGCAGCCTTCGTGATATCCTTTTGGCGGTACGATCACGCCGCCAGATGCCAGAACAGGTTCGGCGATAAAAGCGGCAACATTTTCTGGACCAAGTGCCACAATGGCGTTTTCAAGATCGGAAACCTTCTCTTTCAGAAAGCTCTCTTCGCTTTGACTAGTTGCACGGTAGAGCGGATTCACGTCAGGCAGGAAATGTGCGAGGTCATCCGCCTTGTCTAACCAAAGCCTGTCACGCTCTTTTCCACTGACGCTGGCCGCCAGATAAGTGCTTCCGTGATAGGCTTTTTGCCTTGAAATGATCTTCTTTTTCTCGGGCAGACCCAAAAGGTTGTTTCGAAAGTGGACAAAGCGGATGGCCGTATCCACCGCAGTGGAACCGCCGGTGGTAAAAAAGACATTGTTCAAGTCGCCCGGCGCCCGTTTGGCGATTTCGCGTGCGAACCGCGCGGCAGTCGAGTTGGAGTTGTTAAAGGGCGAGAAATAGGCAAGGTTCCGAGCCTGCTCAGCCATGGCCTCGGCCATCTCCTCGCGCCCATAACCGATCTGGGTGCACCACATGCCGCCCGGTCCATCGATCAAGCGTTCGCCTTTTTCGTTCACCACATGGATGCCGCTGGCACCTTCGATAAAAGTGCGGTCGTTTTCGCCCAAAGTTGCCATCCCTTCCCACGGGTGCAGGAAATGGTCGTTGTCCCAGTGCTTGGCGTTAGAGTTATCCACGGCGGGCCATACTTTCTGCGCTCATCACAATTGGGAACTCTTCGCGCACCTGAGCGTCTGAAGCGCCGAAGTAGTTGGGAAAATGGCTGTCGAGAATGGAATTGGCCTTGTCACGGGCGCGGTCCAATAGATCAGTTTTGCCTTCGTTTTCCCATGTATCTGTACGCTCACGATCCATGAGCCGCGGGTAGACAAATTCGGTGTTCATATAGTTCAGCGTGTGTGGGTTGCCGAGGAAATGACCTGGATCAATGGCGCATTGGTGGATCACATCCACCGCCATGGTTTCATCTGTGACTTCTATCCCGCGTAATGATCGCAGGATCATACCACCCGCTTCGTCATCGATAACCATGCTTTCAAAACTGCATCCCATCAGGCTGCCGATCATACCGCCAAACTCGCAAAGGCGATTGGCACCGGCATGTGCGGCAAGTGTGAAGGTCAGCGCCTTTTCCAACCCGTATTGCGCGTCGGGTATTTTGGCATCGGTCATGCCTGCGCCAACGGATGTGGGCAGGCCATAGAAATTGCCCATCTGAATGGCCGCTGCCCCGATGAGAGCCTGTTCACCGCTGCCGCCGGTAAACGACCCGCTGCGCAAGTCCGTGATGAAGGGCCAGGCGGCAAAACAGACCGGGCAGCCCGGCGTAATGAGGTTTACAATGGCAACGCAGGCCAGTGTTTCGGCCACGGTTTGAACCAGTGTTCCCGCAAGCGTCGCGGGGGCTGTGGCCCCGGCCTGAGGAGGCACAGCCAGATCGACAGTCAGACCAAGCTTGGCGGTATCAATCAGGATTTCCATGTTTTCCTTACCGATCCGCAGGGGCGAAACCATGGGGCAGCCACCAAAAATGACGCTTGGCTTTTTCATGAAAGCGCCTTCACCACCCTGAGCCAAATCAAACATTCGGATGGCATGCGGGATATGGCTGCGGTCGCGAAAGGTCAGACAGGCAGGCTTTTGGCTACCTGCGAGCATCGCATATATGGTGTTCATGTCGTGAGCGAAATCATCGGTCACGTCGGTGGCCAACACCGTGTCGCCCAGCATATGAATATTGTCCAAACGGTCAACCAGACGAGTGAAATCATAAACATCGCGCAGGACCGAAGGGCGATAAGTTTTGGTCTCGGAATCGAAGGTGGTGACGGCGGTGCCAGAGTTGGCGAAATAGACACTCTCCGCCTTGCAATGCATGTCGTCTTTGCCTTCACGTTCTCCTCGGGCATAGACGTAAAATTCCCTGGCAGCACCAGCCAGAATGTCTTCCATCAGGGCACGGGGGAAGCACAGTCGATTGAGGTCATTCATCACCGCGCCCTTGGACAGCACCAGATCAAGCAGTTCCGGGAAATGGTCGGTGACGCCAGTGTTTTCCAGAACGGTCAGGGCCGCTTGGTGGATGTTCTCCATATCTGATTGGGTCAACGGCTTATAGCGCCCGCCGCTTAAGCCTCCACGCACAGCCTCGTTGCCCGTGGTCGCCTGTTGCACCTTTATGCGCGCGGCGCGTCCGCCGCCGCCGCGACGGCGTGATTTTGCCTCAGCCATGACCGGCCATCCTTTGTTCTGGTTCCGGGCTGATCATGGTGAAATAGAAATCGTAAAAATCCTGGATCGAGGTTTCCATTTCGCCCAAGGGGCCCGGTTGGAAGTATTGAGAATTCACGCCGGACTGGTTGTGGCGAATAATGCGCTCGTCATCCAAAGAGGTGACATGCCAAAGCCAGGTCAGGTCTTCTTTGTTGTAATCTTGGCCTTCTTCAGCATCAGCGCGAACCAGCCAGACCACCTGAATGTCGGTTTCCTGCAGACCACGTGGAACA
Source organism: Ruegeria sp. CDSA246 (assembly GCF_059611225.1). Lineage (NCBI taxonomy): Bacteria > Pseudomonadati > Pseudomonadota > Alphaproteobacteria > Rhodobacterales > Roseobacteraceae > Ruegeria > Ruegeria sp. CDSA246. The sequence goes on along the minus strand of NZ_JBXWPD010000014.1, from coordinate 54,841 downwards.
AAGCGGTAACCCACCATGTGATCCGAATAGATCAGGAACCAATTCAACGGGCCAACATCAAAGTCTGTTGCGCCACCGTCATAGCCTTTCAGCATTCCAAGCAATGGCGCAAGCGCCTCGCCCGATTTGCTGCCGGTTCTATAGCCTTGATAAAGCGGATAGCGCCGATAGTACCCGCTGGTGAACGGGGTGGGCGCAGCCTCGCCAACAAGCGCCAATTCATCAGGTAACAGGCCGACTTCAGCAGCCCTTGCCTTTAGCGGTTCGACCAAGCCAGCCATGTCTTGTGGCGATTTCAAGCTATGAGAGCGAGAGTATTCTTTGTGTGCTGGTCCGCAATGGTAGCATTCAAGATAGTTCTCAACCGCCAGTTTCCAATTCGCCGGAACTGGAAATGACGCCGTATGCGCAATTTTCAAATCGTCTAAACCATAGGGTTCGACGAGTGGCGAAAGCTGGCTGAGGACAGGATCTAGCGATGGCGTGTTTGCATCGGCACAGACAAAGATCAGGCCTTTGAAGACACTCACCTGAACGGGAAAGAGTCCGAATTTGGATGGGTCAAAATGTTCCCCCATATTGTGGCCCGCACGAAGTTTTCCCGATAGCTCATATGTCCAAGCGTGATACGGGCAAACAAGAACACGGGCGTTGCCGGACTGTTCAGTGCAAACGCGAGAACCCCTATGGCGGCAGACATTCAAATGGGCGCGAACTTCGCCTTCGCGGTCGCGAACAACGATAATGCTCTCCGGGCCATAGTCGAACAGGAAGTAGTCACCGGGGTTTGGGATTTGACTGACATGCCCGGCCCAAAGCCAGTTGCGGTTCCAGACCTGGGCAATGTCAAAATTATAGATGTCTTGCGAGGTATAGAATTCACGTGGCAGCGCGTGGCCGTGCTGGTGCGAGGCCATCAATCCATCTAATTCAAACGGTCGGCTGTTCATCACGTGTCCTCCAAATCGATTATCTCGCGGCGAAACCAGTCCTTGTCTGCTTCTACCTTGGGGCGTTCAAAATCGCGGGCGGCGCGGTGGCCTGCGAAGACTGCGTCCACGATCAACCCCGGAGACGCGGCATCGCCAATAAGTTCGAGGGTTTTCAAACCGATCCCGTGCAAGCTGTCATAAAGCGCTGTCTCTCGGTGGCGCTCGGTAACCAGAATTGTCGAGGCACACGGAACACCCGTTTCGCGTCCAGTAAAGGCACACCCGATGCGCGCGATGTCACCTTCAACCGCCGTCAGCACCTGATTGCAGCGAATGTCGATACCAAGCTCGATCAGGCGGGCCTGAATACGAGGCTGCTCCAAAGTATTGACGGCGTAAGTTGAAACTAAACTCTCTGGCGTGACGAAGACCACCTGGTATCCGGCGGTCGCCAGTTTTTCAGCGATTACCCCTGCCAGATAAATATGGTCATCATCATAGATCATCACCGGTCCAACCGGGGGCAGAAGGCCATTCATAATATCATCAGGCGTCAGCACTATGGCATCGGGCTTAATCGTGGGTTGGTGGCGCTGGGTGTTGCGCCCCGTGCCATCAGTACGCCAATGGCTGCCGGTGGCAACAAAGACGTGTTCGACGCCAAGCTCTGCCACCTGATCGCCATCAAGTCTGCTGTCAGTGAACAACTGAACGTTGCTGCGCTGTTTTAGATCACTCAGCCGATAGTCGACAACGCGCGACCAGGCCGCAAGGCCGGGTAGCTTGCTTTCCTTGGCAACACGTCCACCAAATTCAGCTGAGGCTTCGGCCAAGGTCACCTGATATCCTCGCCTTGCCAATTGCGTGGCGCATTCAAGACCGGCGGGGCCACCGCCAATAACCAAAGTATCCGCGTTGCTCTTCTTCGGCGCGATGATCTCGGGGTGCCAACCGCGTCGCCATTCTTCACCCATGGTCGGGTTTTGAGTACAGCGGATCGGGATGCCCAGATTGTCAGATGAGACGCAGATATTACAGCCGATGCATTCGCGAATTTCGTCGATCCTGCCGTCTTCAATCTTTTTCGGAATGAATGGGTCCGCAATGGAAGGTCGTGCGGCTCCGATGAGGTCGACAATTCCCTTTTTGACCATCGACAGCATCATGTCGGGGGACGTCAGGCGACCGACACCAACCACAGGTTTCCGTGTGATCTGTTTGACGTGCGACAGAAACGCGTTCTGATATCCGTCTTCTGGCTGAAAACGGGTTGTCGCACTGTCATTGGACCAGTCGGCTACATTCACATCCCATAGGTCAGGAAGATCGGCCAAAAGCTCGACCACGGCACGGCCTTCTTCTGAAGCCTGCATGCCGTCAGCGCCCACCATCTCATCAATGGCAAAACGGAGCGCCACAGCGCAGCTGTCACCTACAGCTTCGTGGGTATCTTCCAGCAGTTCGCGTGTCAGGCGCACGCGATTTTCAAGCGACCCGCCATATTCATCACTACGCTGGTTCATATGCGGCAGCATGAAATGTTGCGCCAACGTCATGTTGTGTCCGGCATAGACGTAAATGATGTCAAATCCGGCATCTTTCGCGCGCAGGGCGGCCTCGCGGTGCCAGCGGCGGAACTCGCGAATATCAGCTTTATCCATGGCCTGCGCCTGCTTGGGATGCGTCGTATCGACAGACATCTCGGAAGGTGCAAGAACCGGAGCCCGGGTCAGCAGGTTCTGCGCATGGTTGCCATTGTGCACCAGCTGGATAGCTGCCAGCGCACCATGCGCATGTACCGCATCCGTCATCAGCCGCAATGCGGGAACATCGCGCCCGTCCCATAGCCGCCCCTCGGCGTAAGGAGACAGGTCTGAGGTTGGGTGAATCTCGGTCTCCTGATTGGAAACCACCGCCCACCCACCTTCGGCTTTCATCCCACGAACGGCGGCATCCGCCCGCGGTCGGACATGCCCCAGCCCGGTGCAATGTGGCACCTGATAAAAGCGATTTCTGGCTGTGACTGGTCCAATCTGAACCGGTTCAAAAAGCAGAGCATATGGGTTCGCGTTCGACATGTTCACGCGTTTTCCTGTATCTGGGATCCGGAGCCGTAAGGCCCCGGAAATGTGGTTGTGTTAGAAGCCGGCTTTGATCCGTTCAAATTCGGCCAGCATTTTCGCCTCAAGCTCGGGATTCACCGCATCAAAGAACAAACTGCCTTCGAAGAAGCTTTTAGGGTCCGCAAAACCATAGGCTTCGATGTTGGCCTGATCGGCAACTTCGAAAGATTTTGCGTTGGAATGTGGGTAGCCCCAGTTGTCGATGATGTACTGACCGCTGGCAGGGTCAGTGAGCGCGTTCAACAGATCATAGACCTGATCGACCGGAGTCGTGGAAGACTTCAGATGCACGTAACCGCACGCCCAGGTCGCGATGCCCTTATCGACATCACGCATCATCGCGGCAGGCACTTCGTTCCAGATCAGATTCAGTTCTGACTGGTTCCAGGCCCAACCCAATTCGATCTCACCGCTGGTCATAGCCTGATCAAATTGACCCGCATCGGACCAGTAAAAGCGCATGTTCGGGTGGATCGAGCGCAGGAAATCAGATGCTTCCTTGAACTGCTCGTCGCTCAGATTGGTATAATCGTCGGCGTTTCCAGTGGCCAGCGCAGCCAGGGCGTACGCAGATGACGCGGCATCCGGGACGGCGATCTTGCCTGCATAAGCCGGGTCCGCCAGCATTTGCAGCGAGATATCGTCGCCTGAGATTTTGTCGGTGCGATAGATAAGGCCCGTGTTCCCCCACTCGAACGGCAACATGTAAAGCTTGCCGTCTAGGACGATGGCGTCGACTTCCTTGATCTCGGGCAGAACATCGGCCCAGTTGGTCAGTTTGCTTTCATCCAGCGGCTGGATCAGGTCGGCTGCGACCCATTTCCGGACCGCGTCAGAACAAGGATGCGCCAGATCAGCCGTGAAACCCGAACTCAGTTTCGTAAAGGCTTCTTCCTGACTTCCGAAATAGGAATAGCTTGGTGCCTCATTCCCGTATTTTTCCATGTAGCTGGCAAAGAACCCGGGATCTTCATATCCCGACCAGTCAAAAACCGTCAGATCGGCGCCACCTGCTATGGCACTTCCCGTACTTATCGCCGTCGCACATGCGAAGGCCGCAATTCCCTGAAGTCTCATTTTATCCTCCCACTATTTTACTTTGTGTATGTACCTAGATCGATCACGCTTGCCCCCTGAAGCCCCAGCCAAACTGCGTCGCCGCGTTTGAAATCGACCGTGTGAAAATAGTTTGGAACTGAGACCGAGATTGGTTTCTCAGCTCCCGCCACCTGAATGTGGTAGTGAATGTTCTCGCCATAGAATGCGACGTTGCTGACAGTGCCTTGAACCGTTGATGGATAGTCTTCGGGCTTTTCAGCAGCGATTTCCAATTGTTCCGGGCGAATACCGATGTTCATGTCTTTAGAGCTGGTCGCAACGTTGGGGTTTCTCTCAATCTCAATCCGCCCGAAGGCGGCTGCATCGATCGACAACATATCGCCGGTTTCACCCAACAACTGGGCAGGCAGTATGTTCATTTCACCGATGAAACTGGCCACTTGCTGATCACAAGGACGGGCATAAAGCGTGGTCGGTGTGTCCACTTGCTTAAGCCGTCCATTGAACATCACGCCAATACGATCGGACATGGTCATCGCCTCATATTGGTCGTGGGTGACCATCACAAAGGTGATGCCAAGCGATTGCTGCAGATTACGCATTTCAAACTGCATCTGTTCGCGCAGCTTCTTGTCGAGCGCTGACAAAGGTTCATCCAGTAACAACACCTTGGGTCGCATGATCAGCGCGCGGGCGAGCGCCACCCTTTGCCGCTGCCCACCCGACAATTCGCTTGCACCGCGATCCTGAAGACCGCCCAGCTCGACCATTTCCAGGGCCTCGGCCACGCGCTGGTCAATCTCAGCCTTGGGCGCCTTGCCCCGCAAGCCATAGGCCACGTTGTTTCCGACGTTCAGGTGCGGGAAGATGGCGTAGCTCTGAAAGACCATGTTCGTTGGGCGGTTGTTGGCAGGCACACCTTCCATATCCTGACCGTCGATCAGCACGGTGCCCTCGGTCGGTTCCTGGAAGCCCGCGATCATCCGCAACACCGTAGTCTTGCCGCATCCCGAGGGGCCTAGGAGTGAGAAAAACTCACCCTCTTTGAGATCGAGATTGATCCCGCTGGCCGCCAGGAATGTGCCATAGCGCTTTTCGACGCCCCTGAGTTCTATGATGTTTCTGTCTGTCATCGGACCTCTGATGCGGATGAGCGGCGGCGGAAATACTCGGCCAGCACCAGAAGCAGAACCGAGGTGAGCAGCAAGATGGAGCCAAGCGCCAGCACATTGGGAAGCTTGGCAGGGAAACGGATCTGGCTCCAGATATAGACCGGCAGGGTTGGCTGGTTGCCTGACAGGAAAAAGGCCAGGACGAACTCATCGAAGCTGACAGTGAACGTGACCAGCATGCTGGCTACGATGCCAGGGGAAACGACCGGCAGCGTCACGCGGCGGAAGGTTTCGAACACGCCGACGCCCAGATCGTAAGATGCCTCTTCCAGCGAAGCGTCGAAGTCATCGAACGCGGACTTCAAGATCGAAACGGAAAATGGCAAGGCGAGGAACGTATGGCCCAGAACAACGGTCAGCAAAGACGGCTTGAGACCGAGAAACAGAAACAGGACCAGCATTGACGAGGCCACGATAATGCCCGGAATAACCAACGGCAGCATCACCAGTCCTTCAGCTGCACGCTGACCCCGAAAACGATAGCGAACAAAGGCGCGCGCAGCGAACAGCCCCATAGCGGTGGATAGAAGTGCGACGACCGTGCCGACACCCAGCGAATTCCAAAGGGCCTGAATCAACGTATCCTGTTCGCCCAGCTTCCGATACCAGTCCAGCGTCCAGCCCTTGATCGGAAAGGCAACGATTGTACCGCTGTTGAACGAGAACAAAGGTAGGAAAAGAACCGGCAGGTACAGAAAGACCAAATACAGAAAAGCATAGGCTGTCAGCGTCGAGGGGCGCTTCATCTGATCCTCCTCCCAAGCTGGGTGGCGGTAATGACAAACACGATGGCGACGAAGCCAACCGACAGCATCGCGATCAGCGAAAGTGTGGCGCCGAGGGGCCAGTTGTTGGCAGCCCCGAACTGCACCTGAATAAGATTAGCGATCATCTTCCCGTCCGATCCGCCGACCAGTGCGGGCGTTACGTAGTCGCCGACAGTCGGAATGAAGATGATCAGGCAAGCCGCAATGATCCCCGGGATCGTCAGCGGCAGCGTCACCCGCATGAAGCGTTGCAAAGGACTGTTGCCGAGGTCTGTGGCGGCCTCCAACAGACTTGGATCGATCTTCTGCAACGAGACATAGATCGGCAGGATCGCAAAAGGTGCCCACGCATGAGCAAGCGTCAGCACGACAGCGAATTCGTTGTACAGCAGGAAGTCGAGCGGTTCGTCGATCAGACCAAGCATCATCAGTGCAGAATTCATCACCCCGTTGAACCCAAGGATGAGTTTCCAGGCAAATACGCGCAGCAGATAGCTGGACCAGAACGGAATGGTGATGAGCAGAAGCCAGATAGTCTTTTTCCGGGCCTTCATCGCGATGAAGTAGGCGATGGGATAGGCCAATGCGACAGTGACTACCGTAACTGCTCCGGCAATCCAGATCGACCTTAGCATTAAGTGTCGAACCAGCGGATCAGCAAGCGCGTCGCTATAGTTTTTCAACGTCGGTGTCTTGTCGAGCGTTACGTAGGTTTGGGTCCAGAACGAATAGGCGATCAGGATCACCAAAGGCGCCGCCACCAGAAACCCCACGTATGCCGTGGCTGGTGCGCTTAGGGTATAACCCCGGGACGCTTCGCTACGAAAAATCACCCTATCTCCCATCTCGGTACTTACGAGTCGCTAATGGACGATCGTCCATTTAATGTTGCGCCAGAAAGGCCTTTCGTGTCAATCTCCCTGTGAGCGGCCCATATGAGAAGACCCTAAGATAATGGAATCATTGAATAGAGTGACAGATCCTAAAGGAAGAAAGCGTAGTTCGAAGCGCGATCCGGAAGCCAATAGGCAGCTTCTGATTAAGGCGACACTGGATACAATTGCTGATATTGGAGTTACCGATACCTCGGTCAGTCGCATCTGCGAGCGCTCAGGTCTGTCGCGCGGAATGATCCATTTGCATTTCGGGGGGAAGGACAATTTGCTGACCGCTGCGGCCCAGCATTTCAGTACTGAGTATTATGCCGAGATGGACAGAATGACCGATCTGGGCTCGGATGCATCGCCCGAAGACCGAGTGATGGCTGTGATCGAGGCGGATCTGTCCGAAGCTTTGCTCAATCCACGAAGTACGAAAATCTGGCATGCATTCCGAGGCATCGCAAGTTCACATCCAGGTATTGCCCGATACAGCAGCACTCAGGACCCCAAACTTGTCGAGACTTTGCGGCGTGCGTTCTTGGAGATAGCCCAACAAAACGAGCAAGATCCGAACTTGGTGGATGATGCCACCAGCGGAACTCTGGCCTTGCTGGAAGGTATGTGGGTAAATTACCTGACCGATATGCAGATGTTTTCGCGACGACGCTCTGCGGAACTTATTCGAAGGTTTTTAGGCGGGCTTTTCCCAGGCAAATTCATGTTATGAGCCTTGGCGACGCTCAGATTTGACGTAGAGACAAAACCCCTTCTTGGAAAGCCGACAACTGGTACTGGTGATACCCCCAGCTACTAAGCGCCATCCAGCCGAACACGCGACCTATCCATCGCCCAGCAGGGCATTGCAACGCAATGTCCCGAGAGGGATTCACCCAGAGCCGTCCTTTCGTCGGTTGTTTTAGGGGCCCTTTCAGCCCCTCTCGTAGCCAAAGCCTTTCAATTGCGTATTCCCAGTCGATTGCCGCTTGGATCCCAATAGTGCTGCCGCCCAATCTTGTAGAGAATTAGCGATGGGGCATGGAACCATCAAAGGCAAAAAGCGTGAAGACCTCCGAACATCGTAGCGGTTTCTGCCTTTGGTGAGAACTTTTCAAGGTTGATAGCTATGAAGCAACAACGAGTCCTGATCCTAGGTTAGTGTTGGCTAAAGCAGTGGAGAAGGTTCATGCCATGGCGTCAACAGGGCCTTCTTGCAAAGCTGGCGCTAAATTATCTCGGGCTTCAAATCCTGGAATCAGAGCGGTAGGAAATGAAGTCGCGTTATCAGGCTGATCGACACATCAGATTTCGCGAACCTTGGATCAAAAATTGCCACCGGAATTGGATGCCGCACCAAAGAAAATGTGCCGCCGCTTGTGTCGCTTCGGCGCTTCAAATCTCGTAAAGGTGCTTCCGGACAGTTGGATCGATCCTATTGCTTTGGGCAGGGTAGATACCGCAGGAGGCAATGGCCTCGCGTGCTGATACGCGCTCGTGCAAGCGCTTCCAGATTGTTTTGGCTGCGTAGGGGTGCGGGTATGGGCGCCAGGCGACGCCCATGGTCATGCCGCGCAGATATTTTAGTTGCTGGCGGTGTGCGGAATACAAAATCGTATTGGCGACGCTGCCTTCGCGCGCCAGCTCATGTTCGGTCACGAATATCCTGTTACCCCGCATCGTCACAAGGCCAGAGTAACGCGAAATCTGGTGTGTGCTCTTGTCTGGCGAGGTGGCAATTTCCCGGGATCGTATAGTGAACAGCCCATCCCTTTCCTGAATTCGGATCAGGGAACAAAAAATCTTACCTTCCCAGGACGGCGTGCAGAAATAGGAATGATAGAAGCCTACGTAACGTCGCAGGTTTTTCTGCTGGCCCCGAAAAGGGCCCAGAAACGCGTCCGTAGGTGTATTCCCGGCTTGTGGCAGAGCACGCTTGAGCATTCGTTCGAAACTTGCTGTTTCCGCGAACAAGTCGGCTTCTGTCAGGTCGAAATGACGCGCAATACGCCGCATGTTGTGGGCAGAGGGCAGGCTGGCGCCGTTCAGGTAGCGATTGAACTGCTGTCTGTTGACGCCGATATCTCGGCAAATCTGCGAAATGTTCCCATGCTCTGCGCATAATGATCGCAGGTTGGCAGAAAAATTCTCTGACATAGGCAAAACCTTTCGCGTTCTGACGCTATATCACGACAATTCGCGTCAGTTCGCGCAAGATCACACAATTTGCTTTATCTGCAAATCGGTTTCTTCTTCGGCATCACTTTGCAACAGACAAGCGACCAGATGCCAATTGAACCCATCGAAAACACATGGATCACGCTCGCCGACGGGCGACGGTTGGCTGCGCGCATCTGGTTGCCCGAATCCAGTCCCGCCCCTGCAATTCTGGAATACCTGCCTTACCGCAAACGCGACGGCACCGCGCCAAGAGATGAAACGACCCACACCGTATTTGCCGACGCAGGTTATGCCTGCGTCCGGGTCGACATCGCGGGCACCGGGGACAGCGAAGGGCAGTTCGACGACGAATACTCCGAGCTGGAACTGCGCGATGGTGAAGAGGTCCTGGCCTGGATCGCCGCGCAGGATTGGTGCGACGGTCATATCGGGATGATCGGAATATCGTGGGGCGGATTCAACGGCCTGCAACTGGCCTTTCGGCAACCACCTGCGTTGAAGGCCGTTGTCAGCGTCGCCTCGACCGTGGATCGCTATGCGGATGACATCCATTTTATGGGCGGGTGCCTGCTGAGTGACAACATGAACTGGGGCAGCCAGATGTTTGCCTATTTGACCCGCCCCGCTGATCCGGACCTTCGTGCAGACTGGCGAGAGGACTGGCTGGCTCGGCTAAGAAACGTTCCATTCTCTGCCGCAGATTGGCTGCGCCATCAAACGCGTGACGCGTTTTGGAAACATGGATCGGTTTGCGAGGATTGGTCCGCGATCCAAACCCCCGTTTTGGCAATCACCGGCTGGGCAGATGCTTATGTCAATGCGCCCCCGGCTTTGGCGGCAAGTCTGACGGTGCCAACCAAAGCCATCATCGGGCCGTGGGAACACCGTTATCCTCACATCTCTAAACTTGATCCTGCAGACTTTCATTCCGAAGTGATCGGCTGGTTTGACCGCTGGCTGAAGGGGCAGGAAAATGGGGCCGAGGACCTGCCCGCGTACCGGACGTACATGCAGGAGCATTTTAACCCGACGGCGCACAACTCTGCCCGGCGAGGTCGTTGGATTGCCGAAACCACCTGGCCGTCGCCGTACGTGTCCGAACAGGTCTGGCATTTGACACCCGGCGGGTTTTTGCAGGAACCGGCGACAGATACGGTTGCAATAGCCTCGCCCAGTCATGTCGGCCGGGAAGGCGGGTATTTCTGCGCTGGCATGCGGATCGACAATGAACTTGCAGGCGACCAGGCAAGGGATGATGCCCTGTCGGTGTGTTTTGAAAGCGCACCGCTGCAAGCCCCGCTGGAGCTGTTGGGCCGCGCAAAGCTAAAGTTTCGATTCTCGGTGGATCAACCCGTTGCCCAGCTTGTCGCAAGGCTGTGCGATGTCTCGCCCGAAGGAGTATCGCAGCGCATCAGCTATCGTCCGTTGAACCTGTGCCACTACCGCAGCCACGAAGCGCCCGAAACCCTGCAACCGGGTGAAATCTATGAGGCCGAGATTGCCCTAAATGAGTGCGCGCATCATCTGCGCGAGGGCCACGTGTTGCGACTGGCGCTGACGACGTCGTACTGGCCGATCGTTTGGCCATCGCCCCGTTCGGCCGAGGTGACTTTGCACTTACAGGAGTGCGCCCTGCATCTGCCGGTGCGCGAAGTCACGCACGAAGTTCAAGCCTCGGAACCTGGTCCGGCACAGGATTATCCGGTTCTTGCCGCTGAACAATTGCGTCTGCCATCCGCGCAATCCGAACGCATCATGACTGACGATGGTCGGATCGTTCTGGAGACATTTGATGACTATGGCAAAGCGCGCGATCCCTACCATGATCTGACTGCCGGTAGTGACGTGCGCATGCACTACGGCATTCACCCCGATGATCCGGCATCCGCATGTTTCGAGACCGCCTGGAATTTCACCTTCGAACGAGCGGATTGGCAGGTCGCCATCTCAACCGAATGCCGGATGACCTGCGATGCACAGAATTTTTATCTCGACCGCAAGCTACGCGCCACCGAAGGCGCGGATGAAATCGAAGTTCTGACGAAGGAATGGTCCGAAACCATTCCGCGCGGGCTTCTGTGACTTAATCTAAGGGAGGATACTATGAAGATCGAATGGACAAAGGCCAATGTAGGCCGCCGGGGGTTTCTGAAGGGCGCAACCGCGCTTGGGGCCGCTACGGCGCTTCCGATGGGATGGGCGAACCGTGTGCTTGCTGCAGATGACGGCGTGCTGCGGGTGCGAGCCTATGGCGATGCGCAGAATATGGATCCGGCCCATTCTGTTGGTGTCGTTGAAGAAGAGGTTCATGCCTCGATCTACAACAAGCTGATCCAGTACAAACCAGGCGAGGAATGGGGCTGGCAGATGGATGCCGCCACGATGATCGAGCAGGTTGATCCGACCCATATCAAGTTCGCGTTGCGTGACGATATCGGGTTCACCAATGGATTTGGCGCCATGACCGCCGAGGACGTCAAGTTCAGCATGGAACGGATCGTGGACGACGCAACCGACAGTCCGAACAAGCCCGATCTGGGGTCATTCAGCCACGTGGACGTGACCAGCGAACGCGAAGGCACGATCGTGCTGAACAAACCGTTCGCACCGATCTGGTCGATCGCCCTTCCCTACATTACCGGCAACATCGTGTCGAAGGCCGCTGTCGAAGCCGCCGGTGGCCGGATCGGCGCTGATCCGGTGGCAGAGTCCGGCCCATATCTGCGGGACAGCTGGTCGCCCAAGGAAAAGACGGTTCTTAAGCGCAACCCCGACTGGAAAGGGGACGCGCCCACTTGGGACACCGTCGAGATCTATCCGATTGACGATGAAAACACCGCCGAGATCGCTTTTGAGGCCGGTGAACTGGACGTCACCCGCGTGTCGCTGGGTTCGGTCGAACGGTATCGTGCCGGGGTGCCCAATGGCGGATCGTTGGTTGAGAAGCCCTCGCTCTACTATGTCTGGATGGGCATGAACGTCGAGCATCCGAAGCTTCAAAATCAAAAACTGCGGCAAGCGATTCAGCACGCAGTGGATGTACCCAGCATTCTGGAGGCCGCCTATTTTGGCGCTGCCGAACCAGCGACCGGCATCATCGCACCGGGCCTCGCCGGGCATCGGGCTTCTTCGCTGGTGCCACCGGCGGCGGATTTTGAGAAAGCGGCGCAACTGCTGGCGGAATCCGGTGAAACCAACGTTACACTGACCCTCGACACGTTGAACAAGACGACGTTCACGACAACCGCTCAGATCATTCAGGCCACGCTCGCGCAGATCGGGATCACGGTTGAGGTGAACGTTCTGGAATCCGGGGCGTTCTGGGCGTCTGGTGACAATGAAAACCTGCAGCTTGTTTTGAACCGCTATTCGATGACGCCCGATCCGTATTATGCGACGTCGTGGTTCACGCCTGAACAGATCGGAAAGTGGAACTGGGAACGCTTTGACAGTCCTGAATTCAACGAAATCCATGAAACGGCTGCAGCTGAAACGGATGTCGCCAAGCGGGCGGAAATGTATCAGCGCGCGCAGGATCTGATGGAGGAAAGCGGTGCTTACCGCTTTATCACACACGAGGCGACACCGGTTATTCACAGCGCACGTGTCATTCCAGCGCTGCGGCCAGATGGCCTGTCCCTGCTTCGTTATTTCGGCAAGGCGACCTGACCACCCCAGTTCGAATGGGTACGGCGGGCTGGAAATGTCCGTCGTACCAATACTAACGCCATCAAGCCTTAAGGAGCCAGTTGGCCATGCTGAATTTCGCAACCCGTCGCTTCGGGCTGTCGCTGCTCATCCTGTTCGTGGCGGTCACCGTCATGTTCCTGATGATCCGCGCCGTGCCTGGCGATCCGGTCCAGATCATGCTGGGCCCGCGTGCCACGCCCGAACTTCAGGCCCAACTCACAGCGGCGCTGGGGCTTGATCAACCGATCTGGAAACAGCTTTTGATCTTTTACGGAAACCTTTTGCAGGGTGACCTTGGAACCGATGTTTTCTCGGGCCGTTCCGTGACCGATATCGTGTTCCAGCAATTGCCGTTCACGCTGGAACTGATTTTTGCGTCAATCCTGTGGTCTGCAAGCCTGGGCATCGCACTTGGTGCCTATGCGGCGGCGCATCCCAACACGCTGATCGACCGGATCGCCGCCGCAATATCCGTCAGCTTCGTGGCTGCCCCGGCCTTTGTTGTCGCGCTTTTAGCGCTGCTGGTATTCGCCGTGCATTTGCAATGGTTTCCCGCCATCGGTGCCGGAGAGGGGTTCTGGGACCGTCTCGACCATCTGGTTCTGCCAGCCTTTGCGATCGGCCTCAGCTGGGTCGGCTATATTGCTCGACTTGTACGCGCTTCGATGCTCGAGGTTATGGGCGAAAGCCATGTGCGCACCGCGCGCGCCTTTGGGATCGCCGAGCGTCGCGTGGTCATGGTTTATGCACTGCGGATCGCCATTTTGCCGGTCGTTACCGTGATCGGGGTAGGGATGGGCTTTCTTCTCAGCTCCGCCGTTTTTGCAGAAATTGTCTTTGCCCGACCGGGTCTGGGCAAACTGGTGATCGATAGCATCACCACCCGAAACTACCCGATTGTTATGGGTTCGGTCCTCATATCAACGGCGTTGTTCGTGGTGTCGACCGCGTTGGCAGACCTGATCAATGCGTTGCTCGACCCACGCGCACGCACGGCTCATTGAGGAGGGAGCGTTATGGAAAAATCTCGTTCCGAACTTGGGCAGATCATCATCGGCGTCGCCCGTGACCCGCTTGGACTTATGGGCCTGATCATCGTCGGCGTAATCGTGTTCTGCGCAATCTTCGCCTATTGGATCGTTCCATATGATCCGATTGCGATGGATATCAAATCCCGCTTGCAAGGACCGTCCGCCGCACATCTGCTGGGTACAGACCAATTGGGGCGCGATACGTTTTCGCGGGTCATCGCGGGGGGGCAGGTTGCGCTCAAGGTTGCATTGCCGGCCGTGTTCGGTGCAATGGCGATTGGCCTGACATTGGGCATGATTGCCGGGTATGGGCCGAAATGGCTGGATAACCTTCTGATGTTGTTCTTCGATACCATCCGGTCCTTTCCGACGGTGATGTTCGCCTTGGCCGTTGTGGCTCTTGTCGGACCCAGTCTGCAAACTGTGGTGTTCGTGGTCATGGCAACCTCAATCCCGACCTATGGGCGCGTGGCCCGGACCCAGACGCTGACCCTGCGCAATTCTGAATTCATTCTGGCCGAGCGGTCGATGGGAGCCAGCATGGCGCGCATTCTAGGCGTGCATATGCTGCCCAATATCATCGGCGTTCTAGCTGTGCTGGCGGCGATGGATATCCCGACAGTCATCGCGCTGGAGGCGGGCCTGTCCTTTTTGGGGCTGGGTGTGAAACCCCCGACGCCCAGCTGGGGTGCTTTGCTTAAGGATGGCTATTCTCTGATCCGTCAAACGCCGTGGCTGGTGGTGGGCGGGGGTCTGCCGATCATCTTGGCAACGCTTGGTTTCACATTTCTGGGCGAAAGCCTGCGCGACGTGGTTGACCCGAAACTGAGGAAGCAGCGATGACTGAGACACTTCTGGAAATCGACCACCTCAGCGTCGATTACGAAACAGGCCGTGGTGACCTCAAAGCTCTGAGGGACATTACATTCGACGTCAACAAGGGCGAAATCGTTGGCATCGTCGGGGAATCCGGCTGCGGTAAGTCCACTCTGATCTCGTCTATCCTGCGTTTGACAGCGCCTAATACGCGGTTCCGCGAAGGAGAGATCAGGTTCAAGGGGCAAGATTTGCTGCAGGCCTCCGAACGACATATGCGCGATCTGCGCGGGGCGGACATTTCCATCGTTTTTCAGGACCCGATGCAAACGCACAATCCGGTTTTGACCATTGGGCAGCAGATGCTGGACATTCAGCACCGCTCCAAACAGTCAAAGGCGGACAAGCTGGCCCACGCGGCCAAGATGCTGGGCGCTGTTGGCATTCCTGATCCCGAGGCGCGCCTAAAGCAGTATCCGCATGAATTCTCGGGCGGGATGCGCCAACGGATCGCCATTGCAATGGCATTGATGTCCGAACCTGACCTTTTGATCGCGGATGAGCCGACGACAGCGCTGGACGCAACGTTAGAGGTGCAGATCATCGAACGCCTGCAAGAGCTGCAGCGCGAGTTTCACTGTGCCATCCTGTTTATTTCGCACCATTTGGGCGTGATCGCGGAACTCTGTGACCGGGTGGTGGTGATGTATGCTGGTGCGGTTGTCGAAAGCGGGGACGTACGTGAGATTTTTCACAACCCAAAACACCCCTACACACGCCGCCTGATCGAATGTGACCCCGGTCATATCAAAGAACGAGCGCGTGTTTTGCCGACCATTCCCGGTGAAGTGCCTGATCTGGCCAACCTACCGGGTGGCTGCATCTTCCGCGATCGTTGTGATCAAGCGATGGCACGGTGCGCCACCGAAGTTCCGCCGTTGGATCAATTGAAAGAAGGCCATCACGCCGCATGCTGGCTAAACCACGAGGAGGTCACAACATGAGCTTGCTGAACGTCGTGGACCTTAAAACTAGCTATGGCCCAGTCAATGTTTTGGCGGGTGTCAGCTTTACCGTGCAACCCGGCGAGACTTACGCGCTGGTTGGCGAAAGCGGTTCTGGCAAAACGACTGTTATTCGCGCCATTGCGGGTCTTGCGCCTGCGCAAGACGGCTCAGTCACTTTTGAGGGGCAGGAAATTCGCGGCGCGCCGGAACGTGTCATGCGTCCGCTGCGTAAAGACATGGCAATGATGTTTCAGGATCCGGTGGGAAGCCTGTCGCCGCGTCTGACAATCCGCAGCCTGATCACTGAGCCTTACCGTATTCAGGGTATGAAAGACAAAGATCTGGATGCAGAAGCCAAGCGACTGCTGGAAATGGTCAATCTGCCCACGCATTTTGCAGATCGCTATCCCTACCAGTTGTCGGGTGGGCAAGCGCGGCGAGTAGGCGTGGCCCGAGCGCTGGCGTTGGAGCCGAAATTGATCCTCGCGGATGAACCGACCGCAGGCCTCGACGTGTCGGTGCAGGGTGAACTTTTGAACCTGCTCAACGATCTGCGCGAACGGCTGGGACTGGCGATGGTAATCATCACCCATAACCTCAGCGTTGTACGGCACGTGGCCGACAGAATGGGCATCATGTATCTAGGTCGATTAGTAGAAGAAGGCACAACCGAGACGATTTTCAGCGATCCGCGCCACCCATACACCCGCTGCCTCTTAAGCGCCAACCCAGAACCCGATCCGGATGCGCGGTTGGAACGGATCGCCCTAAAAGGTGAGCCTCCCAGCCTGCTCAAACGCCCCTCTGGATGTGAATTCCGTGAACGCTGTCCTTTTGCAAAGGACATTTGCACTCAGACCCCACAATGGGAAGTGGACGGCGGCCACGGGCTGCGTTGTCTGGCGCCGTTGTCGTAGTAGGAAATCCAATGCCAAGTACACTTTTTTTCAACGGCACAATCCTGACTATGGATGCGCAGAATTCTTCGCCGGAGGCCGTTCTGACCGAAGGAGACAAGATCAAGAACGTTGGAACCGAGGCCGATCTGCGCGCTTGCATGCCTGCAGATACTCAGGAACGCAACCTGCAGGGGCGTACTCTGATGCCCGCGTTTATTGACCCTCACGGGCATTTCCCGGATACGGGGTTCATTCGGCTGTTCCGAGTTGACTTGTCGTCGCCTCCTTTAGGGGATTGCCGGACCATGGCGCAGGCGTTGGACAGGCTTCGGGAAAAGGCCAACGCAACGCCCGAGGGTGAATGGATCATGGGGGTGTCGATTGACAATACCTCTATTTTCGAAGGTCGCATGCCGACGCGGGCCGAGTTGGACGACGTATCGCAACGTCATCCAATCTGGGTAATCCATGCCTCGGGCCACAATGGTGTGGCCAATTCTCTTGCGCTGGAAAGGCGCGGTGTAACCCGTCACACACCTGACCCAGAGGGCGGCCGCTTTGGCCGTGATCCCGAAACCGGAACCCTAACGGGATTGATCGAAGGGTTATCGGCCATGGGCGAGATGGGCGATACCGATTTCCTGATCGACCGCGAAAGGTTCTGGCAGGGCTTTGATGCCTGCCGTGACGAATATCTGACCCATGGGGTGACCTATGCCCAAAATGCCTGGACGTCGCAAACTATGCTGGATCACTTCGCCAGTCTGCCCGCCGATCATGATCCGGGAATTAATATCGAGCTGTTACCCGTCGGAAATCTGGAGCCAGAGCTAAGTACCCAATGGATCGGCACGAACTGGCCCGGCAACCCGCATTTCACACTAGGTCCGCGCAAACTGTTCACGGATGGGGCCTTTCAACTGCAGACCGCGTATCTGACTGCCCCGTATTTCAAGCCGTCTGATCCAGAACACCCTTGTGGGATGACTTACACCTCGCAAGAGCAGCTGGATGCTGATGTCAGCAATCTCCATTGTTCGGGTTTGCAGATTCATTGCCACTGCAATGGCGATGCCGGCGCCGAGATGTTCATTGATGCAGTGGACAAAGCGCTTCAGGCGCACCCACGCCAAGATCACCGTCATACTATCATCCATGGTCAGGCCCTGCGGGATGATCAGCTTAAGCGCATGGCCCAGCTTGGTCTTACTGTTAGTTTCTTCCCCGCTCATGTGTATTTCTGGGGGGATCGCCATTACGACTCCTTCCTTGGGCCTGAGCGGTCCGAGCGGATATCCCCGGCCGCATCAGCAGAACGGTTTGGCGTGCGATACACGATCCACAATGATGCATCGGTCACGCCAACACGTCCGATCCACCTGGCCCATTGCGCGGTAAATCGGAAAACCTCTTCAGGCCGTGTACTGGGCGAGGATCAGAAGATCAGCGTTCTGTCAGCTTTGCGTTCTCAGACCATCGATGCCGCTTGGCAGGTCTTCAAAGAAGATCAGCGTGGGTCTATCGAACCGGGTAAAGTAGCTGACTTCGTTATCCTTTCGCGTAACCCACTAATCGCTCCTGAGCACCTGACCGATACACAGGTGCTTGAAACGATCCGCAATGGTCAAATTGTCTTTGGTGTGCCGCATGCTGAACAAGTAATCGAGCGTATGGAATGACGATCAGGCGTATTGTGATCGCAGGGTTTCAGCATGAAACGAACTGCTTTGGTGTGACAAAGGCCGGTCTGCACGAGTTCGAGATGGCGGATTCCTGGCCCGGAATGTTGCGCGGCGAAAAGGTCTTGTTGGAAAGCGATGGCATGAACTTACCGATCGCAGGATTTGCTGCGACCGCTAAAGCGGCTGGGTTTGAGGTTGTGCCAATTCTGTGGTGCTCAGCCGAGCCGTCCGCGCATGTCACCGATCACGCCTTTGAGGCGATTTGCGGGATGCTGTTGGACGGCATTCGCGATGCAGGCCCGATTGACGGCGTTTATCTTGATCTCCATGGGGCAATGGTCACCGAAAGCCATGCTGACGGTGAAGGAGAGATTTTGCGCCGCATTCGAGAGCTTGTGGGTTCCACTGTCCCTGTCGTCGCAAGTTTGGATCTACACGCCAACGTCTCGGCTCGGATGGTGGCGCATGCGGACTACCTGTCAGTTTTTCGCACTTACCCTCATTTGGATATGGCAGAGACAGGTGCCAGATGCGTTCCGGTTTTGCAACGATTGCTAACTGGCGGAGCCCTATACAAGGCGTTCCGGACCGTGCCTTACCTCATCCCTCTGCATGCACAATACACTGGTTCTCCTCCTTTCGATGAAATTTATCTAAAGCCGACAAGGTTGGAGCAGCAGGGAATTCTGGCGGAGATCGCTCTTGGATTCACGGCAGCGGATTTCCCCGACACCGGGCCATCGTGCATTGCTTATGCAGCCACTGCCGATAGCGCCGCCGCCGCCGCTGAAGAAATCGTCAACTTGTTTGCGGCCCGGGAAGCAGATCTTGATTGCACGATGTTGTCTTTGGAGGAGGCAGTTTCGACATGCGGTCAAAGTCGGGTAGGGCCAGTCGTTCTGGCAGATGTTCAAGATAATGCTGGGGCAGGCGGGACGTCCGACACCACTGGACTGTTGGCGGCACTGATTGAAGGCGGGGTAAAAGGCGTACTGATGGGTCTGTTCCATGATCCGGAAAGTGCAAATCAGGCCCATGTGGCAGGTGAAGGCGCGTTGGTCAATTTGGCTATCGGCGCAAAGTCTGACCTGGCTGGCAACGTTCCGGTCATGGCAGAGTTTGAAGTCCTTGCTGTGGGTGATGGCACGTGCCGCTATACCGGAGAAATGTATGGCGGCGGCGTTGCGACGCTCGGCAAGACGGCAGCACTAAGATTGGTTGGGTATGAGGCCGAGATTGACCTCGTTGTGACGAGTATTCGCAACCAATGCCTTGATCGTGCGCATTTTACCCATATAGGGCTGAATCCCACAAACTATTCAGTGATTTGCGTAAAAAGCACGACGCATTTCCGAGCAGACTTCGAATCTACTGCAAGCGATGTTTTTTCGATCTCTTCGCCAGGTGCCTTTCTCTGCGATCTCGAGAAAATCCCCTACACTTGTATCACCAGGAGGTTGCCCAGCACTCGCAGTGCGTCTTCTAGCCAACACAAAATGAAAGTCTATTGAATTCTGAACCACCCAATCTCAGTGTGTTGCTACCCTAGTTTTTGAACATAATCGCTTGGCAATGAAAGAATGAATACCAAATCGCGCCCTCATTCCGTTGCTAATCACTGCCGCATTTCCGAGGATTCAATTCTGTCGCTTGATTGTGGGGGTATTGTGTAACAGAGAACGGTGTCCCAAGCGGCACTTTTTACAAGTGTGCGGGTATTCACGGGCTCTCGGGACACTTCCTGTAAATTCCCTGATTTGGGGTGGAGGAAGTTTTGATGACGAACGAAGAGCGGGACATCCAACGTAATCTGTGAGTGCTTCGACATGCCGAGAAGATCGGCAAGGTGTCACATACTTGTCATATTTGTGCGTTAGTCAAAAATTGAAAAAAGAGAAAACATAGGAGGCTCCGATGACCTCTCTCAATACTCAGCTATGGGAGCTGATTAAGACGCATAAAATGCCTGATGATGCTGCAGGCTCGCCGTTCATTGAACAACTAATGGCCGAAAACCGCATCTCTCGCGATACCGCCAATGTGGCTATCGCCGAATATCAAAAGTTCATGTATCTTTGTGCCACGCGACCAGAGCGTAACGTTCCCTCAAGCGCGGTCGATTTAATTTGGCATTTGCACATGCAACACAGCCGCGACTATTGGGATGTCTTTTGCAAGAAGCTGGGCAAACCAGTACACCACAACCCCGGCGGTCACGGGCTCCAACATCTGGAAGACTATAAAGCCACAGTCAAAGCCTATTCGGACCTGTTTGGAACACCCCCAAAAGGGATTTGGAAGCGGAAAGACAGAGTTGGTACTTTCACAATGCTGATCTTCTTGCTGGTGTTCATTTGCATCGGCGCCAGCTCCATTGTTCAAAGTGGCGATCTTTTGTTTGGAGTGCTTTGGCTAAGCGTACCGCTTGTCTGTTTTGTTATCACCCTCAATAGCCTGACCTCCAGAAGTGAGCTGACGCTGATTTTTGAAAGTGATGACCCTTTTGCCGACAAAGATGCAGGTGACTGTGCTTCCGGCGACGGTGGTGGCTGCGGCGATTGAGCCGTCAGTCGCTCATTCCGGCTACGGTTGCTCTGGGCCGTATTACGGTCGTAGAATGGAAATTTCGTCCTTGATCGGATTGACCCAAAATCGCGACCCCATACCTCCGCTGCCATGCAGCCGCCGCCTATTGCGGCATATCAACGTCAAAACTCGCTAAACTTAGAGTGCAAAGCAATCGGTCGGGCGGGCCTCGTTTCATTAAAATAGCGGGCTGTATCGTCTACAAAACAACCGATCTTGACGACTGGCTAAACGCTCATGCGGTAGGTGCATCATGAGCGATTCAGAAAACTGTGACGGCCCGAAAAACCCCAAGGTAATTTCGAAAAAATTCCAGCCGTGCAAAACCGCTAAAAAATGCAAAGCAAGTCAAGCGCCAAGGATGTCTTCGCCCAAGCCGAGCAGGTTCGTGCGGAACGCGCTAAGTCCGGCGACAGACCCTCCATCATCCGGCAACCGTCGCCAATACCGGTTCTCACCAAGACAAAGGTGTGGTTCCGCGTTCACCATGACGGCGTCTTCCCGGGTATCCCGGTTTTCATAGACCCTACCAGCGAGGATATGGAACGGATGCCGTACTACCTGACACTCGATATTGCGGACGAGTTGGAAGGTTCAGGCGGCCTGCAATTCATGACTGGCTATCTAATCTGTACCGCTAACATGAAGCTCCAACTCCTGCTGGTTAAAGAGGCGGACATCGACGGAAACATGCACTCGGCTACAGAAGCCAAGCATGAAGCCTGTGTTGACGGCCAAGGCCAATGGGTCCGTATGACTTGGGGCCGCGATGCGGGCCAGTACGACGTGCATATTGCAGAGTTTCAACGCAAGAAACCACGCTGGCCGGAAGATGTGGAACGCGTATCAATCATGTGGTTGGCGTTCCGAAAGGCCCTGATTGTCGACATTGACCACCCGGTTCTGAAAGCCTGGCGCTGGGAGAAGTGAAGACGGTGTACCTACCCCTACGCCCGATCTCGGTCGACTTCGAGTTCATCCCGATGGATGACGGCACCATGCGTGTGATCTGTCTTGTGGCAAAGGACCTATGGACCGGGGAAGTCACGAGTCGGTTCGGAGACGAACTGGGCCAAAAGGCCCCGTTCCCGACCGGTCCAAACAGCCTAGTGGTGGCCTACTTCGCTGCCGCCGAGATCGAGGCGTTCTGGGCATTGGGGTGGGACCTGCCCGTCAACGTCATCGACCTGTATGCCGAGCACATGCGCCTTACGAACGGCCTGCCAACCACTGAGATGCATGGTGTCCCCAGTGGCACCCGGGGCAGCCTGCTCGCCGCTTTGCGATGCCACGGACTCCCTGCGCGCGAACACGAGAGCAAGCGCCGGGCAATACGCAAAATCCTCGCTGGGCCGCCGTTCGATGCTGCGACGCGTAAGGAAATTCTCGACTACTGCCAGGAATCCGAAAGAGATACGAGATATTGTTCGGGAATTGACGATGAGGGGTTACACGTCAGACCAACCCGAAAATACCAACGACTGTTTGAACCAAGAAAAGCAAGTGGCGGAGCCAAGCTGATGCTCCGCCGTGCATGCTCACCAGTAGTAGTGATGGGGTTTGCGGCTATCCGGCCAAGCAATGTCATCAGGATCAGCGCCTTTCAGGATGCCAAGCGCAAGGGCCTTGGATTTGCGTCTTGTTGGACGTGTGTGAAAGATGATGTCGTGGCCGCGCGGCCAATTGCCGAGCCACCGGACATCATCCAGGTCTTTTCCGAGACGACGGCTCAGACCCAAGAGCGAGTACCCGTTCCCAGGCACGGTGCGGGGACGTTTGCGTTTGTAGTGGGCCATGTCTTTGGCCTTTCATGCAGTTTCAGAACTACATGGCACCCTCCATCGTTTGGTTTGCTGGTCTTGGGCTGGGCTCTGCTTTGACACTGAACACGCAGCCGGACTGGATATCGGATTGGGTCTTCAAAATCAATCGAAGGGAATAGGACGGCTTTGCAAAAGAATTTGTGCATCGGCTCTGGCAACCGGAGAGGCCCTTTCGCTACGGGTGCAATCTGATCGATCAGGCTGTCCAATAGCTGACCTTCGGTTTTTGCCTTCAGCGCTTACGTCGAGAGATAAAGGAAAAATCCCCGAGCCTTTAACCATCTATTCGGTTCTTCGTGCGAGTTCCAGAAATAGGCTAACAAGCACGCTGAAACAGTTACGGATTTCGCGACACATGTGGGAACAGGGAGCGAGTGTAAATAACGCGCCTA
This sequence comes from Ruegeria sp. CDSA246, assembly GCF_059611225.1. NCBI lineage: Bacteria > Pseudomonadati > Pseudomonadota > Alphaproteobacteria > Rhodobacterales > Roseobacteraceae > Ruegeria > Ruegeria sp. CDSA246. The sequence goes on along the minus strand of NZ_JBXWPD010000014.1, from coordinate 31,806 downwards.
AGATGATTGCCTAAAGCCGCGTGTACGAATGCGGATGGTGAATAACCCTGGTCCAGATTTACGAGCCGGAGCGACCATTGCGTGCCACTGGAATGCTCGCCGGCGCGGACTGGGTTTCGTCAACTCACCGAAGCGTCGAGATGGTGGCGTGAACGTCGGAACACAGTACGTTTAACGTTTCAATCAAGTCACCTGAGAGGTCGTTCGACTTTTTTTGTTGCCGAAACCGGTTTCGAAGCGAACAAGTAGTAGGATGACAACGAATCCCAATCTGCAAAATCGCCAATCTCAGTCTAGGAACCCCTCACCGCCACGGCGGGTGAAACTCGACGAATTGGCGGATCATCTCGGGCTTTCAAAGAGCACGGTATCGCGCGCATTGAACGGGTATTCAGACATCTCAGAAGTCACGCGAAAGAGAGTTGAGGTCACGGCAAGAAAGATGGGCTATCGCCCGCTCAGTCACGCGCAGGCTATTCGAACAGGAAAAGTTCGCGCTATTGCGATGGTCATCAACAGCGAAGAACCGGACCAGCACAACCCGTTTCTTCAGGATTTTCTGGCAGGCGCTTGCGAAGCAGCCAGTGCGTCGGACTGGACAATGACAATTTCCACGGCAAAGTCCGGGAAAGATATGCTCAATGTGTTGGGACGTCTTGTCGAAGAACGCAAGGCAGATGGTTTCATTTTGCCCCGGACCGAAGTGGACGACGCGCGGGTAAAGTACCTCAAAGAATTGCAGGTCCCATTTATCCTATACGGGCGGACAGAATACGGCCAATCGGATCCTATGGATGATATGTCATGGTTTGATATATCCGGTGAGACGGCAATCCGGAATGCGGTCGTTCGCTTGGTCAGCTTTGGCCATAGCCGTATCGGTTATGTCGGCAGTGATCCGAAGTTCAACTACAGCCACCTGCGCCGCGACGGGTATCTCGAAGGTCAAAAAGTTGCGGGTTTGCGGGATGATCCCGAATTGATCCGAGAAGGTGCCCGGACACGCGAAGAAGGGGCGATCGAAGCGCGGGCGCTGTTAAATTTGGAACACCCGCCAACCGCGATCGTGTTTGCGACCGACTTAGCTGCTTTAGGGTGTTATCCAGTTTGCGCTGAGCTTGGCCTTGAAATCGGAAAAGACGTTTCAATCCTTGGATATGACGGCATTCCCGAATGCCAATACGTCAATCCAGGACTGACGACCTTTAGTGTGGACTCGCAGCGTGCTGGTGAGCGTCTTGCTACATTACTCATACGCCAGACCAGAGGTGAAGAACCAAAAAATCTACGCGAAATCAGAGAAGCAGTTCTTATTGAACGGAAATCTGACGGGCCACCAAGGCTGACGCCTGAAGAGCTGGCGCAAAAAATACGAAATTCCAATGATCATAACCGGGGAGGAGACCGCCTATGAAACATTCACCAAATGCATCTCGATTGCTGCTTGGAACATCACTCGCGATTGTCTTGACGGCGGTATCTGCGCAAGCAGATACAATTCGCTTTTGGACGACCGAGGAACAGCCTGAACGCTTGGCGAAGCAGCAGGAAATGGCGGATCAATTTAAAGCCGAAACTGGCACCACAGTTGAGGTCATCCCGGTAACCGAAACAGACCTGGGCACTCGTGCTACTGCGGCCTTCGCGGCCGGAGATTTGCCGGACGTGGTCTACCATCCGCTGCAATACGCCTTGCCTTGGGCAGAAGCGGGTATTCTGGACACCGAAGCCGCAACCGAAGTGATCGAAGAGCTGGGGGCCGATACCTTCGCGCCCGGTGCGCTGACTATGGCAGCCTTCAACGATGAAACCGCATCCGTGCCAGTCGATGGTTGGACACAGATGGTCGTATATCGCAAGGATCTGTTCGACGAAGCCGGACTGGATGCCCCGAGTTCATTCGCCAACGTTTTGGCTGCTTTGGAGAAACTGCACAACCCGCCAGAGATGTACGGATTTGTTGCCGCGACCAAGGTTGATGAGAATTTCATGAGCCAGGTTCTGGAACATGTGTTCCTTGCCAACGGCGTTAGCCCTGTAGGCCCGGACGGCTTCCAAGCATTGGACGAAGCCAAAACCACCGAGGTCCTGGACTTCTATAAGGCGATCTCGAAAGCGTCGCCCCCCGGTGAGCTGTATTGGAAGCAGTCCCGCGAGCTGTACTTCGATGGCAAGGCCGCAATGATCATCTGGTCGCCGTTCATTTTGGACGAACTGGCCGGTCTGCGTGACAGCGCCCCGCCGACCATTTCCGACGACCCGACGTCGAGCGAGCTGGCAACCAAAACGGGGATCGTCACCAATTTCTCCGGTCCATCCAATCCAGACGGTGCAGCCTGGGGTGACGTGCGGTATTTCGGGATCACCAGTGATGCCGATACCGACGCTGCGATGGACTTTGTGAAGTTCGCGATGGATGACGGTTATACGCAAACTCTGGCCATCGCACCCGAAGGCAAGTTTCCGGTACGTCGCGGAAATGCTGACAATCCAACAGCTTTTGCCGACGCTTGGGCGGAACTGCCGGTAGGTGTGGATCGCAAAGCACCTTTGGGTGAACTGTACGATCAGGCCATGATTGATGAGATCGTCGGAGGTTTGGATGTCGCGCAGCGCTGGGGTGTAACCGACGGGCAGCTCTCTCTGGCGTCGAAGATGATCAACTCTCAGGCCATCAACCGTGTCGTTCGTCAATATATCGACGATGAGATTGACGCTGCTGCCGCAGTCGCAGCCATGAACGAAGAGCTTGCCAAGGTTCAGTAAAACTCTGTCTCAACCGGCAACTGCAGCGGCATTTTCGCCGCTGCACCCAACCCTCTGAGGTCTCTTATGTCTTCGGCCACCCCACCGACCGGAACCGGGGCTCTTGCCAAGCGCGAAGCGCGCCTGGCTTGGGCATTGCTGGCTCCGACCGTGATAAGCGTGTCTCTTGTTGTGATCCTGCCGCTGCTGGCGATCATCTGGATCAGCTTCAAGCCTTTTACCCTGTCCGACCTGCGCCCACCTGCGCCGGTTGTCCGAGAAAGCTTGCGTGGATCGGGCGATGATCTGCGGATCGAGTATCGCCTGCGCAATTCCAGTCAGGAGATTGCTATTGGCGGCGTCACTCTGAGTGATGTGCTGCCTGAGGGCATGACACCCACTGATGAAATCGCGGAACCGTGTGTGCTGGACGGGCAAGACCTGTTCTGCGATTTTGGTATCTTGGATGGCGGCCAACGCGAGAGAATTCGTATTCCGGTAACCGTTGACGGCGACCCTGACGCGTTCGAAGAGTTGGTCGAAGGGTCGGAACCTGGTGTCACAGGCAGCGGCCCCAATGTGCTGACAAACCTCGAATTCAGCCTGGAAAACTACGCCCGTGTCTTCGATGGGGCAGAGTTCTGGGGCGTGCTCTGGGTGACGCTGTTCTACACCGTCTTCGGAACCATCGGGGCATTGGTCATGGGGTTGTTCGCGGCCCTGCTGCTTAACAAAAGTTTCCGCGGCCAAGGGTTCATACGCGGTCTCTACCTGTTCCCGTATGTCGCTCCGGTGATCGCAGTGGCGTTCACTTGGGTTACATTGTTTGATCCGTTCTCAGGCTCAGCCAATGCACTGTTGGTTCAAATGGGGCTGAGCAGTGAACCGATCAACTTTTTCGGCGAACGCCCCTTGGCGTTGATCATGGTGACAGTGTTCGAAATCTGGCGCTACTTCCCGCTGTCCTTCCTGTTCATTCTGGCGCGAATGCAATCCATCGACAGCAGCATGTACGAGGCGGCGGATATGGACGGGGCCTCGCCGTTCCAGAAGTTCTGGCTGCTGAGCATCCCACAACTGTTGGGCATTCTGTCAGTGCTGTTCCTTCTGCGCTTCATTTGGACGTTCAACAAATTCGACGACATCTTCTTGCTGACCGGCGGCAATGCGGGCACCCGCACGCTGACTGTGAATGTCTATGAACAAGCCTTTGCGATCTCGAACATCGGGGCAGGGGCGGCGGTGGCCGTGGTGATCCTGATGTGCCTGATTGCCTTCAGCTTTGTCTTCTTCCGCTTCATCAGCCGAGAGGAGGGTCTGTGATGCGAAAAGGGTATGTTACCGGCCCGGTTCTGGGCGCGCTCTGGATGGTGGTGATCGCAACCACCGCCGCCATCACCATGTCGTTCTCAACAGGCGACGCATTCCGGCCGCAGGTCTTGCTGAGCCTGATATGGGGCGCGTTGGCGGGTCTCGTATATGTCCGGTTCCCGCGACAGCGCGCGCCCGCGCGTCTGGGCATCTCAGCACTGTTGGGCCTGTCCAGCCTCACCGGATTTGGCCCGGTTCTGATTGGCTCTGACACGTCAACGCAGGCCGTGCTGGTAACTGTGATCGGTATTGCCGTCGTGATGCATCTGTCGATGGCGGCGATTTTGAAGGAAACACCGATCGGTGAGCTCACCCGCCATGAATACGAGGACGCGGTGATCCGGTTCTGCACCGGTTTCGGCTATATCTTTTTCACGGCGATCGTGATCATCCCCTTCTACGTGATGGTGATGACCAGCCTGAAATCCCAGCAAGCATTGTTGCAGAACCCGCTGGATTTCTCGGTGGACCTAACCCAGGGAACCGCCCTGTTCCGCAGCTACACTGAATTGTTCCGCGACTTCAATTTCGGCACCTATCTTTGGACGTCTTTCTGTGTTTCGGTGCTGACCGTGTTCATCACGCTACTGTTCAGCGTACCCGGTGCCTACGCCGTGGCTCGTTTCCGGTTTCAGGGGCAAAAGGCGTTCTCTCGCTCGATCCTGCTTATCTACATGGTGCCGATGATCGTTCTGGCGCTTCCGATCTATATTGCATTCTCGCTGACTGGTCTGCGGAATTCGATCCTAGGCATCGTTATGATCTACCCGGTCACGACAATCCCCGTCGCGCTTTACATGCTGCAAGGTTACTTCCGCGGCCTGCCGATCGAGGTGGAAGAGGCAGGCCTGATGGACGGCCTGTCCCGTCTGGCAGTGATCTGGAAGATCACCCTGCCGCTGAGCTTGCCAGCGCTGGCGTCGGTCTCGCTCTATGTCTTCATGATTGCCTGGAACGAGTTCCTGCTGGCCTTCATGCTTCTGGACGACCCGTCGAAATTCACCCTGACCCGAGGGGTCACGATGCTGAACTCCTCAGAAATTCCCCGTCAGCACCTGATGGCCGGTGCGGTGATCGCCACCGTTCCGATCATGGCGCTGTTCCTGGGGCTTGAACGTTTCATGACCAAAGGCCTCACAGCGGGGTCTGTCAAAGGATGACCGAGATGAACCAACACACAAACCCAGACCGCGAGGCGCGCAATATCCTGATCGCCAATGATCGCGGCGGTTACACGATCCCAACCGAAGGGCTGTACCCATACCAATGGAACTGGGACAGCGCGATTACTGCGCTTGGATTTGCCCAGTTCGACCTTGACCGCGCCTGGGCTGAGATCGAGACGCTGTTTGCCGGACAATGGGACAACGGCATGGTGCCGCACATCCTGTTCCACCAGCAAGACGAGGGGTATTTTCCCGGCCCGGATGTCTGGGGCTGCAACGGTCCAATCCCCTCCTCGGGCATTATCCAACCACCCATTGCGGCCACGATGGCGCGCAAAATCTGGGAACAGGATACTTCGTTTGGAGACGCGCGGATGAAGGCGCTATTCCCCAAGATGCTAGCTTGGCACCACTGGATCATGAAATGGCGATTGGATGAATTCGGGGCTGTTTGCACAACACACCCTTGGGAAGCGGGTCGCGACAACGCGCCTGACTGGGACAACTCTATGGCGCGCATGGATGCGTCAGATGTGGGAGACTATCAACGCCGCGATACCAGCCATGTAAACAGCGAGGACCGCCCGACAAAGTTCGACTATGACCGATACATCAAGCTGGTACAGATCGGTCGAAATGCTGGGTGGGATCAGCAGGAACTGCTGTCGCTGAACCCGTTCCGGGTGGCCGATCCGACGATGACATTCACCACATTACGGGCCGCGCGGGACTTGTTGGTGATCAGTGAGCAGCTTGATCTGGCAGCTGAAGGCTTAAGCGCGGATATCGAAATACTGGAAGTTGGTGCTCGCTCACTTTGGAACGAAGAGCTGGGCAGCTTTGACGCGCGCGACGCACATACCGGCGAGATGGCAGGCAGCGTATCGAATGCGTCTTACTTGTGCTGGTATGCCGGTATTGAATCAGGCAAGATGCTGAAACGGTTGAAAACCACGCTGGAAACCGTGCCCTATCCGGTTCCAAGCTATGATCCAGAAATGCCGAAATTCGACTCGCGCCGCTATTGGCGCGGGCCCACTTGGGCCTTCATGAACATGATGATTGGCTTCGGGTTGCAGGATCTGGGTCACACCGAGCAAGCAGATCAGTTGCGCAAAAAAACCGGAGATCTGATCTCGGGCTTCGGTTTCGCAGAATACTTCGATCCAATAACCGGGAGCCCGGCTGGCGGTAAGGCGTTCTCTTGGACGGCAGCGGTTTGGCTTCACTGGGCAGGGAGGGCCTGATGGGTAGCATCGAACTAAAATCAGTCGAAAAATGGTTCGGCTCGGCCCAGGTCATCAAAGGCGTGGACCTCAAGATCGAGGAGGGCGAGTTCATCGTCTTCGTCGGCCCATCGGGCTGCGGTAAATCCACTTTGTTGCGCATGATCGGCGGGCTCGAGGATATCTCGCGCGGGTCGCTGCAGATCAATGACAGCGATGTCACGGATCACCCGCCCTCAAAGCGCGGCCTGACGATGGTGTTCCAATCCTACGCGCTGTATCCACATCTGACAGTCGCCGAGAACATGGGGTTCTCTTTGAAGGTTGCCGGTGTTCCCAAGGCGGAAATCACCGAACAGGTCAACCGCGCAGCAGAGGTTCTCAAGCTTGGACCGTTCCTGGAACGCAGACCAAAAGACCTTTCTGGTGGTCAGCGGCAACGGGTGGCTATCGGCCGATCCATCGTCCGCGATCCCACCGCTTTCCTGTTTGACGAGCCGCTTTCCAACCTTGACGCCGCCCTGCGAGTCGAGATGAGGTATGAGATCGCCAAGCTGCACCAAAGCCTCAAGCGCACGATGATCTACGTGACGCACGACCAGGTCGAAGCGATGACATTGGCCGACCGCATCGTGGTTTTAGAATACGGCAAGATCGCTCAGGTCGGTACGCCGCGAGAACTCTATGAACGCCCTGCGAACCTGTTCGTGGCCCAGTTTATCGGAAGTCCAAAGATGAATATCCTGCCCTGCACGACCGACGGTGACAGTTTCCAACTTGAGCACGGCCGCAGTGGCCCGTTTTCACGATCTGCAGCCGCCACAAAGCTTGGCATCCGCCCCGAACACATTCAGGTGGGTGCTGCGGGCGAAGGTCAAACTGACGGCGTCATCGAGGTGATCGAATACCTGGGTGCAGATACTTTCCTGATTGTGGATTGTGGAGGCGAAGACAAGGCCACAGTCCGTCTGAACGGCGATACGGACCTTACACCGGGCACCCAGATTGGTCTGCACTTCCCAACCGACAATCTGCATTTTTTTGATAAAGACGGGCAGGCTCTGGGGCTTGGATAGCTGAACGCACCGGTACCTATTACACATTCTTGGCCTTTGACGCTCGAGAACACAGGGAGTGCACAGCCGAACCTGAAGAACTGAAGCCGAAGCCACCCCTTTCAAAGCGGGTTGCTGTTGTCAGCCCAAATCGAGGGACCTACTCGGATGTCGGTGTTGCGGGTTCTTCGAAGATCCGAGCGAGGCCGCGTCAGAAGAAGAGGCCGAAAAGCTGAGCCAAGACCCTGATTGGTCCTGTCACAATATTATTGGCAAGCCCTGTTCTTAACGTTGGAGATGGGTCAATTCTCAATCACGCACAAGGTGGCCGCCATCGACATCCAGAATTGAGCCACTTAAAAACCCGTTTGTCATAGCCATGACCACGGCTTGTGCAATACTCTCTGCCTGGCCGACCCGTCCTACGGGCAGGCGGTCACCTGTCTGTGCATACATGACTTCACGTGCATCTTCCGCCATTGCGGCGTAGGCTTCGGTTGCGACCATGCCGGGGCTGATGCAATTGACCCGCGCCCGACCAGCCAACTCCAGCGCCAGCCCTTTCGCCAGGGCTTCGACCGCCGCGTTAACTGCGCCCAAGCCCGTGGCCCCGGCGGATGGGCGGCGGCTGAGCACGCCCGAAAAGAACGTGATGGAGCCGCCTTTGACCAACATGGGCAACACTTCTCGCGCGGCAACATATCTGGCGCGGTGAAGTGATGGTTCGTTGGTCCGCAGATGCGGGGCCCACTCAACTAAAGGTCGCTTCACATATCGCCCATTCAGGGACGTTCGCGGTTTGTTGTTCAGGAGTGTTCATCTATAGGTTGCGTGCGCTTCGATTATTGGCAGATACCCGCGCTGCCTTCCAAGATTTCTGCCTTATGCCCACAACCAGATTTTAAGTTAAATTGACCCAAGCCGCATTCCTTGAAGAACTTTGCACGCATGCAGCCACAAATTTAACACCATTGAGTCCGTCATGAACTGTTGGATAAACAACCGACACGTCAGGTGAAATCCCATTTCGGAAGGCTTGGATCGCCTCTGCTGCCTCTCCATAGATATTCGCGAACCCCTCAAGGTATCCCTCGGGATGTCCCGGAGGAACTCTACTCAACCGATTGGCTGCGTCACCAGCTCCAGCTCCATTTCGGGTGATCAAACGCTTGGGTTTGTTGTATGGCGTGAACCAAAGATAATTGGGATCTTCCTGAGACCACTCAAACCCACCTTTTTCGCCGTAGACGCGCAAACGAAGTGCGTTTTCATTGCCGGGAGCCACCTGAGAAGACCACAGCATACCACGCGCTCCGCCTTCAAAGCGAAGCAAGACGTGCGCGTTATCATCGACTTTGCGCCCCGGCACAAAGGCCTGCAAGTCCGCCGCGAGGCTTTCCGCTTTCAGCCCGGTTACAAAGCAAGCGAGGTTGTAAGCATGAGTTCCGATGTCACCGGTTGAACCACCCGCGCCCGAGCGTTCTGGATCGGTTCGCCACTCAGCCTGTTTGAAATCCTGCTGCTCGGTCAGCCAGTCCTGCGGGTACTCAACCTGAACAACGCGGATCTTGCCAATATCTCCGTTAGCGACCATTTCACGTGCCTGCCGAACCAGCGGATAGCCCGTGTAATTGTGGGTCAAAATGAATAAAGCATTCGCGCTTTCTGCTGCTTTGACCAGTTTCTTTGCGTCGGCAAGGGTCGAGGTGAGTGGCTTGTCACAAATTACATGAATACCGCGTTTCAGGAACTCACGTGCGGCTGCATAGTGAACGTGATTTGGCGTGACGATTGAGACCGCCTCGATCCCAGATTTCAACCGGGCTTCCCTGATCGCCATTTGTTTGAAGTCTTCATAGACCCGTTCGAGCCCTAATGCATGACCACTTTCAAGAGATTTCTCTGGCGTCGAAGACAAAGCACCGGCAACCAAATCAAACTTGTCGTCCAATCGCGCCGCTATTCGATGAACGCCGCCTATGAAGGCGTCGTTCCCGCCGCCAACCATGCCAAGTCGAATGCGGCCGGAAGTTTCTTCATTGCGTCCTGTGACCATCACTCAATCCCCAGCATTTTACGATTGGCTGCTTCGTCTGCCCCACCATCAGCGAAATCATCAAAGGCTTTCTCGGTCACACGGATAATGTGATCTGACACAAACTGAGCGCCTTCACGCGCTCCATCCTCGGGGTGTTTGAGACAGCATTCCCATTCGACCACAGCCCAGCCATCAAAGTCATTCGCGGCCATTTTTGAGAAGACCGCCCCGAAATCTACCTGGCCATCACCAAGCGACCGGAAGCGCCCGGCACGATCGACCCAGCTTTGATACCCGGAATAAACACCCTGGCGGCCGGTCGGGTTAAACTCGGCATCTTTGACATGGAACATCCGGATCCGATCTTTGTAGATGTCGATATTGTCCAGATAGTCGAGGCATTGCAGCACGTAGTGCGACGGGTCGTACAACATGCAAGCGCGTGGGTGATTTCCTGTCCGTTCGAGAAACATCTCGTACGTCACGCCGTCGTGGAGGTCCTCACCTGGGTGAATTTCATAACAGACGTCAACGCCGCATTCCTCGGCGTGATCCAGTATTGGCACCCAACGATGAGCAAGCTCCTCAAATGCCGTTTCGATCAAGCCTGCAGGGCGCTGCGGCCAAGGATAGACATAAGGCCATGCCAATGCGCCTGAGAATGTCGCATGCGCTGAAATACCCAAGTTTTTCGAAGCAGATAGCGCTTTTTTGACTTGGTCTACCGCCCATTCTTGCCGGGCTTTCGGGTTTCCCCTGACGCTTTCGGCTGCAAAACCATCAAACGCGCTGTCATAGGCCGGGTGAACGGCCACAAGTTGGCCCTGAAGGTGGGTTGAAAGTTCAGTGACTTCGATGCCATTTTCCTTGGCTATGCCTTTAAAATCATCGCAATAACTGGCGCTGGACGAGGCTTGTTCCAGATCGAACAACCGGCCGTCCCAACTAGGAACCTGAACGCCCTTGTATCCACAGTCCGCCGCCCATTTAGTGATCGCGTCCCACGAATTGAACGGCGCTTCGTCCCCCGCGAATTGCGCAAGAAACAAAGCTGGACCTTTAATTTTTTTCATAAAATTTCCTCCCCAAAACCTAAGCCTCTATGGCGGTAAATTTTCCTTCAGATAGATGTCGATACGGATACGTTCCTGTGCTTTGTTGAACGGAACCTTGTCCGAAGTTGCGCGCAATAGACGGACGGCAGAGCGAACAATGTGCCCGGTGTCTTGCGAGATTAAGGCGTCAAATGTGCCAAGCCTAAGCGCCTCACGACTGAGCGGAGTAAGCTCATGAGCTATGATCACCAGATCTTTGCTGAGTTTGTTCTCTGAAAGAAATTGAATGAGGCCCGCATTGCCCGCTGCTGACGAGTATATTCCGACCAGATCCGGATAGGTTTCAAAGATTTCGGGCATCATCCTGTAAATCAGATCCGGGTCATCCCGGCCCTCGACAGACGCTACGACTTTGAGGTGCGGAAATTCCTCAGCCACAACAAGGTCAAAGCCTTGACGACGCTCCAGGTGGTCACGCGCCAAACGGGATCCTGTAAGAACCAAGACCTTGCCTTCGCGATGGACAAATCTTCCCATCAGCTGAGCTGCGGTTCGTCCTGCCGAAACGTTATCAATTCCGACAAAGTGGTCTCGCTCAGAACTTGGCAAGTCAGACACCAAGGCAACAACCGGAACGCCTTTTTCCCTGAGCCTTTTTACAGCGTCGCGGACAGAAGGGGTCTCGGGCCCGAAAACGGCGACTCCGTCAACGTCCAAACTGTCGACAGCATCCAAAATATTGACGATATCTTGCGGCTCGAACGGAGCGACGTTCTTTACTGCAATGCGCGTCCGTTGGATAAATTGGTCACGTGTTTGTTCAGCGATCTGACTGCTTATTGCCTCCACAAACTCGTTGTCCGTGTCTGGTAAAACAAAGAGGAAATTGTAGACGCGGTTTCGCGCCAGGTTGGCTGCGGCGGTGTCGCGCACATACCCCAGCTCATCAATCGCCTTCTGTACTTTCTGTACAGTCACTGCTCGCACGCCGGGGCGCCTGTTCAAGACCCGATCAACGGTCGCCAGGCTGACACCCGCCACGCGAGCGATGTCATTGACGGTTGGCTTTTTCACCAATTTTAGTTTTTGTTTTTGATCTTCCACGTGTTCCTCAGCCCTCAATCTCCCGTGCTAAGCCTTCAAACAACAATGCAACAGCTTCAGCGCCGGGATCGTTATGTCCAACTAGGTTTTCTTCGGGAACATAGGCCGCGCGGCCCGCCTTCGCACGGCGAATATTTGCGGTGTTGTTCGCGCCTTCGCGGGCAGCCTCGGCTGCATGCGTCAGACTAGATGGTAGTGCGGCAAGTGCTGGTGCCAGTGCGTCAATCATTGTCCTGTCACCGACCTTGGCACCCCCAACCTGGCTGACGCGATTCAGGCCTACGACCAAAGACTTCGGTATCGAAGCCCCGCTCGCACAGGCATCGCCAGCTGCGTTGAAGAAAATTGCGAGTATAACGCCGGAAGAACCACCCATTGTCTGGCTCAACTCATTGCCTAGTGCCGGAAACAGTTGCGTCAGATCAGCAAGCGGCATGCGGTCAAGGCTACCTTGCAATGCTCTTGCGGCAGTGGCGAGTGTGCTTCCCGTATCGCCATCTCCGGATTTCGCGTCCAACTCGTTCAGGTTCTTCTCTGCGTTGATGAGAAGTTCAGACAAACGAGCGATCGTTTCCCTTGTGGCAGGGTTGTTCGAAGGAATTGGATCGATCGGGGTCAGGCCATCAGGCAAGGGCGCTACTTTTATCGGGTCGATGGAATTGACGCCGGGCCAAGCCGCCAGATCAACAGGAGCCTCGAGTGCCGATAAATCGTCCCGATCTACAGGCAGAATGGAAACAGAAAACCCGTGCATATCCAGCGATGTCATCATTGGTGCCGGGCCGATGATATGGAGGGCGATACTTGTTTCAGACAGGGCATGCGTGAGGACAGCCATTTCTAGCGGTGTTGTGGACCCAAGGTTGTTGACCAGCGCCACACGATCCCCGGATCCCATCCTTTGCTTTAGCTTCTCCACCACTGTGGACATGGCCGATACGGCATTCGAGAATTCGACTTGCTGTACACCGGGTTCACCGTGGATGCCCAAGCCAAGCTCTGCTTTGCCGGGCGCAATCCTGTCCTCTTTCGGAGACCCAGGAACGGTACAGGTGTCCAGGCTCATACCGATGCTGACGACCTTGGCTATGATGCGTCTTGCTGCGGCGGTGACGGTGTCGAGATCAGCACCACTTTCGGCAAGCGCTCCGGCTATTTTGTGCACGAACAATGTACCTGCCACGCCACGTGGTTGCGGAAGGTCGGGCAGGGCGATGTCATCATCAACTACGACCATCTCTACTTTGCGGCCCAACGCACGGGCGCGTTCGGCCGCCAGTCCAAAGTTCAATCGATCACCGGTGTAATTTTTGACAATAAGCAGGCACCCAGCCTCGCCCGTAACCGCAAGAATGCCAGCCAAAACCGCCTCGACCGATGGCGAGGCGAACACTTCTCCGCAGATTGCTGCCGTGAGCATTCCGGCGCCGACAAACCCTGCGTGGGCAGGTTCGTGACCAGACCCGCCGCCGGAAACCAAGGCGACTTTCGACTTTTCCCAATCCGACCTGTAGACAACCTTGATGTGCGGGTATCCATCCAATCGGGTAAGCCGTCCTCCTGATGACGCGAGAAGACCGTCTATGGCCTCTGTCACCAGTGTTTCTTTTGTGTTGAGGAACTGGGCCATGCTTTTGCTCCTTAATTCACTCGCGCGCCGGACGCGTCAAAATACAACGGGTTGTGTGGGCGGATTTTTATAAGTTTTCCAGATGGATAGTCCTGATGGACCTCAATCAAGGTCACTACCATGTGACCGTTTAAGTCCAGGTGCAGTCGTGTTTGATCCCCCAGGTGTTCGGCACGTATCACACGCGCTTCGCTGCCTTCGCCTTCGATGATGTTTTCTGGGCGAAGACCAATCTGCGGGCCTTTGTGGTCGCCTCTGAACAACTCGGACGGCAGGATGTTGATCCGTGGCAGACCCAACCGGCTGGCGACATATACACTGCCGGGGTCTTCATAAATGTCCCGGGGTGTCCCGTATTGAACCAACTTGCCGTTTTCCAAAACGCCGATATGGGTCGCCATTGTCATCGCTTCGACCTGATCATGGGTCACGTAGAGCAAGGTCGATCCCAGATCTGCCTGAATTCTTTTCAATTCGACCCGCAAATCCGCCCGAAGCTTGGCGTCCAAAGAACTGAGGGGTTCATCCATCAGAAATATCTGGGGGTCACGCACCAGCGCCCGCCCAATTGACACCCGCTGCATTTCGCCGCCGGACAGTTCTGTGGCTTTGTTGTCCAGCTTGTGTGGGATCTGGAGGATCTCCGAGACTTCGTTGACTTTCCTGGCGATCTCATCCTCTGGCGTCTTCAGGATCGGCGAACGCAAAGGGAAAGACAGGTTTTCACGCACTGTCATATGCGGGTACAGCGAGTATTGCTGGAAGACCATCGCCACATCGCGCTGGGCAGGTGTATCTATTCCAACGTCACGCCCGCCAATGCGCACTGTTCCTGAATCCAGTTTCTCAAGTCCGGATATCAATCTCAGTGTTGTTGTTTTTCCCGCGCCGGTCGGGCCCAACAACACCACAAAGGCACCGTTGGGGATCGTCATTGAGATATCATCCACCGCTTTAAGATTGCCGAATGACTTTGAGATACTCTCCAAAACGACTTCAGCCATTGCTCAGCACCTCGTCGTTCAGAGCGGACCTCAACGCGCGTCCGGTAGATTTTTCAAAAAGGGTTACTGCGGGTGAGCGGAACTCCAATCCCACGGTCTCGCCAGGGCTAACGACTTCGCGTGCATCAATCCGGGCTTTCAGCTCACCGTTCGGGCTTTGCAATGTCACTATCTGGGTGGTTCCCAAATATTCTGCGGCCAGGACCTTGGCCCGGTAGGCGCTTGCATCCGATAGAAAAACATGCTCGGGGCGGACACCAAAAACCAAGTCACCTTCAGCCCCTTCCATCAGTTTGGGAACAGGTTCGTCATGCCCGTTCAGGCCAACCATTTCAGTGCCAGGTTCGACCTTTCCCTGAAATGGCAAGAAGTTCATCGAAGGAGACCCGATAAAGTTAGCTACAAACATCGTAGCGGGTTTGTCGTAAATCTCCTGAGGCGTGCCGAATTGCTCGATCACAGCATTGTTCATCACTACGATTTTGTCGCCCATTTGCATGGCTTCCAACTGGTCATGTGTAACGTAAACAGTGGTCGCACCCATACGGTCATGAAGCGCGCGCAGTTCTTCGGCCATGTGTTCACGAAACTCTGCATCAAGTGCACCAAGAGGTTCGTCCATCATGAATGCCTTGGGGTCACGAACAATCGCGCGACCGAGCGCTACGCGCTGCCGATCGCCGCCTGAAAGTCCACCTACAGGGCTATCGAGTATGTCGTTTATCCCTAGAATTCCCGCGACTTCCTCGATTTTAGAATGTACGGCGGCGCGCGGCATACCCTGTGATATCAGAGGGTAGCTGATATTCTTACGCACATTCATGTGTGGATACAGCGCGAACATCTGGAACACGAAGGCAATGTCTCGCTCTGAGGGTGGCCGCTGGCTGATTTCTTCACCGTCCAGGTAGATTTCACCCGACGTTGGAAGTTCCAAGCCCGCGATCATCCGCAGTGTCGTCGTCTTTCCGCAACCGGATGGCCCCAGCAGCATGAAGAACTCACCATCCTCAATCGTGAACGAGCTTTCGCGTACAGCCGTGAAATCGCCGAACATCTTTTTTACGTTTTTGACTATGATCTGGGCCATTTCTACTCCGGGAAGTGGCTGACGATGATGAACATAACGGTTCCGATCAGCGTTACGATGAAAGAGTAGGTGAAAGCCCAAAGGACAAAGGGCTGCATCAGCATGAAGACACCCAGTGCGATAAGGATGGTTGCGACCATTTCCCATGGGCCACGGCGAAGCCGCATCAATCCGGTAAGAAACTCGCTCATTTGCGTACGGCTCCGAATGTGATCCCACGCAGCAGGTGTTTGCGCATCAGGATGGTGAAAATCATAACCGGGATCAGGAAGATCGTTGCTCCAGCTGCCACGGCAGGCCAGTCCAGACCGCCGATACCGATAATGGTTGGGATGAATGGCGGCGCGGTCTGCGCATTTGCTGAGGTAAGCAGTACGGCAAATGCATATTCATTCCATGCGAAGATGAGGCAGAAGATAGCTGTCGAGGCTATGCCGGTCGCGGCTTGTGGCAGCACCACTTTGTAAAATGCCTGAAAGCGTGTGTAGCCATCTATGAGAGCGGCTTCTTCGTACTCTCTTGGGATTTCGTCGATGAATCCTTTCAGCAACCACACTGCCAGAGAGATGTTCACGCCCGTGTACAGCAGGATCATTCCTAAGTGCGTATCGCTGAGCCCAAGATTTCTGAACATCAGGAAGATAGGAATAGCGACCGCCACCGGAGGCATCATCCTCGTACTGAGGATAAAGAACAGAAGGTCATCCTTGAGCGGGACCTTGAACCTACTGAAGGCATAGGCCGCCAAAGTGCCAAGAAAAATACTCAGGAACGTTGATCCAAACCCGATGATGACCGAGTTCATAAAGCGCTCACCGAACTTGGATGGTCCAACGATCACCATGTCATATTGGCGTACGATCTCATCGGCCCAATTCTGCGGTGGGTTGGCTTCCAGAAACTCCTGCGTTTGTCGCGTGCGTGTGGTGAAAAGGTTGACATAGCCTTCTAGCGTCGGGTCAAAAACCACCTTGGGTGGATAGCTGATCGCATCGGCTGGCGATTTGAAGCCAGTCAGCAAGATCCACACCAACGGGATCATCGTGATCAGCGCATAAGTGATGACCAAGAAGCCTGCGATCCACTTGGACCGGTTCGAAGGTTCGGTGACGGAAAAGCTGCTCATCTCTGTTTCACCTTGTTCAGGGCTTTTACGTAGATCGACGCAAGGCCGAACACGGTGACGAAAAGGATGATCGCATAGGCCGAGGCATAGCCCGTACGCCACTTCTCAAACGCCTCCCGCTTGAGATTGATTGAGGTGAGTTCCGTTACAGAACCCGGCCCTCCGCCGGTGAGCTGAACCACTAAGTCGAACATCTTAAAGTTCTCGATCCCACGAAACAGCACCGCGAGCATCAGAAATGGCAACACCATCGGGATAGTAATCGTGAGGAACTGCCGCAGCTTGCTGGCCCGGTCGATCTCGGCAGCCTCGTAGATATAGTCGGGAATGCTGCGCAACCCGGCCAGACAGATCAGCATCACGAAGGGCGTCCACATCCAGGTGTCAACGATAACGATCGCCCACGGGGCCAGGGTCACTGAGCCAAGCATCTCAAAGCTCGAGGGTTCTTTGCCGGTGAACCACGACACGATGTAGTTGAACAGGCCGATCTGTGGCTGATACAGGAACTTCCAGAAGTTCCCGACAACGGCCGGGGACAGCATCATCGGCAATACGATAATCGTGGTCCAAAGGTCGTTGCCCTTAAACTTCTTGTTGATCAGCCACGCCAAAGTGAACCCGATCAGAACCTGAAAGAAGATCGTCCAGAATAGAAAATGCGCCGTCGCCTGCATGTTCAGCCAGGTGTCTGAGTCGGTCAGGATACGCTCGTAATTCCTGAGCCCGACATCTTTGACTTCACGCCCAATCCGGTTGGCCTTGTAGTTGGTAAAGCTAAGTTTGATGGTCCAGATCAACGGGAAGATATTGATCGCCAGCAGTAGAAATATCGTTGGGGAGATGAATATCCAGGCGATCGCGCGGTCGGATAACCCCCGAATTTTTCGCGCAACTCGCTTGGGCGTTGCCTGCGCAACGCGATCTACGGTCCTGTCAGACATCTCTTTGCCAGTTCTTGTTGGTTTACGACTCACGGGAGAAGGTGGAGCGGGTTCGCACCCGCTCCTGCCTGCGTCCGGGTTACAGCTTGCCTTCGTCTTCGAAGACTTCCGTCCAATCTTCGATCAAAAGATCAAGCGCTTCTTGAGCTGTCCCTTGGTCGGCAACCACGTAGTCGTGGATGCGTTTCTGCATTGCCAACAGGAGTTCCGCATAGGCAGGCTCTTGCCAGAAATCCTGCACCCCACCCATTGCTTCTAGGAAATCACCGGCAAACGGTTGGCTGTCCACGAAACCAGGATCTCCAAGCACCGAGTTATGTGCCGAGTAACCGCCAAGTTCCCACCATTTGGCCTGAACTTCCGGCTGCGCGAACCACTTTATGTACTCAAGCGCGGCGTCCTGTTTGTCAGAGTAGCTGACAACAGAAATACCTTGTCCGCCCAGTGTCGAGCCTGCCTGATTTTGTGGTGGGTTCACGAAGAAGTCGATCTTGTCACCACCGGTATTGGGATCGGCATAAAGACCCGGGAAGAACGCGAACCAGTTCATAGCCATGGCGACCTGACCGGATTTAAATGCATCCAAGCTCTCACCCATGTAAGAGTTCGTGTATCCCGGAGGCGTCGCCGTTTTGTAGAACTCTTTATAGAACTCCAGAGCCTCAACCGCTTCCGGTGAGTTTACAGCACCTTCCATATCATATGATCCAGGAGTGTTTTCGTATTTGAAACCCCACGGATACAGGGCCCCAGTGACACCCATGGTGATCCCTTCCGAGCCGCGCTCGGTAAAGATTGCAGCCCCATACACAGTCTTGCCGTCGATTTCACGACCTTGGAAGAACTGTGCGATCTGCAACAACTCTTTCTGAGACTGAGGCTCGCGTAGGTCCTGACCAGTCGCTTCTTTGTACGCGGCTTGGATTTCAGGGTTTTCGAACCAATCCTTGCGGTAGAACCAACCATTCGCATCGCCCATCGCGGGAAGCGCGTAGTAATTTGGTGTACCCTTGGGCCAGGTCGAATAAGCGTAAACTGTTGCAGGTGCGAAATCGTCCATGCTTATGCTTTCAGCATCGAAGAAGTCGTTCAGCTGGACATAGTGGCCATTCTCAGCGCCACCGCCGATCCATTGGCTGTCACCAATCAGCAGGTCGCAGAGCTTACCGCCGGAGTTCAGTTCGTTCAGCATCCTGTCCGCAAAATTTGGCCAAGGAACAAATTCGAAATTCATTGTGTGGCCGGATTCTGCTTCGAATTCCTTTGATAGTTCGACAAGCGCGTTGGCCGGGTCCCATGCCGCCCAACATAGTGTCAGATCTTCAGCATTTGCCTTGGTAGAAAGAGTAGTAGCGGCAAGGACTATTGCGCTGACCGAAGCCAGTTTTGTGTAAGTCATCCATTCCTCCCTTTTTTCGCCGTCAATCGAGGATGTGCGAATCGCGGCATACCTCCAAGGCTATTTGAGGTACGCACCTCAAGTCCAGAAAATTTTGAGGTTCGTACCTCATAAACCCGAAAGAGATCGCCAATTTTGTCTCTTAGTCATTGATTCCTAAAGAAATTATTCTTTGGGCTTGATGCGCATGTATTTTCGGCAGCGAGGTATTGTATGGTCATATCGACTTAAATGGGCGCAGCCGTCATGCGGCCAACAGGTTCAGCGAACCCGCTTCTGAAGCGCTCAAAGATTACTTGGTCGACGCCTTTGAGCACTCGAGATAACTTCAAATAGCGTGGACAACTCGGGACCGTGCATAACTCTTTGTGGTCAGGTGCAGACGTATGAACAATCTCTCCATCGTCCGATTGAACCGCTACCCAATAAAAGGCTTGAGTTCCGAGCCTATGCGAACAGTGGCGCTGCGAGCAGGAGGGGGCATTCCGGGCGATCGCCTGTTCGGATTTGCTCGCTACAACTCCGGTTTCGACATGCAGAACCCAATGCCACTGCCGAAAGATCGTTTTGTCGTTTTGTTGAACGAGGCTGCACTGGCAGGCATTCAGACCGGTTTTGAAATTGAGTCCCAGGCACTTGAGATCAATGCGAATGGAAAGACACGACGCTTTGACATGCGAGAGTCTGAAGATAGGAGGAGTGCGGCAGAGTACCTTTCTTCAGAGATCGATTTAAAAGATCCAGAGCTGCCAAAGTTTGTCTCCTCTGCTCCTCATAGGTTTACAGATGTATCTGTCGTATCAACGCAAATGATGAACGCGATATCCGTTTTGAATCTGACCTCTGTGAAAAAGTTGGGCGAACTACTGAACGCGGAAATCCACCCGGCGCGCTTCCGAGCGAATATTGAGATAGACGGTTTACCTTCGTTTGCTGAGCTGGATGCAGTTGGATCAGTTTTAAGATTTGGCGATGTCGAGTTGAAGATACTCTCACGCACGAAAAGGTGTGCAGCAACTGAAGTGAACCCGAAAACGGCCGAGCGCGACTTGAATATACCCTACCTTATTCGGAAATTGATGGGCCATATGGATATGGGCGTTTATGTCGAAGTGGTTAATGGTGGAACGCTAACGGTCGGTCAAACTGGGGAAATACTCGCTTAAACCTTGCCTCCTGGCAAAGTGGTTTTTCTAAGAGGTTTGAGCCATATTCGGTCAAACGATTAAACTCAACTCTTGCTCTGTCTTTCTTTTGGCTATCCTGGGTATCGAAGGTTGTCGCGTTCGTGCTTTCTGATCCAGATACGATTGGAGGGCACTCCTTTGACGGAGCCTTGACAAGATCCCTGTTTCAAATAATTTTAATCATTAAAATATATAGGCGGGTGGTGCTCAATGTATCTGGGCTTAGATTTGGGAACGTCAGGTCTCCGCGGGATTCTGGTAGATGACACAGGACACGTTGTCGGTGATGCCGAAGTCAGCATTTCCACTTCGACGCCTAAGCCTGGCTGGTCTGAGCAGGATCCTTTGGATTGGACCAACGCTTGCGAAGAGGTTGTTGGGAAGCTTCGCATTGGCAACCAGCAAGCATTCTCAAAATTGCGAGGTATTGGCCTAAGCGGACACATGCACGGCGCTACACTACTGGATCATGATGGCGAAGTATTGAGGCCCTGTATTCTTTGGAACGATACTCGGTCAGCCGACGAAGCGGGGACACTAGATCAAACACCAGAGATGCGCGCAATATCGGGAAACATCGTATTCCCGGGGTTTACGGCGCCGAAACTCGAATGGTTGCGTGCGAATGAGCCGGATGTGTTCTCAAAGGTCGGCAAGGTATTGCTGCCGAAAGATTATTTGCGGTTTTGGCTGGCTGGCGAATATGTTTCAGACATGTCTGACGGCGCAGGAACATCCTGGCTGGACGTTGACACTCGGCAGTGGTCAGAAAAGGCGCTAGCCATAGGTCACATGCGTGTCGAGCAGATGCCGCGCTTGGTCGAAGGCAGTGATCCGGGTGGAGAGTTGAAGACCCGATTGAGGCAGGAGTGGGGGCTTTCGAATCCGGTTGTCGTGGCTGGAGGTGCTGGCGACAATGCTGCCGCTGCCTGCGGGATCGGGAGCATCAACGACGGCACCGGTTTTGTCTCACTCGGAACGTCTGGCGTATTGCTTGTTGCGCGGGAAGCCTATGCTCCTGATCCGGAAACAGCCGTGCACTGTTTTTGTCATGCGGTTCCTGATCGGTGGATACAAATGGGTGTTATGCTTTCAGCAACGAACAGCATGAACTGGCTTGCTCGCAATCTGGGCGAACCCGTGGAAAGACTCGCTTCAGCTATGCCTGAAAAACTGAATGGACCTACAGCGATCACCTTCCTGCCATATCTGTCAGGAGAACGGACGCCGCATAACAATAGCCATATTCGAGGCGCGTTTTTGGGCGTGGACATCTCGTCGGAACCAGCTGAGTTGACCCAGTCCGTAATGGAGGGTGTTTCCTTTGGAATGAGAGATTGCCTAGAAGCACTGAAGAGCACCGGAACCCAGCCAAATAGCCTTATGGCAGTGGGGGGAGGAGCACGATCTCGGTTCTGGCTGGAAACCTTGGCTACTGTTTTGCAAGTTCCACTGGATTTGCCAAAAGGCAGCGAATTCGGTGCCGCTTTGGGCGCTGCGCGCCTCGCGATATGTGCTGCCAACGGCGCTGAGCCGGCGCAAGTCATGACACCGCCGGATATTCAGGAACGCATCGAACCACGCGGCGATCTGATTGACGTCTACGAAAATGAATACCGGAGATATAAGCAATTCTATGAGGCGCTTGCGCCGCTGGCGGTAAGATGAAACCAGAAACGGGTAAGCCCCATCAGATTGAAACTGCTATTCTTACCGATGGAAGTATGCGTGTTTCGGTCCTGAACTATGGGGCAATCACGCAGGGTTGGTGGTACAAGGACGTCCCGCTCATCCTTGGGTTCGAGGACCCAAATGAGTATCTCACCGATACGCGTTACCTGGGCGCAATTGTAGGGCGTGTTGCCAACCGGATCAGCGGCGCGACGTTTGACTTGGATGGCGCCAGTTTTGAGCTGAACGCCAACGAGGGCAAAAACACACTTCATGGCGGGGACGATGGGCTGTCTAAACAGTTTTGGGAACTCGAACCGATTGCACAGAACGAAGTCTTTCTGAGCTATGTTTCTCGCGACGGTGAGGGCGGCTTTCCGGGTGAGATCAGGTTCGAGGTCAGGATATGCCTGCTGGGTCCACGCTTGGTATATTCAATAGCTGCACAACCTGACCGGCCGACGCCAATAAGCATTGCGCAACACAATTTCTACACTTTGGGCGCCTCGGAAGGCGTAGATCGGCACAAGCTTAGACTCGCTTCAAATCGGTATCTGAAAATCGACGATCAGGGTATCCCGTCGGGCAGGGTGCTTGCGACCACCGACAAAGCGTTGGATTTTTCAAAGCCCAAAACGATTGGCAGTGCTCCCGAAGGGATCGATCATTATTTTTGCTTTGATCATGATCGCGGCCCAAAGGCTCCGGTGGCGGAACTCACTTCACCTTCTGGCCTTGCGTTGACAGTCTACTCTGACCAACCGGGAGCACAGGTGTATTCGGGCTATGAGCTGACAAAACTGCGGCGCACTTCGCGTGGTGTGTGTATCGAGCCATCGGGTTACCCCAACGCACCGAATATCTCGTCGTTTCCTTCAATCATCTATACTCCGGAGTATCCGTATCGGCAGGAACTTATTCTAGAAGTTTCTGAGGAATGACATGAGAGCAGTTTCGCTATTCTTGATTATCGGCTCAACAATCTCAGCGGTGGGTGGTGCGCGTGCCCAATCGCTTGGTTCTCTGCCGGAGTTCCTCGAACCCGACTTTGCAAGTGCTGAGCTGGGGCGTTTGCTGTTCTATGACCCGATCTTGTCTGGCAACAGGAATATCAGCTGCGCGACCTGTCATCATCCCAGGCTTGGCACGTCCGACGGTGTTTCCCTTGGTATAGGGGAAGGGGGAATTGGGTTGGGTCCAGAGCGGACATTGGACCCAGGGAATACCCCGGAACAACGTATTCCTCGAAACTCACCAGGGCTTTGGAACCTCGGGGCCACTGAGTTCACGACGTTTTTCCATGATGGGCGACTAGAGGCAGACCCAACGCAACCTGATGGTATCAGAACACCGTTGGGTACTCATATGCGGTCTGGTTTCAATTCAGCGCTGGCCGCACAGGCCATGTTCCCGGTTTTGTCGCCAGACGAAATGGCGGGTCACTATTCTGAGAATGATGTGAGCAAGTCGGTTCGCCTTGGCTTTCTTACACAGCAAGGCGGTGCGTGGGATCTGATTGCAGAACGTGTTGCGGCCATTCCAGAGTACGAGCAGAGGTTTGAGGATATAGCGCCGGATGATGGAGTTACGTTCACGGCAATTGCCAACGTAATCGCAGACTTCATCGCGTTCGAGTGGCGCGCGGATAACAGCCTCTTCGATCGTGCGATGCGAGGTGAGGCTGAATTGTCAGAAGAGGCCGAAATTGGCATGGGCCTGTTCTATGGAAAGGCTGGCTGCAGCAACTGCCATTCGGGCTGGTTTCAGACGGATCACAAGTTTCATTCGATCGCAATGCCGCAGATCGGCCCGGGAAAGGCGGCGCGATTTGAAAACCATGTCAGGGACGACGGGCGTCTTCGCGTGACCGGTGATCCCGACGACGCGTTTGCTTTCCGCACGCCATCTTTGCGTAACGTGACACTGACAGCTCCTTACGGACACAACGGAGCTTTTGCCGAACTTGAGGACATCGTACGGCATCATCTGGACGCGGTTTCGTCGTTGGAAAACTACTCGATCGAGTTGGCCGCATTGCCGGACTTCCCGGGCCCCAAAGATCAAAGGGCAATGTCGGACCATCAGCACGTGGAGGCGATTGCCCAAAGCAACGGCTTGTCGAAAATAAGCCTGACGGATCAGGAAATCGACGCTCTTCTCAGATTTCTGGCAAGCCTTGAAGACCCGGCAGAGCGGCTAGGTGTGCCCGACCAAGTTCCAAGCGGGTTGCCGGTCGACAAGTAATCAGCGGTAAAGACGTATGATTTGGTTGGGCTGATAGTCCAACCACTCGCCTTTCGATCCATCCGGCCAGATCATACGAACCTGCACCTGGTCCTCACTCCCAAGTCCAAAATGCTGAAACCCAGCGATACCACCAGCGTGACCGCCGCCGATTGTGAGCTCGCGGGTCTGAACGCCCAGCGAGGTTTTGACTTCAATAAATCCACCAATTGCTGATTGATTGGATTGATCCTGAGTGACATCAATCAATAGCCAGTTGCCACCCTGAGAAGAGTTCTGGCTGACTTCGAGCTCAGAACCTCGGTTGACGACAACAAGATCCAACTGACCGTCATTGTTTAGGTCGGCAAGGGCCGCGCCGCGTGATTTAGTCATCGAAGCGATGCCGGCATCTGCTGCAGCTTCAATAAACTGACCGTCGGAGTTCTGTAGTAGTAGGTTATTGGGGTCGTTCAGAGCCGCATCGGGCATCTGTTCTACGTTTCCCTTGGCCACGAATATATCGTCCCGGCCGTCGTTGTTGACGTCGCCAAACTGTGCGTGCCACCCGGTGGATGGCCTTCCGTCTCCGCCGATATGCGGTCTATGAGCGGTCGTACCCTTTTCGTAAGTTGCATCGCGCCAGGTCGGGCCGTTTGTCACTGGGTCAAAAATCTGGAGTTTCTGGTCACCCATAGAGGTCAGATAAACTTCGGGAAATCCATCTCCTGTAAGGTCCCGAGAGGCGATCCCCATTCCCCAGATCGAAAATGGAAGCCAGCCTTCGCCTTCTGAGTATTGCCGAGGCTCAGGTTCCATCGCCCATAACTGCTCGTGACCGCCGCGAACATAGTAGTGGCGGTCGTTGCTGACGCGAAGATCTGCGCGGCCAGTTCGGGCCCAGTCCGAAAACAAAATGGAAAGTGAGCAGTAGCCGGGCTCAAGATGCAGCGGCTCACGATACGAGTCGCCTTCTGGACGGTACAAAAGGGTTGGGCCGCAGGATTCAAAGGGACCTTCGGGATCAAACCGATCAACATAGGTGCCAAACGCCAAGGTCGGTAAAGCTTGCCCGCTTTCCCATGTTGCCGAGAACCCTGTGGTCCAGTGATCCTCGGACTGAAACCCGAGTTCAGTAAAAGGGCTGAATTGGCAGTCGGGATGGCCCCGAAGAAGCAGGTCTGGGCCAACACGCAAAATCGCCAGATCTACTAACCCGTCGCTATCAAAGTCGAGAGGGTAGGCGCCGGTCACACCGGCCAGCGAAAGATCTTCAGGCGTCTTTGCCTGAAATGCTATCTGTTCCTTCGAGGTATTGATGAACAGTTGAGATCGGTTGGAACCGCCAGCCAAAAAGAGTTCTGGCAGCGAGTCCCCATTGCAATCGAAAACGGCCACACCACCGCCGACAAAATGCTCCCACCCGCCATCATAGACATGTTTTGGTACTTCCACATTTGTAAACTGGGGAATAACAGCGCCCGCATTCGCAACTGTGCCCAGAGTCGCAAATATCGCAAACTCAAGACGCATTCGACGTCAGCTCCTTGACCTTGAGAATTGAGATTTGTTCAATTCCATAGGCTGCCGCCCCCTTGGCCCACATCATGTCACCCCAGTGATGAACTTTGATCTGGGGTAAAGGTGCATCGACATTCACAACGCCGCTTTGAATGCGGGTCATAACTTCGTTGGAACACAAATGCTCAAAGCTCATTTGTGCCCCCGAGACGATAATGCACTCTGGGTCATACAAGTTGATCAGGTTGGAAATCCCGAGGCCAAACATCTGACCTGCGCGGGCAAGCACCGACGAAGCTCTGGCGTCACCCGAGTTGGCGCGGTCATGAATGTCGGAAATGGAGTCCATGTCGTTGGTATGACCAGTTACCGTCATCTCGCGGATCAAAGCATAGTCGCCCACATAGGCTTCTAGACACCCGCGTTGCCCGCATTGGCATAGGGCCCCGTCAAGTTGAACTTTGGTGTGCCCAAACTCAGCGCCGCAACCTCGTTCTCCGCGGTATAGTTTGCCGTCCAATACGATGCCAAGGCCAACACCGTGCTCGATCGTAACAACGAGGAAGTTCTTTAAACCCTTGCCCAAGCCAAAAAGCTGTTCGGCCTTGGCGACAAGATTGGCGTCGTTGTCGACGAATGCGGGGCAGGGCAGCGCATTTGAAAGCAAGTGGCTAAAATCAATGTTTCTCTTAGTAATCGAAGAAGACCAGTGCACAAAATTCTTGTTTGCATCGACCAGTCCAGCCACCCCGATAGAAACACCTGCCAAATGAGCGACAGAACGATCGATCTGATTGCAGGTTTCTTCAAGAGCTTCGCGGATCGCCGATACAAATTCTTGCGGCGACATCCTGGCGTGATCCAAAGCATATTTATGGGATGCGACTTCGTTTCCTTCAAAGTCGACCAAGATAACCGAGATCACTTGCCGAGCCACCTTGAGACCGGCTACAAGATACATCTGGCCGTCCAATTGCAGCAATACTCTGGGTCTGCCTCTCTTCCCCGACTTGGACTGTGCCTGGCTTTCAATCTCTTTGACTAGCCCGGCCGAGATGAGATCAGCCGTGGCAGCGGTGACGGTCGCAGGGCTGGTTTGCAAGGCGGATGCAATATCGATCCGCGAGACGGACCCTTTGGCTCTGATGTGCTCCAATACCCGCAGGCGGGTCGTATTTCTTTGTTCCAAAGAAACCGGAGAGGCTTTGCTTTTCAGCATCTTGTCCTCGCGAATCTTGCTGTTGGTCCAATCTATTTGAATTTGCCTGCCTCTTGTAGAGTAAATATTTTACTGGCTGAAATAAATATGGTATTCAAATTTGTGAGAGCCGCGAATCGAAATGCGATGGCTCGGCAAATGGGAGGAAATCATGAAGAGAATTCTCAGCTTTTCGGCTGTGGCCACTTTGTTGGCTTCGACCGCATTCGCAGAGCCAGTAATTGGCGTAAGCTGGTCGAACTTTCAGGAAGAGCGTTGGAAAACGGATGAGGCGGCTATTAAATCGGCGCTTGAAGCAGGGGGTGCCGAGTACATCTCGGCGGACGCGCAATCGTCTTCCGCAAAGCAGCTATCGGACATCGAAAGCCTGATCGCCCAAGGTGTAGACGCGCTTATTATTTTGGCCCAAGACGCGCAAGCAATCGGACCGGCTGTTCAGGCTGCGGCTGACGAAGGTATTCCGGTCATTGCTTATGATCGCCTGATTGAGGATGACCGTGCGTTCTATCTGACTTTCGACAATGTGGAAGTCGGCAGAATGCAGGCTCGGGCTGTCTTTGAGGCCATGCCCAAAGGCAACTACGTGATGATCAAGGGCTCTCCTACTGATCCGAACGCAGATTTCTTGCGGGGTGGACAGCAGGAAATTATCGGAGCAGCAGTGGACAGCGGTGACATCGTAATCGTTGGTGAAGCCTATACCGATGGCTGGTTGCCCGCGAACGCCCAGCGGAACATGGAACAAATCCTGACCGCGAACGAGAACAACGTGGATGCAGTCGTTGCGTCGAATGACGGTACTGCAGGCGGTGTTGTTGCTGCGCTGACCGCGCAGGGCATGGAAGGCATTCCGGTTTCCGGTCAGGACGGCGACCACGCAGCATTGAACCGTGTCGCATTGGGAACTCAGACGGTTTCGGTTTGGAAGGATGCTCGCGAACTTGGAAAGGCCGCTGGCGAAATTGCTGTTGCGTTGAGCGGTGGGACAAGCCCTACTGATGTCGAAGGTGCAGTGAGCTGGACGTCACCAGGTGGAACCGAGATGAACTCGGTTTTCCTAGCGCCTGTTCCAATCACTAAGGGCAACTTGTCCGTGGTTGTTGATGCCGGATGGATCCCGCTGGAAGATCTTTGCCAGGGCGTTGAAAACGGACCTGCCCCTTGTAACTAAATCACTCAGCCCTAGGCCTCTTAGTCTGGGCCTGGGGCAAATGCTGAATATGAAAGATCGGAAATGACCGAAACTTCGTCTCAGCCGATACCTGAAAAAGCGAAACCCAGCCTGTTCCAGCAACTGGAACTGGATATGCGGCTTTTAGGAATGATCGGCGCATTTGTCATCCTGTGTATCGGGTTCAACATCTTCACGGACGGACGGTTCTTGACGCCTCGGAACCTGTTCAACCTCTCCATCCAGACGGTTTCAGTGGCCATTATGGCGTGCGGAATGGTGTTCATTATCGTCACTCGCCACATCGACTTGTCGGTAGGAGCGCTGCTGGCAACAACCTCGGCTGTGATGGCTATGACGCAAACCGAGCTTTTGCCGCAAATACTTGGGATGGGTTTGAACAATCCGGCAACCTGGGCGATCACAATTGTTGTTGGCCTGTTTGTCGGCACACTGATTGGTGCGTTTCATGGCTGGATGGTCGGCTATCTGACGATACCAGCCTTCATCGTCACGCTTGGTGGATTTCTGGTGTGGAGAAACGTGGCGTGGTATCTGACCAGCGGCCAGACGATTGGTCCTCTGGATAGTACATTCCTGATGTTTGGCGGGACCAACGGAACACTGGGCACGTCGACAAGCTGGCTGTTTGGGTTGTTCGCCACCGCGATCGCGATCTGGGCGTTGTGGAGTGGTCGCCGCGCAAAAGCGTCACATGGTTTCCCGGTAAAACCTGTTTGGGCCGAGGCCACTCTGGCCGGGATAATCGCAATTGCTATCCTTGGGTACGTTTACATCGTAAACAGCTACGCCATTCCGACGCGCCGGCTGCAACGTATGTTCGAAGCGCGCGGCGAGACAATGCCAGAGGAGCTGGTTGTAGGATACGGCATACCGATTTCTGTCCTCATTCTGATTATCGTGGCCGTCACGCTGACAATTGTGGCGCGAAAAACCCGGTTTGGACGCTACATCTTTGCCACCGGCGGAAACCCGGATGCGGCAGAGCTTTCTGGCATCAATACTCGGCTGCTGACCGTGAAGATTTTTGCGCTTATGGGCTTCCTGTGCGCCGTTTCTGCTGTGGTCGCCTCGGCGCGTCTGGCAAACCACTCAAACGACATTGGCACGCTGGACGAACTGCGCGTCATCGCCGCTGCAGTGATCGGAGGAACCGCATTGTCCGGCGGCATCGGCACTATCTATGGCGCGATCCTTGGCGCATTGATCATGCAGGCGCTGCAATCGGGCATGGCAATGGTTGGCGTTGACGCGCCGTTTCAGAACATCGTGGTCGGCAGCGTCCTCGTGTTGGCTGTCTATATCGACATCGTTTATCGCAAACGACTGGGGGCAAAATGATGCAAGCACAGGATATGCAGAAAAAACCTTCCGGCACCGGGCGCGGTTCAGGCGCGCCGCCGTTGGTCGAGATGCGCGATATCTCGATTTCCTTTGGTGGGGTCAAGGCCGTCGACCATGTGTCGGTCGATCTCTATCCGGGTGAAGTCGTTGGTCTACTTGGCCATAACGGGGCCGGAAAGTCCACGTTGATCAAAGTATTGTCCGGTGCCTATCAGATGGATCACGGCGAGATCCTGATCGATGGCAAGCCGGTCGAGATTGGCAATCCCCGTGACGCCCGGGCAAACAATATCGAAACGATATATCAGACGCTCGCCTTGGCCGACAATCTGGACGCGACATCAAACCTGTTCCTGGGGCGCGAGATGACGACGCCTTTTGGTTTGGTCAACGACGCAGCCATGGAGGCCGAGTGCCGAAAAATCATGGCGCAGCTCAACCCGAACTTTCAGAAGTTCAATGATCCGGTTTCCGCCTTGTCAGGGGGGCAAAGACAATCAGTGGCGATCGCTCGGGCTGTCTACTTCAACGCACGTATTTTGATCATGGATGAGCCGACAGCAGCGCTTGGGCCGCATGAAACTCAGATGGTGGCGGATTTGATCCACCAGCTAAAGGCGCAAGGCATTGGGATATTCCTGATCGATCATGACGTGCATGCCGTCATGGAACTGTGCGACCGCGCATCGGTCATGAAGAACGGAAAACTGGTTGGCACGGTCGATATCGCAGACGTCACTGATGACGACCTTTTGTCGATGATCATTCTCGGCAAACAGCCAACGCAAAAAGCAGAATAGGGTCAGGTATGACAAGCGGATTTTTCAATGGGATCGAACGGATCCAATATGAGGGCGTGGATAGTCAAAACCCAATGGCCTTCCGGCATTACAACCCCGATGAAGTGATTTTGGGTAAACGCATGGAAGACCATCTGAGGTTTGCAGTGGCCTGGTGGCATTCCTTTGCATGGGAAGGGGGGGATCCCTTTGGAGGACCCACCCTGGAGCGCCCATGGCATCCGCAGGACGACATGGGACGGGCCCGCATGAAGGCCGATATCGCTTTCGAGATGTTTGAACTTTTGGGTCAACCCTATTTTTGCTGGCACGACGCTGACATCCGTCCCGAGCAAGGCAACTTTGCTGAAAACCTCAATGCCTTGGAAGAGATCACCAATTACATCGGTGAAAAGATGCAGGTTTCAGGCACCAAGCTTCTTTGGGGTACGGCCAATATGTTTAGCCATCGTCGCTGGATGTCCGGCGCCAGTACTAATCCAGACCCTGACGTTTTTGCATACGCCGCAGCGACAGTAAAATCCTGTATCGACGCGACCCACAAGCTTGGCGGCGAAAACTATGTTCTTTGGGGCGGACGTGAAGGCTATGAGACCCTGCTGAACACGGATCTGAAAACCGAACTGGACCACATGGGCCGATTTTTAAACATGGTCGTAGAGTACAAGCACAAGATCGGGTTCAAAGGTACAATTCTTGTAGAACCGAAACCTCAGGAGCCTTCCAAGCACCAATACGACTATGACGCAGCTACTTGCATCGGATTTCTCAGGAAGTACGGGTTGGAGAACGAAGTGAAACTGAATCTCGAGCAGGGCCATGCGATTCTTGCTGGGCATAGCTTTGAGCATGAAATTGCGGTCGCGGCCGCAGAAGGGATGCTGGGTTCGATTGATATGAACCGCAACGACTATCAGTCTGGATGGGATACAGACCAATTCCCGAACAATACACCGGAAGTTGCCCTAGCTTACTATTACATCTTGAAGGCCGGTGGTTTTACCACCGGTGGCACTAATTTCGACGCCAAAATTCGCCGACAATCGATTGACGCCGTCGATCTGGTGGCGGCTCATATCGGTGGAATGGACATATGCGCGCGCGGTTTGAAAGCAGCGGCTGCAATGATTGAAGATGGAGGTTTGGAAAACGCGCTTTCGCAACGGTATTCCGGTTGGAAATCTCCAAAAGCGGAGTCCATGTTAAGCAGCAGCCTGGATGAAATTTTCGCTCGCGTTTTAAGTGACGGAATAAACCCAGAGCCGCAATCTGGACGCCAGGAAATACTAGAGAATTATTTGAACAGATTTGTTTAACTGCCAAACTTAGGTATTTTCCGCTGTTGTCAAAAGTCACGCCAAGCCGCCCTCGGTTCTGAGGACGCGAGGGGAGGTTTTGTTCATAGCCCGTCCATAAAGACAAATCCTTTCCTTGATCTGGTCAAACGGCCGCAATTCTTTTTGGGTCACAAATGCTTGACGTTTGGGTCAGAAATGAATGACGTGATTGACCGATTTAATGAGGTTTTGGCCGTCGATTGAGTCAAATATCAGTGACGTTCCACATTTACTATTGAACGTCACACGAACCTGACCCAACCGTCACAGTTGGACCAGAAACGGGGTGAACGTTCGACATCGGAAGGCACCCCCGATGTTGGACATCAATTGATTTTGGCCTCTGCGTCTTAAACTGA
>NZ_JBXWPD010000013.1:0-148658 GCF_059611225.1 Ruegeria sp. CDSA246 | reverse complement strand
GGCGCGGTGGCGGCTTGCAGCTTGATCCGCAATCCATGCAGACAACAGCCAAGCTATCGGTGCCAGAGGTCTTTGCAAGGTGTTGTCACGTTAACCTCCTGCCCACCAAAGAATGCTGATAATCAGATTTCAAGCTGCTCGAGTAAAGGACAATTCCGACAAATGTTACATTGGATGGCAGGAGAAGAATGATGGCTTCGGTGGGTCCGCGGCGCAGATTGCGCTGATACACCGAATCGTGGCGGAAATACGCAATTGGCTGAGGGCGTTTTAGTCAAACCGGAGCAACCGTAGTCGCTCAGTTTTCACGGCCCAAAGAATACGCGGGCGCTGCCAAAACCACCGCTCATCGATTGCGCAGCATCCTGTGTGATTGGATCGCGTCAATGTCGGGTTGTCGTTGTAGGTGGACATGGCGGATCGGAGGTTCAGTCATGGAGACACCAAACTTACCTGCCATTCGGGCACTTCGCCCAGTCTGTAGCAAAGGACGTGTCCTTGGTAAAAAAGCGCCCACTGAAACCAAAACATCCGAGTTCGCCTTGAGCTTGCTGGCACCCATCGCGATCTTGCACTCTGCAACATGGCAATCGACAGCAAGCTTCGCGGCTGTGATCTGGTGAAGATGAAGGGGTCGTTGTCATGTCATCGGGGCAGACCAAGGAACGCGCTTCAGTACTGCAAAGTAAGACACAGAAACCTGTGCGCTTCGAGATATCCGAGGGCACCCGTGCCTCTGTTCAGAAATGGATGAAAGATGAACTCATGATCCGTTCGGAATACCTTTGGCCTGGCAGAATCCACATCTGAACGCGTCAATATGCGCGGATTGTTCGAGACTGGGTCTCATCGACCGGCCTTATAGCAAGCGCATACGGAAGCCACTTAATGAGGCGCTCAAAAATCACCCAAACCTACAAGAAGACCGGCAACCTCAGAGCGCTTCAGCACTTGCTGGGCCATACCAAGATGGACGGTACAATCCAGTACCTCGGCGTCGAACTCGAGGGTGTCTTGGCTATCGCTGAAGCCATTGAGACTAGTGCCAATAGGTTGCATTCGTAGGCGGCCCAGACTGGACGAGCGAAGGTGCGCATATTGATTCCACGTGTTTGATCCGGCTTTAAGAGTGGATTCCACTTACTCGAGTTCTCAGGTAATACGAAACTATGGATATCGTCGTCGTTACGACCATCATCACTTCTCTTTTTGTTGTCATCGGCGTGGCGGAACCGCTGGCCGCGCGAATGCGCCTGCCTTACAGCGTTATCCTCGCCGTCCTGGGGATAGTGATCGGGCTTGGCGCGACGTTCTTTCTCGACACAGACCTGACGGATGCATTGAACCCGGGGGCGCAGGCGATCATAGATCTGCCGATCCGGTCAGACGTCTTCCTCTATGTTTTCCTGCCCACGCTGCTCTTTCAGGCGACACTCGGCATGAACCTGCGCAGGATGCTGGATGACTGGATGCCCATCCTGATGATGGCCGTTGTGGCAGTGATTGTCGCGACCCTCTCTATTGGCTATGCGCTGAGTTGGGCAAGTGCGCTGCCGCTGGCCGCCTGCCTGTTGATCGGCGCCATTGTGTCAACAACGGATCCCTCGGCAGTTGTCAGTATATTCCGGTCGATTTCGGCACCGCGCAGGCTGTCACGAATAATCGAGGGCGAAAGCCTTCTTAACGATGCTGCTGCTGTGGCTCTGTTCGGGTTATTCATGAGCTTTGTCATGCTCGGAAGACCCAATCCATTGCTAAGTGAAGCCGTGGGGCAGTTTCCGCTGTTGATCGCAGGCGGAGCACTCACTGGTTGGCTCATGGCGCGCATGGCGGTTTGGACGATGGCTTTTGTCGACCGCTGGGAAATGGCGCAGATTTCCATTTCCATCGCGCTGCCATACCTTGCCTATATCGTTGCAGAACAAAGCGTTGGGGCTTCGGGTGTCATTGCGGTGGTGGCTGCGGGGCTTACGCTCAACCTCACAGGCCCTGGTCGTTTGTCACCGGTCGCCTGGACAAATCTGCAAGAGGTTTGGGACCTTCTGGCACACTGGGCCGGCGCGCTGATTTTTATTCTTGCCGCATTGCTGATTCCGCGATTGCTGGAAGAGGTGCGACCGTCTGATTTTGGCTTGCTAGTTGTGGTGGTTTTGGCCGCCATGTTCGCGCGGGCGGCAATTCTGTTCGGGTTGTTACCATTGCTGACAGCAATTGGACTATCGCCCGCTGTTGAACGCCCCTATCGCACCGCAATACTGTGGGGTGGGCTGCGTGGTGCCGTGACGCTGGCCCTGGCTCTGGCAGTCACCGAAAGCACACACATCCCGCTTGAGACGAAGCGCCTGGTCGGCATTCTGGCCACTGGCTTTACCCTGTTTACACTGATTGTTCAGGGTACAACCTTGCGCATGGTGATCACAAAACTGGGGCTCGACAGGCTTTCTCCGCTTGATACCGCCCTGTCGCGTCAGGTGGTCGCCGTCGCCTTGCAATCGGTTCGCGAGGACGTGTCCCGCACAGCAGAAAACTATAACCTGACGCACGATATCGTCAGGAACGAAGCCAAACAGTTTAGTGAACGCCTGGACGAGGCGGTAAAGGCCGCCGAGGACAGCGCGCAGATCCTTGATCGTGACCGGGTCACGCTTGGTCTTATTGCGCTGGCCGGTGCAGAGCGGGACTCTGTATTGGCCAGGATGCGGGAACGCACCATGTCATCGGTTCTGAGTGAGAAGATTTTGTCCGATGCGGATCGGCTCATTGAAGGCGCACGGACTGGCGGACGGATCGGCTATCAGCGCGCATCAAATCGGTCGGTCGTTTACGGCAGATCTTTTCGGATCGCCGTGTTTCTGCACAACCGGCTTCGAATTTCGTTCCCACTCACGCGTATCACAACGGACAGGTTCGAAAGATTGCTCATGCAACGTCTGATCCTGCAGGACCTAGATGGGTTCGTCCGCGGCCGCATCCGCCGGATCCATGGCCGCCGGGTTGCGGAATTGCTGGATGAAGTGTTGGCGCGTCGATCCGAGGCGGTTAAGACGGCGCTTGAAGGCCTGCGACTGCAATTTCCCGGTTATGCCGAAAAGCTAGAGCGACGATTCATCCAGCGAACCGCGTTGCGCCTTGAAGAACGTGAATACGCGGTCATGCGCGAAGACGGCCTTGTGGGCGAAGAACTTTATTCTGTTTTGATGCAGGAAGTGGCGACAAGACGTACGTTAACTGAAGGGCGTCCGAAGTTGGACATCACTCTCAAAGGACGGGATCTGGTCAGGCAGTTCCCACTGTTTTCCGATCTCGACAAGTCTTCGCTTAGGAAACTCAGCCGGGCGCTGCGGACCCGATATGCCAACGCGGGTGATACCATCATTTCCAAAGACGAATTCGCCCAGAGTGTATTCTTCATTGCTTCCGGGGCGGTGGAAGTGGAACTCGGCCGGCACACCTCGCGGCTGGGTCGTGGTGAAATGTTCGGGCAATTGGCCATGTTATTGAAACGGCCGCGTCGCGTAAACGTGCGGGCATTGGCACCGTCGACGCTGCTTATGCTCGACGAGGCAAGTTTCCGACGCTTGCTGCGGCGAAGCAAGGCCATGCGAAACTCTGTCAAGATGAGCGCTGACAAGCGCATGATCGACCCCGCGGTGTTGGATCTGGATGAGGCCGAGGTATCCCCTGAAAAAGGGACCAAATCTTGAGAGGCTCTCAATTGGAAAGGAGCCGCGAAATCAAAAGTACTGGTTCACGGGCACCAGTCGGGTCCTGTTTTGGTGAACGTCTACTCCAGTCAGAGGTTTGTTCCCTCGAAAAACCCGTCACTACCCTCAACATCTTGTACAATCAGCGGCAGGTCGCAGCAAGGAGCGGAAATTGGCAACGGCCAATCACCGAAGACATAGAAAAATGGGCGTCGCCTACCCTGCCAAACCAGCTTGGCGCAGACCAGAGGCAATGTGTTCCCAATCCGACAAATTGCGCCACATCGGTTGAAAGCCACCGGCCAGAGCAATCAACGTGTTTTCCGGAACTGCCATCCCGCGGCTTGAAAACTCCTGATGGCGGTGTCGAACAAAGGCTTGCAACGAGGACTCCGCCTCTTTTTGTCGGCCCGAGTGCGCGTAGGCTGCCACTAGAAACGCAACAGCCAATGAGTTCAGCCGTGCTTCGCCAATCAGCTTGCTGACAGCGTCATCATATCGACCCAAAAAGAAATATACCTGTCCGATAATCCAATCGAGAGAAGGCGGGTGCAGGGGGTCAAGTCGCATGGCCTCGACAACTATTCCATGGGCCTTTTCATGCTGCCCCAACAACAGAAACCCATGTCCGCACCAAGCCATCGATTCCGCTTCATTTTCGATCAATGACAGTGTCTTTTGAAACTGCGTATCGGCCTGATCCCAGAGGCCCGCGCATAGGTACGCATATCCAAGTTGGTCTTGAATATAGACGTCCTTGTTGTCCAAAGCCGCGCCCTGACGCGCGATTTCCAATGCCTGGGAGGGGGCATCGGCGTCGGCAAGACCGAGCCAAAGGTCGACGACATAGGTGTCGGCCAGATACATATAGATCCGCGCGTAATTGGGATCGATGGCCAGCGCTTTTTCAAAATATCCCTTGGCGGTGGCGTTGTCGGCGGCGTTCAACCCATCTCGGAGTGCTTTCCCTCGCAGCAAGAGTTCATATGCCTTCATCTTGTCTGTGGGCTTGTTCAAGACATTGTTGGCCACGTCGCTTTGAACGCGACCGGGAAGAACCGCGACGACGCTTTGGGTCACCTCATCCTGAACCGCAAAGATGTCTTCCAGTTCGCGGTCATAACGCTCAGCCCAGATATGTTTTCCAGAGTCAGCCGCGATCAGCTGAGCCGAAATGCGCACTCTGTTACCGACTTTTCGAACACTGCCTTCGACAAGGTATTGTACCCCCAACTTTGCCGCGATTTCACCAATCTCCAGATCTGAGTCCCGAAACCGAAACGACGAATTGCGCGCGACCACAAACAAGGTCCGAAAGCGGGACAGTCCGGTAATGATGTCTTCGGAAATACCGTCACTGAAAAACTGCTGCTCAGCATTGCCGCTTACGTTTGAAAACGGCAAAACCGCGACTGAGGGCTTATCCCGTCCAGTTTGATTTGACTCGTATTTTTTAGAACCTTCATGTGACAAATGGTATATTTTGACGGGCTTTGTTATGTTTTTGAGGTGCTGGGCACCGCCATCTTCAAAGGTTTCTTCAATCAGGTTTCCCAGGCTTTCATAAACTATAGAAGAGATGCAAACACCGCCCACTTTTGCTGCGGCTTCCAGGCGCGACGCCAGATTGACACCGTGCCCATAGACATCGCCCTCATCAACAATCACGTCGCCCAGATGCACTCCGATGCGCAGTTTTATCGCTGAGTTTTGAACCGTCAGTTCTTTCTGGATCTCGATGGCACACCGAACAGCATCCACGACTGAGGGAAACTCAACCAATGTGCCATCCCCAATCAACTTGATCACCCGGCCTTTGTATTGGCTGACTTTGGGATCAAAAACACATTCGCGATGGGTCTTGAGGTGCATCAAAGTGGCATCTTCGTCTTCGATCATCATCGAAGAGTATGCAACAACGTCAGCGGCGAGTATGGCGGCGAGTCTGCGTTCCAAAAATGACACCTTTGGTTGGGAGGTCATATTCAACTTTGGAAAAGATCATAACAACACCTTTCTGGGAACATCGCGCAAATACAGATTGCCGAGGTTTTTAGCGGATGGAGTGGGTGGCTCTTGCTCCACCGGCGTCGCGATGCGCCATACTACAGTTGTCTTGGACTGCTCGGAAAGGAGCAACCCAATGACGGTTAAAACAGCTGGACTGGATCTGGCCAAGGACGTGTTCCAGGTTCATGGAATTTCGGCCGCTGGCCGCAAGATATTTAACAAGCAGATCAGGCGCCCGAAGCTGCTTGCGTTTTTCGAGACACTTCCGCGCTGTGTTGTCGGCATGGAAGCCTGCGGCTCCGCCCACTATTGGGGCCGTGAACTCAGCAGGCTGGGCCATGACGTCCGCCTGATGCCAGCAGCCTATGTAAAACCCTATGTAAAGCGCGGCAAGACCGACGCCGCTGATGCCGATGCCCGGCGCCTGATGCGCATGCCGGGCGTCGGCCCTATTATCGCCTCCACCATCGTGGCGATCATCGGAAGTGCTAAGCAATTCAGGACCGGCCGCGACCTTGCAGCCTGGCTGGGGCTGACCCCGCTCAACAAATCCAGCGGCGGAAAGGAAAAGTTAGGCAAGATCACTAAGAAAGGCGACCGATACATCCGAAAACTCCTGATCACCGGCATGACGTCACGGGCGCTGATGGGCAGGAAGCATCCAGAGCGCCTGGATAATCTGGGTGATGCTGACAAAACAACAGGAATACCGGCAGCCGTCCGCCTGACCAGGCCGACCAGCCCAGAGATGCAAGGCATTTGATGTGATGATGCGGACCTAAGTCAACCAAAGGCCAGGACACTTCGACCAACGTCGCGACCCAAACTGAGGTCATTTAGTGGCACTTTTTCCCTTGTATTGCCCAATGGCTTGCAGGCGCGGCGAATGTCGGCAAAGTCCGCGTGTCGGGAATTGAAGAGCCTCGTTGTGAGCGGCCTATTGGGTCGTTTCTCGCCGCTGCATGTTGCAATACTACCGTTTCATTGTGTTAGCTGGTTAATGGCAACGCTGTTGGAACTTGGCAGTCGGTTCAATTCTGCGAAACATGCTTTACAAACATGCGCATATTTGACGCGCATATTTCATAGCGATAAAGTGCGTGCATAGGGAGAGCAATACAATGAACGCTCAAACGCGAAAGCCCACGAATCTGTCGCTCGATAGCGCGTTACTGTCTGAGGCCAAAGCGCTGAAGGTAAATCTGTCCCGCGCGGCCGAGGAGGGCGTGCGCGCCGCAGTCATCGCAGCAAAGTCTGAGCGTTGGAAAGCCGAAAATGCTGCAGCACTCAGAAGTTCTAATTCATATGTTGAGCGGCATGGTCTTCCGCTGGAACGTTACAGGCAGTTCTGATGCCAAAATACGACGTCTACCCTAATCCATCCGGCGATGGCTACTTTCTGGATGTCCAGACCGACCTCCTAAGCGATCTGAATACGCGTGTTGTTGTGCCGCTGCTACCGAAGTCAAACGCACCAAAACCAGCGGCACGTCTCAATCCGGTTTTTGACATTGATGGTGGGTCAGTCGTTATGGTCACACAATTCATGGCCGCAGTACCGGTTGGAATCCTCAAGTCCCAAGTATGCGACTTGAGTGACGAGTTCGATCAGATCACTGTCGCGACCGATATGCTGATGCAGGGATTCTAGCACGGTGTGACCTCAATGTTGGTCAAGTTCTCTGATCGCCACCGTTCAATTTCGAAGATGGCTGCAGCGAGCTGCACCAGATTCAAATGCCTCATACTCGGTAAAGGACGGGGCCGCATTTGCGGTTTTTAGGAATTTAGCCTCCTTGAGTTAAGATTGTGGCAGCAGGTGTCGGTACTTGGCAACTCGTTTATCAGAGACCGCCAAAGCCGGTCGGAGAAGGAATTATCAAGGATGTTCAGTCAGTTTTGATCTGTAGCCCGGGGAATGCCGGACGTCCTTTCAAAGCCTTGTTTCATAGGAGTCAACGGTGAGTTTCCAAGAAAAAAATAGACTCAATAGTCTCCTGATGTCATTTTGAGATTGTGGGCGGCATGTCTATTTTAGCATGTACTGGTTTTCCCAACCGGATTTTAGAGGGGGTATTGAGTGTGATGTGCCGCCCCACGAAACCCCAAAAACAGCGGTCAGCGTGCTCGGGTTTCTGCAGAGATTTATGATCTTCCAAAAAATTGAATCAGGAACAGGATACATGGCATGAGGCGAGTTTATTGCCGACTTCTTGGACATAGATGGCTGGTTCGTTTCGCCGGAGGTGCGTCTGTTCATCAGTGTGCGCGGTGTGGTGTCGCCGGTGATGCGTATGGCAATGAAGTTCGCTGACATTACCGCGCGATTCACATTGTCTTACCATAAACTCCATTGCATGAGTTGAAGTTGTAGCCGGGGTGGATTCACAAACGAAGCGCAATTATGCCTTGGTGTTGGTCAAAGAGAGCTATTCCGATTTCGGGCCGACATTGGCCGCAGAGAAGTTAGCTGAGCATCACGGCTTCACGTGAGACATTGCGCAATTGGATGGTGGAAGATTGAAGCTGGCTATCTCGCAAGCAGCGCCGAACATTCCATCAGCCGCGCCTGCAGCGGGAATGCCGTGGTTAGTTGACCCAGATCGACGGCTCCGATCAACATTAGTTCGAGGATCGTGGCGACCCCTGCACCCTTCTCGTCTTCATGGATGGCGCGACCAGCACCTTGATGGAACTTCGCTTCGTGAAGTCAGAAAGCACCTTCAGCTATTTCGATATGCTTGAAAGCTATCAGTATAAACATGGCCGCCCGGTGGCGTTTTACAGCGACAAACACGGTGTTCCGTGTGGCCAGAAAAGATGCCAACGGCGGCGCTGGCATGACCCAGTTCGGCCGTGCGCTAAAGGCGCTGAATATCTAGATCCTGTGTGCGAACAACTCTCAGGCCAAAGGCCGGGTTGAACGCGCCAACCGCACGCTCCAGGATCGACTCGTCAAAGAGCTGAGGCTAGCCGGTTTGAAGTGCGCTGGGAAGGTCGGGCCCTGCCCTAACGGATCTTCGAAATGGACCAACGCGTCACCCACGCCGCAGTCACTGAGAACAAGCGGTTCGGGGCTGTGCTGGCGCATATCAAGGAGATGCAGGAACAAGCTCCCCAAAACCCAAAGTGAGGACAAATTCCGAAAAGATGGGTTACAGCCCAACGGCAGTAAGCCCGGTCAGCCACCGAGAACACGGGCCAGTAGAAGGACGGCACCAGAACCTGAGTTTGTGCAAAAATAGCAGCTGCGCAGAAGACAGCGCGCCCTACAGGTAAGCTTGAAGCCAACGCCAATAACCTGATTGGCTCTGGCTTCTTCAAATTGACTGCATCTAAAATAATAATAGAGCCACCACATCAGTCACTTCGTTTTTCCCTCTCACTTCAATAGAGTAAGGTGGAATTACGTCATTGATGTCACCGGCAATGCTGTCCCACAGCGCATCCAGATTGTGCCCATGCCAGTTTGGAGCAACAAGCGCAGCCAGCAGTATCGTAAATACGTCATCAAAACTTCCTCCGCACCCCAATCCTCCAAAGATCTGGTTTTCCGAGGCAAACTGGATAGCAAGCAGACGCGATAGCTTAAAATAGCTGCAATATTCCCTGATCGTGTCGCGTTGTCGCTTGACAGGATGGCTGCATGCGGCCTGATCAATTCAGTTCGCCGAATCTATGATGAAAACGTCAACGATTTCCGGACAAAACCTTATCGCGGTGGCCTAGCTCTGCCGCACGATCGTGAACCGCTTTCTGACTAAGCACAGGACAAACCTATGATCCAAGACAACCCTGCCCTCATCGAGGCCGTACGCGGCCGGTTCGCCCATGTCGGCACCTGTCCCTTTCAAGGCGAACGCATCTTTTTTGAGAATGCGGGCGGAGCACTGACATTGAAATCCGTCGCTGAAACCTCGGCTTTTTATGCAGCAATCCCGGACAATCCGGGGCGCATAAATCCTGCAGGTCAGGGAACCCAAGGCGTCATCAACAAGGCCAAAGACGACTTGGCCGTGTTCATGAACGCATCTTCTGGGCAGTTCTTCGCAGGTGAAAGCGGAACCGAGCTGCTGTTTCGCATGATCCGCACCGCGTGTCTGGTCGCCCCCAAAGGTGCAAAAGTGATAGGTTCATCAATCGAGCACCCGGCCACCCGAAGCGCAGCACGTCGCTGGGCTGAAATCGCCGCGCTGGAGTACGTTAATGTGCCCCACGACAACGACGCCGGATTGGTTACGGCCGAGGATTATTCTGCGCTGATAACGCCAGATGTCGCAGTGGCAACGATCCTGCATGCATCGCCCGTGACAGGCATGGGCATGGACGTAGCCGCGATTTCAGCGGCGATCCGTGCTGTGGCACCGGATTGTTTGATAATCGTCGACGGCATTCAGCATGCGGCCCACGGGCAACTGGACCTGGACGCCTACAATGTCGATGGCTACGCGATTTCACCTTACAAAGTGTTTTCCCGCCACGGATACGGCATCGCCTGGATCTCCGACAAACTCAGCGCTTTGCCACATGACATGTTGATCGACGCACCCGCAACCGGGTGGGAGTTCGGGACCCGCGATACGGGATCGTATGCAACCGTATCAGACGTAGTAGCGTATTTTGACTGGCTCGGTGGCGAAGTTTCGGATGAGACCGAGCCGCGCAAACGGATCGAGGCTGCGGGCCGAGCCATTCACGCCTATGAAACCCACTTGACCGATACTGCTATCAACGGCACCGGCAATCTGCCAGGGCTGCGTGATATGGATCACGTGACCATTCTGGCAGGCGCCGATAACCCGGCACGCGAAGGGCTGGTGTCAATCGTGGTCGAGGGTCATGCATCCGAGGACGTGGTCGAGACACTGAATCAACAGGGCATTCGCACCCATACTCGAAAGGCTGACCACTATTCCGGCAACGTTCTTACACCGCTGGGCCTGTCGGATTGTATCCGCATTTCTTTTTGTCACTACAACACGGAACAAGAAATCGCGCGGTTGTTGGGGGCCATCAAAGTTATGGGCGAAAGCAGTTGACCAGATCCGATTTGGTCGTAGCAAACGGTTACATAGATGGCGGTTCTCAACCCAAACCTGCAACGGGCTTTTGCAGAGTTACGAAAAAAGCGTCGCGTTGTTCCGACACCGCGGC
Organism: Ruegeria sp. CDSA246; assembly: GCF_059611225.1. NCBI lineage: Bacteria > Pseudomonadati > Pseudomonadota > Alphaproteobacteria > Rhodobacterales > Roseobacteraceae > Ruegeria > Ruegeria sp. CDSA246. The sequence continues at coordinate 137,790 of NZ_JBXWPD010000013.1, read as the reverse complement.
CGGAGTATTTCCGCATGCCGCGGCTTTTACGTTGTCCACCAGTTGCCGGTTCACGCCGTGACCCGTTGTCCCCAGATTGATTGCTTCGCGCCAAATCGCAGCATGCAAGAGATTGACCACGTATCCAGACACTTCTTTGTTGTCGTGCCTAGGTTTTCATAGAACGATTGAGCTGCCTCAATGACCTCGTAGGCGGTTTTGTCATTCCCCAGAACCCCGACCAGCGGCATCAGGTGCGGGGGTTCGAACGGGCACCCCAAAACAAAGCGGCGGGGTTTTTTTCAGCCCTGTTGCATCTATCCCAGCGTCAAACCCAAGGCTGGGCTGGCAACCAACGCATCCAGCGGGATCCAGATGATGTTGTCCTACAACCCTTCGGATTCTGACCCGCGCCCGATCCCTTGCCGGCCACCGGTAGCCAGCGCTCGTTTTCTTACCAATCGCATCAGCGTACACCCAACACAAGACGCGCTGACGTGGGGGCGTCCAAAACAGGGACCGATATGTTGCAAAGCGCGCCTGTGCCTTTCATTGCGGCCCATTGCCTTTCCGCCGCGGGCCACTCATGCTTCTTACATCAGGTCTTTCCGCAGCGCAGTTGAGACGTCATTTTCATCGCCATCGAAACATCCTTGGTCAAAACTGTCGAAGCCAGACCATAGCGCCTGGCGTTGGCGATCCGACGAGCGTTTTTCGCCCTGCCAATGTGCGACAGGGTGACAGTTGGTCCGAACACCTCATTATACGCAATCTCCGCATTGTTGTTGGCATTCACTGCGACCGTCGGCGGGTAGAAGAATCCGGCCTGTTCGCCCAGTTCGCCGCCTATCGCGATTTCGGATCGTTTCAGCCACGGCATCAATATCGGCATCGACCCGTTGGCCCGCTCATAGTGCAGACAATCCGACAAACTGCGTGCCCGATCCAAACGGATATCCCAGCAATACAACGTGGGCGTTTTTTGATGTATGTTTCGAACGCCCAGTTCAACCGGCTATGCGATATACCAGCCCTCATGCAAATCTCGGGCGATGGTATCGGATCTTCCAGATTAGTTTCCCTTGCCGGATTGGCCGCCCTGAGCTTGGCGGGAACCGATGTACCCAAATATTCGCCGAGGCGCTGCCGCCACAACATGAAACCCGGTTTTCATCAATCACCAACAGGTTTTCGACCACTTCAATAACCGAGTAAAACTCCTGAAAGCCATCAATATGTTCCTAGTGACCGGTCGCCCGCCGCGCATTCAGAAGTCCGGACCGCGCCGGCATGAATGCCCTCATGTCCAGCTTGTCAATACCACTACGATGTCGGCCACATCAACGTCACCGAAGACAACCCTTCTTTTCCCTGCACCATTGCTTGCGACACAATTGCCGCCTCTCTCGGCCAAGAAGCCTCTTGAAAACTAGGGCTTGCCATCCAATTTGTTGGTCGCGCGAAACAGATCGGCAAACACTATTGTAGCGGCCAGGTTAAGGCCGGACGAGACCGCAAAAATCACACGGGCAGTAAGGTCTGAGATGTTTGCCACCTGGTCTTCGCCTCAATTGCACTACGTAGAGATAAAGAGAGTTTCACTTCAGTCAACGCGCAAGTCAGATGTCGATAAGCCATTGCCAAAACACCGATTGGGATCTTGGTCGGCGGTATATGGACAATCTGCAACGAGATGTATTTCCACTATTGGGACATCAGTCTAGGATGCGCGCAAATACTAGCCCATTCCAAACCTGCGCAACAAAAACGAGAAGCTTCGTTCGTGAATATTAAGAACCACATGGCAGCACAGCCAAGACGTGAAATGCAATCTGCGCGCAACCAGGGGATCACATTCCTGGCGCTTGCGTTTTTGTTCAGCATCTTTGTCAACTTGTTGATGTTGACCGGACCTTTGTTCATGTTGCAGGTCTATGATCGCGTTCTTGGGTCCCGAGCGGTCGAGACCTTGGCGGCGCTGTTCTTGCTGGTCGCGTTATTGTACGGCCTTATGGCTATGCTCGATTTTGCGCGGGGTCGAATCGTGGCGCGTTTCGGCGCTCGGTTTCAGTCCCAATTGGACGAACGGGTGTTTGACGCAACCCTGCGCCGATCGCTGCACCCGCGCGCGCGCGCCGCGCCGGCAACGGCGTTGCGGGATCTGGAGTCGATCCAAAACCTGTGCTCTTCTCCAGTTCTGCTGGCCGTCATGGACATCCCTTGGACGCCTATCTTTATCGCGGCAATTTTTCTGTTCCATCCTCTGCTGGGTTGGCTGGCCGTTGGTGGTGGCTCGCTTTTAGTTGTGATCGCGTTGCTGAACCAAATACTGACTCGTCGCAAGGTCGCCTTGGCTCAATCAGCGTCGGCAAAAGCCAACATCTTTTCCGAACATGCCCGACAGGCAGCCGAGGTAGTACACTCGCAAGGCATGCAAGAGGACATCACGCGTAGATGGCAGCGTCAACGAACAGACGCCTTGCAACAAACAATCGCCGCCAGTGACTGGACCGGCAGCTTTACGTCAGTGACGAAATCGCTGCGGCTGTTTTTGCAATCTGCAATGCTGGCGCTTGGGGCTTTGCTTGTTCTGCGCAATGAATTGACCCCCGGCGCGATGATCGCAGGTTCGATCCTGCTGGGTCGTGCTTTGGCACCCGTCGAGCAGGTTGTTGGGCAATGGGCTGTCGTTGAACGCGCCCGAACGGCGTGGAACTCGTTGAGCCAGTTTCTGGATGCCACGCCGCCAGAAAAACAGCGCACCAAGTTGCCTGTGCCCCAAGCCCGGCTGACGGCCAAGGGTCTGACGGTCATCCCGCCTGGAGCGGATACTCCAACCCTCCGCAACGTCTCATTGAACCTCGAGCCCGGGCGGGCACTTGGTGTAATCGGAAAAAGCGGGTCAGGAAAGTCCACTTTGGCCAAGGCGCTTCTGGGTATTTGGCGTCCTGCAGCAGGCGAGATCCGTCTGGGAGGCGCAACGCTGGATCAGTACGATCCAACTGATCTGGGCCAACATATCGGATACCTTCCGCAAGAAGTTACGTTGTTCAACGGAACTGTCGCCGAAAACATCGCGCGTATGTCGGAAGACCCAAACCCGGAAGCCGTTGTAGCGGCCGCCAAAAAAGCCAATGCGCATGAGCTGATTCTGACGCTGGAAAAAGGCTACGATACCATTCTGGAAGGCAATGACAGTCAGCTGTCAGGCGGTCAGAAGCAGCGGATCGCGCTCTCGCGCGCGTTGTACGGAGACCCCGTTTTGTTGATTCTGGACGAACCGAACTCGGCGTTGGATGCCGATGGAACCGAGGCGCTGAACGCCGCTGTCCGCGATCTTAAGGCCGCAGGAAAGTCTACGATCATTATGACTCACCGTCCCCAAGCGATCTCGGAATGTGATGATCTTGCGGTGGTCGAACGGGGACAGGTTGTCAGATCCGGCCCAAGGGATGAGGTTTTGGGTGCAGTCGTTCAAAACGCCGGATCGATCAAGCGCAACCTCAGCAAGGCTGGCAACTGATGCAGGACAAAACAAATAGTCAGCGCCCCGTATGGCGCATAACCATCCCTGCCCTGGTCGGATTTACGGCCCTTGGCATCCTTGTTGGCGGTTTGGGTGTTTGGGCAGTCAACACGCGTTTGGCCGGGGCCATTATCTCTCAGGGCATTATCGAGGTCGAAAGCAACCGTCAGGTGATTGAACACCCCGACGGCGGCGTTGTTGGTGAGATTTATGTGCGCGATGGCGATGCCGTCACCAGCGGCGAGTTACTATTGCGATTGGATGATACGTTTCTGTCGTCCGAGAAAACCATTGTCGAAGCCCAGCTGTTCGAACTGCTGGCCCGCCGGGCACGTTTGGAAGTCGAGCGCGATGGCGCAAATGCCGAAGCTTTGGCCACCCGGTTGGCTGAGATTCAGCAACAGGAAAACATCGACCCTGATCTGATCGCCGGTCAGCAACGCCTGTTCGAGGCGCGATTGAATACATTGGACCAGCAAACTGAGCAACTGGGCAAACAGACCGTTCAAATCGAAAGCGAAATCGACGGTACCGAAGCGCAGCTTGTCTCGCTGCGGCGTCAGGTTGAATTGATCCAAACCGAACTGGACGATCAGCAAAGCTTGCTTCAGCGCGGCCTTACCCAGGCCAGCCGTGTTTCGGCCCTACAGCGTGAAGAGGCCAGCCTCACAGGGGATATCGGTCGTTTGGAAGCCGCCGCTGCGCGCCTAGGAGGCCAGATATCAGCGACCGAAATCTCGATCCTTGAGCTTGAAGCAACACGGCGAGAAGAAGCCATCACGACCCTGCGTGATATTCAGTCCCAGATTGCTGAATTGGCCGAGCGCCGTCTGTCGCTGGACACCCGCCTTTCGCGACTGGATATCCGCGCCCCAGTTTCGGGAACGGTTTACGGCAGTCAGGTCTTTGCGCTGCAGTCCGTGATCCAACCCGCGGAACCTATGATGTATCTGGTACCGCAGGATACGCCCCTGGTCGTCGCCGCGCGCGTCGATGCAATTCACGTGGACCAGTTGCATGTTGGCCAGCCCGTTTTGCTACGGTTTCCCGCATTCAATCAGCGTGAAACGCCTGAAATTGACGGACAGGTTATGAATGTCTCGGCTGATACGTTTACCGACGAAAACACCGGCCAAACGTTCTATCGCGCCGAAGTCGTTCCACAAGACGGGCAAGTTGATCGTCTGAAAGGGCAGGAACTGCTGCCCGGTATGCCAGTGGAAACGTTGATCAAGACGGACGAACGTACGCCAATGTCTTATTTGGTCAAACCACTGGCAGATTACTTCAACCGGGCGTTCCGAGAGTGACCGCCCGATCGCACTAAGGCGCTTCGAGGTTGCCCAGCAGGATCGAGGTCATGTCGGTGACAATCACGCCATCCACAGCCACCACATTGGCCCCGGTATCATAAGAAACGTCGGTGCGCGTGATCCCTGAAAGGTCCGCGTCACTGTCGATGAAAACCCATTCCGGGCGAACGGCAGTCGGCTGTCCGACTGCCACTTGCAGAATCGACAATGCATCGAGCGCATTCACCGAACCATCCCGGTTGAAATCTGCCGCGATCAAATTCTCCGGCGAGGCTGGCCCCCATGTCGGGTCCAGACCGACCGAGATCCGCAAAACCTGCAGCGCGTCCAATGCGTTGATGTCCTTGCTCGCGGTAGAATAGGTCTTGATGACGTCGAATTCACCCTCGAAAGTGCCAGACGGTAAATTCAAATCGAACCGCCCATTGCTGTCTGCACGAGCACTGACTGTGGCTCCGCCATTTGGGGTGAAGCTGATTTCAGCGTCACTGAGGCTGGGGTTGGCGGTTTCTGAATTGATTGAGACATCCCCTAAAACCCCATCGGAACTGCCCGGCTCAAGCCCCCCGAAATCGCCGAAATCGACGGGAATGTGATCGGGGCCGCCAAAACCCTCGCCAAACACCTGAGCACTGGTCAGCGGACCACCAGTGGCGGAAATCACGTTTATCGTCTTGTTGAGGTACTCAATCCGGGCGCCCTGCGCCGTCGCGGTAAAGGTCAACTGTCCAGGCGTTCTGAGCAGCGGATAATCGAACATATCCAACCGGTCGATACCAGCCTGAAAGTCCGTGATCGTGGTGGTTTCCGCTCCGTATTGCATGACAAAGATGTCCGCACCCGACCCACCCGACATTGTGGTCGCGGCAGAACCGGCAATCAAAATGTCATCCCCGGCCCCAGCAATAAGGGTCGTTGGAAGAATATTACCGCTGAGCATATCGTTACCAGCTGTACCGTTAACTGTTCCCAAGCCACTACGCACGACACCCAGTTCTGCGACATCCACCGTTAGTTGGGTCAGCCCCGCATCCTGTTGCGAAGCGACCAGAATCTGTAGCTCATCACCGACCTGCGCGACGCTGAACGAACTCACATTCTGCAAACCGCTTTGAAGCGTATCGGCAAAACTGTCCAAATGCACCAACTGTCCACCGGGCGTCATGGCGAACAAGGTTATTCCATCATCGCCACCACCCGCGACAACGAACACATGCCCGTTGATCTCGACCACAGAAAGGTCCTGAACCGACTCGAACCGTGTGTGCAGCGAATCCAGGGCATGGTCGGTTGGAATTAGACGGCCATCGGCGGCTAATTCCATGACACTGAGGGAGTTACTTTCAGCCCCCGCGACCACCACCCAGGACTTGCCATATGCCTGTATCACTTCAACCGCTGTGGGCGTCGCGATTCCCAAAGTCGTCAGGGCCTCGCTGTTGTCTACCGCTGTTATGGCTGCGGTTCCCCCGTCAACCCTGTAAGTCGAGACAGTGTTGCTGGCGCCGTCGGTCGCAATAACAAAGTTGTCTGCGCCAATGCTCAATGACTGCATCGAATCAGATCGTGCCACGATCACGCCCGAGGACGTCAATGTGCCGTCCCCATTCACGGTATAGGTGACAATCCGCCCGGTATCTTCATGCGCCATCATCAGCAGATCGCCGGACCCGGTCGACAGTTTCACCAAGGCCGAAATGTCACCGCCGCCGGTCAATATCCCGGTTTCCCGCAAGGATCCAACGGTCCCATCCGGGTTCAAATCATACCCCACCAGCCCATTTGCCGTGTCGATATCCAATACGAGCTGATCACTGCCACCAAACGAAACCGGAGTCCCCGTGCGGCCCACCTGAAACGTGATCGAACCGCTGAAATACTCGGTATCGACCAGTTGCGGAACCGCGCCATCGACAAGCTTCCTAACAGCAACACCGCCGCCGGGGCCGGTCAAACTGTACAGATACGTGGTCCCGTTAAACGTTTTTAAAGCCGTATCACGGATACCTGAATCGAGCGCTGCGCTCCCTGTTGCAACCACGCTTTCGAACTGAAGCATCATACCAAATCACCCCACGCCAAACTTGGCAATGACTGTAGGATGATCCGATGCCCGGCCCGATACCAAAGCGGAATTGTGGTGAAAACGAGGAGTTCGGTTTCAGTTTAACACAATTTTTCCTGGTCCGACCGCATGAGTCACAAACGCGAAAGACTGATGAACAAAACCTGGCCCACCCAGGCGGACACAGACATCACATGTGAGGGTAAGATGACCAAAGAACATGATCCCAAAGCCAAAACTGCAGACTCCGGATCAGACAATGGTCGCAAGGACCACATTCGCCGGTGGATTGATGGCAAGATGCGACGCTGGATTGGACGCGGTATCGCTGGGGGGCTTGGCTCGACTCTCATGGCGCTACCCGCCTTGGCGCAGGCAACGATAGAAGAGCTTTATGCCTATCAGTTTGCAGAAACGATTCCCGGCGTACAGTCAGTGAAGCTGCTGAAAAACGGGGATGTTCTGCTGAAGATGATTGATGGCAGTACGATGATTGTCGCCGCGGAAAACGTTCAGGTTCTGGACAGTGGCGCGATCATGATCGCCGAAAATGCCGTGAGCGAAATTGCGCAATTCAGTCTGGCCGCCGAAGCAGGTGGTGCCGCTGCGGCGGGCGGCGGCATTAGTGGCGTCGGCGCTGCATTGGGCGGATTGGGCCTGGCTGGCGCCGCCGCGGCGGGGGCCGGCGGCGGGGGTGGTGGAGACGATGGTGATTTTCACCCCTCGCCGCAGGCACCACCTCAGGTTTTGAACCTCGCGCAAGCACAATCCACTGCGCTCAGCAGCACAGAGGCGAATATCAGGGTCCCGGGTGGAACCGAAACAGTGGAACTTACGATCGGGTCTTTGGTCAAATCCGTGCCACTCAAGCCCAATGGAAGTTGGAGCATTTCGCTGACAGCTGTCGAAGCGGCCAGTCTGCCACAAGGTGTTCAGAACGTCACGGTTCGCCACTTGGACAGCGGCGGACAAGAGCTTTCGGTCGAGACTGTATCTTACAACATCGACACAATCCCCCCTACTCTGACAATTTCCGGTTTGTCGGACGGTGTGGTTATAAATGCGGCGGAAAGCGCAACGGATCTGACCGTCTCGGGGACGACAAACGCGGAAAACGGTCAAACCGTGACGGTCACTCTGAACGGCGGCACATACTCAGGCACCGTAGCCGACGGGCAATGGGTCGTCACCGTGCCTGCCAGTGATCTTGCCGCGTTGCCGGATGGGGAAACCATTGTGTTGACCGCAGATGTTTCAGATATGGCGGGGAACCCGGCAGCACAGATCAGTGACAGCATTGAGACAGACTTTACGGCACCGACCATAACTTTGGATCCTCTCCCCGTCGACAAAATCGAATTGGTCGACGTTCAGAACGATATGGAGCTGAGCGGATCGACAACAGCAGCTGATGGCCGGACAGTTTTGGTCGAATTTGGGGGGCAATCCTATTCGACGACCGCCTCTGACGGTAGTTGGAGCGTCACTATTCCATCCGCTGATCTTGCAAATCTGCCCTCAGGTACTCCTGTGTCGGTAAGGGTCGTTGTCAGCGATGAAGCAGGAAACAGTTCGGTTCCGGCAACGGCCTCGGTTCCGGTGGATCTGACTGGCCCCGCAATTTCTATATCGCCCCTGTCGGTTGGGTCCGCCTTAAACACCGTAGACGTTGGTTCGGATTTAACGGTTTCGGGAATTACCGGGAACGTAGAAGACGGCCAGCAGGTAACAGTCATGTTGGACGGTCAGAGTTACACCGGCGCAGTATCCGACAACAGCTGGTCGGTGACCATCCCAGCGGCCGACCTTGGAGCATTGGCAGACGGGGGCACATTCACCATCACCGCAAATGTATCCAATACGGACGGGCTCGCAGCCAACCAGGCGAATGCACCCGTATCCAAGGATGTCACTGCCCCAACCTTGACCATCGACGGATACTCTGATGGTGCCGTCCTAAATGCCGCTGAGCGTGATACGGACCTGACAATCACGGGATCAACTGATGCAGAGGACGGACAGACCGTAACCGTATCGTTAAACGGCCAGGATTATACTGGTACCGTCTCTGGTGGCGTCTGGAGCGCGACTGTACCCGCGGCAGATTTGACGGCACTGTCCGATGGCGCAACAATCCCGGTGATTGCAGACGTGACAGATGCCGCCGGAAACCCAGCGCTGCAGGCAAGCGGCAGTTTTGACACTGATTTCTCACCTCATTCCATCACCATCACCAATTTGTCCGACGGCCCGGTCATGAACTTGGCGGAACGCGGCACGGATCTGACGGTCTCAGGCGCATCGGATGCCCCGGACGGCACCACCATCACCGTGGAAATCGTCAGGGCAGATGGCACTGTAGACCTGAGCAATACCACTACGGTCAGTGGCGGCACCTGGACGTTGGTTTCGCCGGCGGCCGGTCTAAATGGCCTGCAAGACGATGAAATTTACAGTGTGCATGCGTCGGTCTCAGACACGGCTGGAAACAGCGCCAGCGCGAGTGCTGGGTTTAGAACAGACTTCACAGCACCGACTGTGACGATCAACCCATTGGCTGTCGGATCGGTTCTGGATGTCTCCGAAAGGGGAGGCGATCTGTCCATCTCAGGGGCGACATCGGCGGAAGAGGGGCAAACAGTCACTGTCACGTTGGATGGCCAATCGTATACGGGTGTCGCTACTGGTGGCACTTGGTCGGTCACCGTACCCGCGGCAGATCTTTCCGGATTGGCGGACAGTACAAATTTCCCCATTTCGGCAACGGTCAGTGACCTGGCCGGCAATAGCGCCAGTCCAGCTACCACAACGCTCGCTACGGATTTCCGACCGCTGTTAGACCTGAATTCTATAGGGACGAACAACTCAGTTTCACTCGGCGACGCGCAGAGTTCTGGCATTGTTGTATCTGGAACATCCGTTGGCCTCGCCGCTGGCCAAGCGGTGAATGTAACACTCAACAATAACTCTGTCGGCACCGCTACTGTCGCAGCCGATGGCACCTGGTCGCTTGCAGTTCCGGCGTCAGATTTCACAGGTATTTCAGCAGGTGATGACCTGAACTTTCAGGCTCAGGCCACGGTTTCGGGCGGCCCTGATCCTTTACCGGCAACCGGTGAGGCGACTGCGCATGTACCGGGCGCATATGTCATTGCAGAAGCGGATCAGAGTGGTTCGACTATCACGTACCAAATCTTCGCAGACGCTGACCGCGACGTTTCCAGCGGGCTAGCGATGACGATCGAGTTGGGATTTGATCCGTCAGTTGTGACCTTCGACGCCGGATCCGATGTTGGGAACGGGGCTTTCGGTCTGTATCTGTCCAACCCGGTTGGGGGCTCCGTGGTCAACTTTGCAGGTGTCGCGACCAGCTTTACGGATCTGAACCAACCGTTGGTGACATTCACCATGACCGTTCAGGACCCCAGCAAACCGGTTGAACTGTCGCTTACCACCCCGGATGGGGGGCCGACGACCGTCGTATTCGGCACTGATGGAAATGACACTTTGGTCGCCAGCGATGTGGACAGCTTTGTTCGTGGTCAGGACGGCGACGACGCCATCAATGTCTCGGACGCGGGTCGCGACGTCGTTGTGTTCGAAGCCGCCCCTGCGGCCAACGGGGTAGACACGATCACCGGCTTTTCACTCGGAGCGGCAGCGGATGTGGCAGATGCGTTGATGTTCAATGGCCTCGATCACTCTACCTTGCGCGGCGATGGCACGGGCATTGAGACATTAAATGTAGGCGGCGCGGTTGGTGCCAACACGGGCGTCATCGGCTTAACCACAGTTCTGGCCGACCTGTCGACCAATACAATTGAAACTGCAGTCGAAAGTTTGACGGGACTTCAGGCGGGTGACGAGATCTACGTACTCGCGACAGATGGAGACGATAGCGTTCTGGTCAGGGTCGACTATTCCTCCCCGACTGCAGCCACCGTTGAAACCATGGCGCAATTTTCGGGGTTAGACGATCTGAGCGGATTGAGCGCGGACAATATCCTGATCGCCGACCCGACCGGAGCAACGGCTTGATCAAAACATGGACTGCCGTTTTTCGACCGGCAGCCACTCCATACTCAAAGGATCAAACATGGCAGAGAACGGCCTGTTTCCAGTCACATATGAGCGGCACGGTGACAAATACTGGAAGCGTTTTTCATCTTACCACTTTGCGGAAACCCAGCAGGCTTGCTCAATTGTCGAGAAAGAAATTCTGCTCGTCGCGGCCACGTATCCGGTAATGTTTCGCGAAACCGGGGGGGAAATTGAACCTATAGCACTATTGTCATTGAACCCCAACGCGCCAACCCCTTTTGTGTCCGACGATGGCCGATGGCTGGCCGCCTACATCCCGTCTGGGTTGCGGTGCCCGCCATTTCAAGCGGGTTTACCGAGTAAAACGGGTTGTGATCCGCAACTTCTGGTCGATGAATCTTCTGGTCTAGTCACCGATGCTCCGAAGGACGAACCGTTCTTTACCGATGCTGGTGAGTTGACCGCTGAACTTTCAAACGTCCTAAGATTTTTCCAAGCACGAGAGGCCTCGGCCAAGGACATAAGGTCCGTGTGTAACGTCATTCAAGGGATGGGTCTTTTCGAACAAATGGCAAGCTACGATAACGTCGCGCTGCCGGCAGGGTTTCTGGTCCTGGATGCCCGACGCTTGAAGGCTCTTTCGCAGGCAGAGAAACTCGCATTGTTCGATGTCGGTGCAATTCAATTGCTGCACGCCCATCAAATATCACTTTCGCACATTTCTTGGTTGTCGCAGGCGCAAGAGCAGCTGACGAAGCCCAAACTTCAAAGCCAATATACCGAAAATTCAGACATTTCGCGTTTCCTCACCGCCATGGCACACGCGCAAAATGACGAATTTTTCATGGCTGGTGAGGTGTGAAAATGCCTCTGATCTCCTGCAACTCTGGCCTAAAGTATCTTGCCTGTTTGTGTATTCCTTTGATGGCGGCCTGCGCACCTCCACCCGACCTTACGGGCGTAGAGGTTTCTCTGTCAGCAGGTTCTGTCGGGGCTGGCGCGCAGCCCCCCCTTCCACGTCTGACGCAAAGCGAGTTTGGTCAACGGGTGCGGGCGGCTGTCGAAACCAACCCAAACCTCGCACAAAGCGCGACACGACTGGAAATCGCAGACGCTGACGAAAATGCGGCCAAGGGTGCTTTTCTTCCTCGCGTATCAATGGGAATCAATGCGCGATCACAGCGTGTGAATTCCGATATTGCAGACTTCACCCCGTATCTGCGCGTTTCGCAACTCGTCTATGACGGAGGCGCTGCGTCGGGCGAACTGGCTGCGGCTCAGGCTCGCGTCCTCGAAAGCCGGGGCGGTCAACTGCAAACCGCTGCGGCGCTGGCCCTTGCCGCAATCGAAGCGTATGTTGTGGTCCTTGATCGACGCAAGATCCTGGAAATCTCAGCCCAGAATGTTGAGGTGCACGCCGAGATCGTGCGCCAGATCACCGAACGCAGCACGCAGGGCGTGGGCTCAAATGCAGACGTTTTGACCGCACGCTCGCGCATGGCAGACGCGCGAACGCAGCTTGCCGATGCAGAGGCTCGGACAGACAGGGCGGAGGCACAGTACCAGGAAGTCTTCGGACGCCCACCGGGGGCACTTACCGCTCCGGTCGCTGCGCCCAAATTGGCCAGAACGGATTCGCAAATCGTTTTGGACAGCCCACAAGTACGGCGTGCGAATGCCGCTTTGATCGCTGCAAAGGCCGAGCAAACTGCAGCCATTGCGCGGCGACAGCCAGGTGTAGAAATCGCGGCATTTGCAGATCGCGATGACAGCAATGATGCTAATTTCGGTGTCGACCTGTCCGTAAACTATGAACTGGACAGCACCGGTCAACGTAAGGCTGCCATAGCTGCAGCCCAAGCTCAGGTGAAAGAGGCCGAATTCGCCCGTGAGACGTTAATTCGAGAAATCCGCCGCGAGTTAGAGTTCATCCGGTCAGATCAGGACGCGGGAGCGGTTCGCCTGCAAGCGGCTCGTTTAGCTGCCCAGGCCAACGCCGAAAGCGTGGAAGCTGCGCGGGCCCAATTCACTATCGGCCGACGCAGCTTGGTCGAGATACTGGATGCACAGCGAGACTATGTGAACGCGCAGCAAAGGCTGATTTTGGCGGAACAAAGCTTCTTCCTCACAAACTACGCCGCCCTCAGCCTGACCGGGGACATTCTGGATTATCTCGGTATTTCAATTGCAAACACAGGTGAAGATTCATGGCCGCGTTGAACCCTTTGGCACCTAAACAAGAGCTTTCTCCGTTGGAAATTTGCCTGCGGCACGTCGCCTCGCATCTTGGTCGCTCAATCACGGTCGGGGCACTTCACGCTGCGCAATCCGGCACAACAGGTCATTTGAGCCAGCGAGATGCAATTGAGGTTGCCCGCCATGCCGGGTTGCAGGCGGGATTTGGGTCGCGAAGACTTGCGGATTTCGATGACACACTGGTCCCAGCAATTTTTCTGTTGGACGACAATAAAGCAGTTGTATTTCACGGGCGTACCAAGAGCGGCCGTTTTCTGATTTTCGACCCTGAGATGGGTGAAGGCATCGGTGAGGTTGAAGAAACAGTTTTAGGGAAAAGCTACACCGGCTACGCACTTTTGTTTCGGCGCAGCCACAATGAGGAAACACCAGGTCGAAACAGGACCGCATCCGGGCATTGGTTTTGGTCGGCCATGTTGGCAAACCGCTGGTCCTATGCGCAAGTGGTGCTTGCCGCAGCGGTAGCGAATTTTTTGGGTCTTTCCACATCCGTTTTCATCATGGTCGTCTATGACAGGGTTCTTCCGAATGAGGCGACGGAATCCCTTATCGCACTGACCGCAGGGGTTGGTCTTGCCCTTTCTTTCGATTTCGCCCTCAAACTCTTGCGCGCTGGCTTTATTGATCGGGCCGGGCAAAAGGCAGACATGTTTATGGGGCGGCGCGTTTTTGACCAGGTTTTGAACATCAAAATGAAATCGCGGACCGGATCGACCGGTGCTATGGCCAGCACGATCCGCGAATTTGAAACTCTGCGCGAGTTTTTTACATCGGCAACTCTGGTCGCACTCGTGGACCTGCCCTTCATCGCCCTCTTTTTACTGGTCATTCACCTCGTTGGTGGACCTCTGGCGCTGATACCTGCCCTTGCCGTTCCGATTGTTTTGATTGCGGGCCTGGCAGTGCAACCAATGTTATCGCGTTTGGCCGAAAAAAGTTTTGCGGACGGTCAGTCAAAACAATCCGTACTGGTCGAGACCGTTTCCGGTCTTGAAACCATCAAAACAACCGCAGCGGCAAAACAAATGCGGGCGCGATGGGAAGATGCTATCGAGCGGCTGTCCTCCCACGGAATCCGCAGCCGGACAGTTACCCAATTCGCATTGAACCTGACAGGATTCACGCAACAGGCGGCGCAGGTCCTGATTGTTTTCTTCGGCGTGTTCCTGATCACTGAAGGGCAGGCAAGTATGGGTGCGTTAATTGCGTCTGTAATGCTGACTGGACGCGCGCTGGCGCCACTGGGGCAGCTTGCCCAGACACTCACACGTGTGAACCAGGCGCGCAGCGCGTATCGCAATCTGAACGCTTTGATGCAGGCGGAAAATGAGCGGCCCGAAGGACGCAACTGGATCAGTCGACCACATGCAAAAGGCCGCATTTCTTTCAAAGATGTGCATTTTGCCTATCCTGAACAAGCCGATGATGCCCTTTCAGGTGTCTCATTCGACATAGAACCGGGTGAAAAAGTTGCCATTCTGGGCGCGATCGGATCCGGGAAAAGCACCATCGCGCGTTTGATGCTCGGTTTATTCGAGCCGAGGACCGGTTCGGTAATGCTGGATGGGGTCGATATCCGTCAGATTGACCCCGGCGACTTACGTCGCAATGTCGGTTCGGTTTTGCAGGATGTTTGGCTTTTTTCCGGCTCAATTCGCGAAAACATTGCCAGCGGTGCGATCCGGCCCATGGATCAAGATTTGATCAGAGCGGGCCACGTGGCCGGGGTTGAAGATTTTATCGCGCATTGCCCCAACGGCTATGACCAACAACTGGCAGAACGTGGCGAAGGAATATCGGGCGGCCAGCGTCAAGCCATCGCGCTGGCCCGCGCGCTGATTGGACGCCCACCAGTGTTGTTGTTGGATGAACCGACCAGTGCAATGGATGTGAAGACCGAAGCCGAGGTTATCAAGCGTCTGAAACAAGAAACCAAAGACACCACAATGGTTATCGTCACACATCGGACCAGCCTGCTTGATCTGGTCGACAGGGTCATTGTGGTCGAACGCGGCCGGGTCGGCGCAGACGGTCCAAAAAGCATGCTGACCCAGCGCGCGCGCGCAACAGGGAGGCATCTGAATGTCGCGGCATCCTGACCTTGCCATGATGGCAAGAGAAATGCGGGGGAAATCTCCGTTGGGGGGATCTCTCCTGTTGCTTGTTATCCTTGCCTGCCTCGTCTCCGCCGGGCTTTGGGCCTACATGACGGAACTCGACGACGTGACCCGCGTGGATGGCCGGATTGTGCCGTCGGCGGACGTGCAGCTGATTGAGGCAACAGAACCCGGAGTATTACAATACTTGCACGTCGCGGAAGGGCTGGTTGTCGACAAGGGAACACTGTTAATGGAGTTCGACACAACGCAGATCGACAGTCAGTTGAGCCAGGAACAACAGCGCGCATTTGGATTGACGGCTCGTGCCCAACGATTGCAGGCAGAGATTGACGGCACCCAGCTTACTTTCTCAAAAAAGCTCATTGAAGGCGCGCCAGAAGTGGTCAAATCCGAAACTGCTTTGTATCAGGGCCGTCAGGCGGAACTGGCCGCTGAAATTGCCATTCTGGAGCGACAGCGTGAGCTGCGCCAGCGCGAATATGAGGAAGGGCTGGTAGACCAGGTGACAGCCGAAGAGACGCTTGGGATTCTGGCCGAAGAACGCGCCATCATTACCCCCTTGGTGGAAAAACGGATGGAGCCTGCGACAACGCTTTTGTCGCTGCGCCGCAGTTCCGCTGAATGGGAGGGTCGCAAGGTCCGTGCAGTTGCAGTGACCAACAGGTTGAAAACCGGATTGAAAGAAATCGACGATCGTATTCAAGCCGCACATAGCAGGTTCCGGAGCGCAGCGCTCACCGACCTTGCGGTCTCGACAGCCGAACTCGCGGCACTTCGGCCGTCCTTACCGGCCTTGCAAGACCGCGCGGATCGCGCACAGATCAGATCACCCGTGCGTGGAATCATAAATCGCGTTCACCGGACAACGATTGGCAGTTTGGCACGCAGCGGTGAAGAACTGATCGAGATTGTTCCATTGGACGACAGGCTTCTGGTCGAGGCCTATGTTCGCCCCGAAGATATCGCGTTTCTACACGCAGGCCAGCCCGTTAAGGTGAAAATTACGGCCTATGATTTTGCGCGTTACGGCGCGCTGGACGGTGAGATCACCCGCATAGGCGCCAACACGGTGACAAGGCCCGAACGCAATGATGAAGAGGTCTTTGTCATCGAAATCCAGACACGTCACGCTATTTTGGACGCAAGCGGCGTAGCCGTCGAGATCATCCCGGGGATGATTGCGGAAGTGGATATCTTATCAGGCAAGAAAACGGTTCTAGACTACCTTTT
Organism: Ruegeria sp. CDSA246; assembly: GCF_059611225.1. Taxonomy (NCBI): domain Bacteria; kingdom Pseudomonadati; phylum Pseudomonadota; class Alphaproteobacteria; order Rhodobacterales; family Roseobacteraceae; genus Ruegeria; species Ruegeria sp. CDSA246. Next base: position 121,260 of record NZ_JBXWPD010000013.1, on the reverse strand, counting down.
GCAACCCGTAATCAAGATCAAAGATCGCGCCCTGCGTGAATAATCAAGCGCTGTGTGAAACGCAGGATCAGCGATTGTACCGCGAGTTTTTTGAGTGAACAAAGTCGGCTTCTTAGAGGGCACACCTATCCCGCAATCTCGGCCAACACCCGAAATCCGGTTGTTGAATTGCTAGGGTAACTGGCGTTTTAGAACTATGTTGGCAACTTCAATTGTAGCGGTTCCTATGTGATCTGACCGTTGGCTGTTTTTCCGGCAGTGTCTGTCCGGTCAAGTTTGGTACAGGAACTTTTCCTTCCAGATCTCTTGCCCTTGATCATGATTTGGAATGGCGTTTGTGGGGTATGGCTGCTCCCGGTACGATTATGGCGGCCTTCGTTCGATCAATGTTCCATGCCCGGCACGATCAAGGGTCCGATTTCGATGACCAGCACCAGACAGATGCCTGTATGCAAAAAACAGTCGTTACGGCAGAATATCTGATACCTTGCTGAATCCCGTCAGATCGAAACCAAAGGAGATTGGATCTCTTGCTGTGTTTTTACTTTCGATCGTAAATTGCTTACCCGCCCGCATCGCAGACATCCACTCTGTTGAGACAGCGGAACGAGCAAAGCAGCCTTGAGCCTCGCAGGTCAGAAACTCCAGACGGGCGACTTCGACGTCATCGACCTTTGCGATCACCCCTTCGGAAAACAGAAGACCAAACGGCAAGGTCAGCACGGCTTCGGTCTCATCTTTCCTCGCAGGCTTCACGAACGCAACGGAGGTAAGCCTCTGGTTGTTTTCGGTCAAAACAATACTCTGGGACATTTCACAGACCAGCTCGGTTCCGTTGCCCGGATTTCCACAATTTACCGACCACGGGAGTGTGCCTTTCTCTTGCGCGGCAAGAGGGTGTGTCAAACCCAGTGAGATTCCTAGCGCGCCAAGCCAAATTTTCATACTGCCGTCCCTCATTGCTCAAAATTGTACCCCAAGGCCCAGACCAACCTGGAGAGCCTTGGCTGAGTCCCCGAACATATGGTCCAGGCTCAGATTGATAAAGCTGCTGTCATCCAACGCATACAGCCCCAATCGCGCCGAAACCAGCCCATGGGCGTCTCCGATAAAGCTGGTATTCGTAAACCCACCATCAGCTGCGCTTGCACCTGCAAAACCGGCGCTTACTGATACTGTGTCGTTCGACGAGATGATGGCGCCGGCGCGGAAGCTTACGCGTAGCTTTTGAGAGGCGCTGAGAATCTGTTCTGTCCCGATCTCAAGCGATGGGGTCAGGGAGTAGATCATCTCGCTATCATCCTGCAGGACGATCCCCGAAAGAGTTGCATCACCGTTGCTTTCTGTCGCCAGACGGGTGGCGTCAACAGCGATCTCGGGTCGCAGATAAGAACTGCCACCGGCAAATCTGTGATCATAGGCAAAACTCAACCGCAGGTTCTGCTGGTTCATCTTGTGCTTGATCGAACTGACGCCAACGGTGTTAACCACGTTTCCGTTGGGCAGCACACCACTGATCCCACCGGACCGGTCGGAGTCATAGTCTGACCAGCCGGCTGACAGCATGGCCGCGAACTCCCACGGGCCGGTGTATTTGGTCAGCGAAGCACCCAGATTGAACCGGTCACCGGTCGCATTGTACTGCGAACCATTCCGCAGGCTTATTTGGTCGTAACCCAACGCGAAACCGGCATAGAGCTCATCCCCAACCGGCAAACGGACACCGGCAGACAGGTTGGTATTGTTGATGTCCAACTCATCGTAGATACCAGTCTGCTCGCGGTCGTAGAAAGACCTTCCTCCGGAGAACCAGACACAATTGCGTGGATCGTCTCCGGCTTGGTAATCGGTAAACCGCTCGCAGTTATGCAGTGCGTTTGCGAATACCCGGGTGCCGTAGTAGGCATCAACTGCATCCGCAGCGTAGTCGGCCACAGTGAATGCACCGATTGCCGCGATGACATCAGCTTCGGAGGTCATGTTCCCGATCAGGGCGAACAACTCACCTTGCGCAGCGGAGCCCTGCCCATTCAGCACCTGGTTGATGTAGTCACCAACGGCCGCCTCGTTCGCGTTCATGTTCGCGGTCGAATAGTCCGGAGTTATCACCAGATCAATCGAACTGCCGTCCGATGTCGAGCCGTTCAAGCCAATCGAGTAATCCAACACTACTGTGTCCTGAATCGTCGTGCCCGCATCCGCAGCTGTCCCATTCGGGTCGACGATGACTAGAGGTAACGCCCGTTGAAGCGTATTGAGCCGTGGTGTCAGTGTGCCGCCCATTGTGGCGTCACCGCTGACATTAACCAGATCGCTATTGCCACCCGATGCACCCGTGGTGAGGTAATATACGTCGAAGGTCGAGGATGCCGTCGCACCAAAGGCTAGGCTTCCCGTCAGGTTCGTGGTCTGGCTGACGTTACCGGTAAAGACAAAGTCACCCGACTTAACAGTCGGCGTCATGTCCGTATTCAGACCCCAGTTCGCCCCTAAAACAAAGTCGCCATTCACTTGCATCAACCCAGAAGCGCCCAGATTGATCGTGTCCAGCGCATAAAAGGCGCCCTGTTCCTCGACGGTCAGACCGTTGGTACCCGCGCCAAGGTCCAGATTGCCCAGTGCCTTACCCGCCAACGAAATCTGTTCATTGCCGTTTCCGCCGTTCACCAACTGGTTATTCCCGGCGAGAAGCACTGTGTCCTTGGACAAAGTCAGCGCGTTGTTCGCGCCGCCGTCCACAACGATTGATGCAATTGCGTCTGCTTGCCCGGTCCCGCCCATGACGACGCCATCGAAGCCAAGCGTGATTGCACCCGCTCCGTCGCGCCCTTCGGATTGGGCCAGAACGCCGATGCCGCCTTCGCCCACGGACAGGATATTGCCATTCAGCGCCATGTCGATGGTGCCACCGGCCCCAGCACCACCCGCAGATCCACGGAAAGCCGAATCCACCATGCCACCACCACCGCCCAGTGACTGCGCCACAACACCAATCGCGTTTTCACCGGTGGTGACGATATTACCGTTTTGGGTGAACGTAATGTCGCCACCGTTACCACCATTAGCAGGCGAGAGATTCACTGTGATTTGGCTTGCATCCAAATCTGTAGAGACAAGACCGCCGCCGCCGCCTATGCTTTGGATTACGAAACCATGAGACCCAGAGCCGCTGGTGGTGATGCCCCCGATATTAGTAAGACCAACAGTTCCGCCGTCACCGGTTGAATCGTCTTGTGCACCCAAAGTTACATCCAAACGTCCTAGTCCAGCAACAACGACCTCACCGCCACCCGCACCAATGCTTTGAACACTCTGACCAAATGACCGATCACCCGTAGTGGTAATGTCTCCGTCCAGAGAGAGGTCGATATCACCGCCGTCATTGCGGAAACTTGGGTCGGAACCCAGGATCACCGAAGCAGCTTTGTTTGTATTCGCGGTGCCAGCGCTGTTCAGCACAAGCTTACCACCGCCGCCTCCGATAGACTGCGCTGCACCCGCCGAGGAAAATGCGCCGTCTGTGCCCACATCTCCGGTCCGGCTGCCGGTCACGTCGCCGCCACTGGCGTCATCCGTGTTAATCGCACCCAGACGTGCGGTGATGTCGATACCGTCACCGTCCTGAACATTGACGTTGTTCGCTGATATACCACCACCACCGCCAACGCTCTGCAGCATCAAGCCGGTCGAGCGGTCGCTTGTCGTCGCGATATTGCCTGTATGTGATTGCGCGACCTGACTGCCAGCCATGTCTGAAACTTCATCGCCACCCAAAGAGATGTCGCTGATATAGGAAGTGCCGGTTCCTCCAGCGCTGGCAGTTTCGGTTGTGAAATCGACTGATGTTTCGGAATTACCACCACCGCCATTCACGGACTGAGCGAAAATAGCCTCGCTACCTGTCCCATTCACAAGAATGTCCCCGGTCGAATTGACGGTAACGGTTCCAACGGACCCATTGGCACCCTCACGCGCACCAAGCAATTGCGAAACCGTGTAGTCCAGCGCCGAGACAAGAGGGGATGACACCGAATATCCGGCATTTCCGCCGCCGCCTCCAACAGATTGCGCAAAGATGCCAAACCCGTTTTCTGCATTCACGACAATCGCGCCTGTATGGTTGACTGTGACGTCTCCGCCATCTGAGCCGTCCCCGCCCGATCCGCCGATGGCGATCTTCGAATAAGATTTGCCCGTCATGGTGTTCTTGAGGTCATTTACATCCATCGCAACAGCCAACCCGCCATTGCCGCCACCGCCGCCAACGGATTGCGCCATGATGCCGTATGCACCCGCGCCATCAACGCGGATGTCACCGCTGTTTGTTACGACCACGTTACCGGCGATGTTGCCGCTGCCTCCGGAACCGCCAATATTCAACTGCGCGGTCGGAGAACTGCTGTCGCCCGTCTTCAGTCGCAGCGTCCCAGTGATCGAACTTCCACCATTGCCACCACCACCACCGATGGATTGGGCGAAGATACCATGCGCGGCTTCACCAGTTGTCACGATCGTCCCTGCGTTGGTCACCAAGACGTTGCCGCCCGTGCCCCCAGTACCACCCGATCCGCCAAGACCGAATTGTAGTGCCCGCCGCGTGCTGGCCTCAGCCCCGCCATAGCGCCCGTCGACCGAGATCGTAGAGCCACCATTGCCGCCGCCGCCACCGACGGACTGCGCAAGGATGCCATGGCTCTCCTTACCGGTGGTGCGGATAGTGGCATCAGCTTCATTGACGACAGTTACGGTGCTGCCAGACCCGCCAGTGCCACCCGTGCCACCAATCAGAATGGCATTTGTCGTTGCTCCGTCCGAGGACCGGCCCAGAATGATGTTGCGCACCTGTTGCGCATCGCCACCCCCACCGCCGACGGACTGCGCGTAGATGCCAATGGACTTGTCGCCCGTCGTCTGGATTAGGTCCCGATTTGTGACGGAAACCGCTGCAGACACTGCTCCGGTTCCGCCAGTGCCACCAATGGACAGCGTCGCTGTGTTCCCGATGTCTTTGCGCAAGCTGATAATGCGGTTTTCAACCAAACCACCCATACCGCCACCGCCGCCAACGGATTGAGCGAAGATGCCATGAGCCATCGTGCCCTCGGTCGTGATGATCCCATCGCTGACTACGGTCACGGTGTCCGAAGTCATGCCGTCGCCGCCTGTGCCGCCGATGTTAACCGAAATTGTCGTGCCGACCGTCGACGGATTGACCACGGCTTTGATGGTGTCGAGGTTCGATTGACCCGCCTGAACCATGCCGCCGGTGCCACCCGCGCCACCGATAGATTGCGCCATCAAACCGACGGAACGATCACCGAAAGTCGCAATTCGCGCGGTGTTGGACACGTCGACTTTGCCGCCTACACCACCTGTGCCTCCTGTGCCGCCAATGGAAAGCGCAACAGACGTACCCTTACCGGCTGAATTGCTGGCCTTGCCACCATTGCCACCGCCACCACCAACGGACTGGGCAAACACGGCGTGAGCATCCGTCCCCTCAGTAACGACTGTTCCGGCGACAACTGTCGTCACATCGCCCGCTTCGCCACCAGTGCCTCCTTCAAGCCCGACTGACAAGCTGGCTTTGTTGCCCTTGCTGTCGCCGGTCTTGGGCGTACCTATGCTGACTGATGTCGAGGACGAATTGCCGCCGCCGTTACCGATGGACTGGGCGAAGAAGCCGTATGAACGGTTACCAGCAGTGCGGACGATGCCATTCGAGCTTGCATAGACATCGCCACCGCTTCCGCCGGTACCACCGGTCCGACCGATTTGAATATTCACGTTGCCGCCATCTACAGATGTCGAGGCAGAGTTGTAGCCCGCATTGCCGCCGCCGCCGCCAACGGATTGGGCAAAAAGGCCATGAGAGTCCGCGCCGCTGGTCGTGATGTCCCCGGTATTGCGAACATCGACCGAACCGCCGATACCGCCCTCACCCGTACCGCCACCGACAGCCAGGCCAAAGCCCTTGTTGGTCGCGTCTGAGGCCAGTTCGTACGTCATACCAAGGTTCAAAGCCGCGTTGCCGCCGCCTCCACCAATGGATTGACCAAAGACCCCGTGGCTGCCGTCCTGCAGCGTAACGATGTCACCATAGTGATCGATATCCACGGTGCCGCCGTCCCCGGCCGTTCCAGCATCACCGCCTATGGCGATAACAGCCGACACGCCGGTTTTATTGCCGGAGGAGTCGGCAGGGTTCACCTTGCCCTCCAACTCATCGAGAACGGCGTTGTAGTTGGCAATTACCGAGTCATCGACGCCCGTGTTGGTGGGCGTTTTCCGGTCAGTTGAATCGCCGGTTCCGCCATTGCTCTTGCTTCCGGTGGTTTTACTGATGCCCACAACCGCGTTGATACCGGCATCACCGCCGCCGCCGCCAATGCTTGAGGCTTCGATCCCGTGCGAACCGGCACCGTCAGTCGTGATGGTACCCGCAGCCGCAGCCGCGGATCCACGCGCAACCGTGACATCGCCTGCATCGCCGCCGCCACCGCCAAAGCCGCCGATACCCATAGCAATTGGCGAGCTGTCTTTCGTGCCGACGAAGGTCGCATTAATCCCACCGGTGCCGCCGCCGCCGCCTATGCTTTGGGCAAAGACACCGCGCGCGTGATAGCCATTTGTCGAAATGTTTCCAGATTGCGTAACTGAAACATCACCAGCATCCGCGCCGGTACCGCCGTGGCCACCCAGACCGCCCACAATGCTCAGATCGGTTTTACCGTCGGAGTTGTTAGAGTCGCCATAGTTCAGCTGTCCGGTCACGTTCAATGCGCCGTTACCACCACCGCCAGCGATGGACTGTGCCAAAACACCGTGCTTCCAGTTACCTGCCACCGAAACGGTGCCGGTATGGCCGACGGTCACATCACCCGAAACATTGCCGTCGCCGCCAAAGCCGCCGACGCCAAAGGTAACCGAAGGGATCTTGCCATCTTTGCTCAGCGCAATACCGCCCGAAACGTTCAGACCGCCGTTACCACCCCCGCCGCCAATGGATTGTGCCATCAGTCCAGCTGAACCATCGGTATCTGGTTTTTCCTCGTTAAAAACTCCCATATCGATGAACAAACGTTCGAGCCCGAAGGACGAGGCCAGCTCTTCGGTGTCGTCGACAATCGTGTCGCCGAGGAAATCGCGCAGCTTGTCTTCAAATGTTGTCGTATCGGGAATAGAGATATCGTCCGGGTTGGTTGTGACTGTGATGTCAGCCTGCGACGTGACCGTGACGTCTCCTGCCTTGCCGCCGTCACCGGCGAAACCCCCAACACCAACAATCAACGAGCTGTCGGATACGATACCACCCGACACATTCAGGCCGCCATTGCCGCCACCGCCGCCAAGGGATTGGGCCAACAGACCGGATTGGCCGGTTCCGTGCGCCCTGATCGTGCTGCCTGCGCCGATATTCACATCGACATTCCCGGCATCACCGCCGCCGCCGCCGAACCCACCGACGCCCACGACCACCGCATAGGACTTGCTGCTGTCCGTTTGGCCCGCACCTGGCTTGCCGCTGATCGCGATACCGCCGGAGACATTGGTGCCGCCATTGCCACCGCCACCGCCCAGCGATTGCGCGATAATACCGCTGGCGCCTTTGCTTTGGTCGACGGCAAATGTGCCGTCGGGTTGCCTGACCATCGGAACGGCCTGAACATTGCCGGTGTAGTCCAGATCAACATTGCTGGCATCGCCACCCGATCCGCCAAAGCCGCCAACACCAGCCGCGACCGAAAAGATTGTGTCCGACCCCGAGGGCTTTGTCAGCGCCAGAGAGCCCGAAATATTCACGCCGCCTGTGCCGCCACCACCACCGAGGCTCTGCGCAAATACGCCATGTGACCCGTCGCCAGCCGTGACTACATCACTTTCCACATCCAGTGTTACCGCCCCGGCATCGCCGCCGCCGCCGCCAAAACCGCCAAGGCCCAAAGTCACCGCCGCACCGGATTTACCTGTCAGATTAACGGCACCCGAGACGTTGAGGCCGCCATTGCCGCCGCCGCCGCCAACGGATTGCGCCATGACACCGATACTGTCCGCCCCTATTGTGACCACCGAGGTTGTGCCACTGCTATCCGTGCTGGACCGCAGGGTGCTGATCACGTCACCGGCGTTACCGGCCCCGCCCCCGAAGCCACCCACGCCCAGACTGACCGAGCCGCCATTTTCCTGACTAATGCCCAACGAGGCCGAGATATTCGTGCCGCCATTGCCGCCACCGCCACCGAGGCTCTGTGTCAGAATACCTGTGCTGCGATCGCCGACGGTGCCAACACCGCCCGTAACAGTCGACTGAACCAGGGCACCGGCATTTGCGCCGCCGCCACCAAAGCCGCCTACGCCGATACCCACGGCCGCATTGGCCGACCGAGACAGGGACAACGCGGCCGAGATGTTAGTGCCACCATTGCCGCCGCCGCCGCCAAGGCTTTGTGTCAGAATCCCGACCGAGTCGTCTCCTGTTGTTACAACACTGCCGGTAACTTGTTGCGTTACATTGTTTGCATCACCACCGTCGCCACCAAAGCCACCAACACCAATCCCGAGACCGCCTGAATAGTTGCTGGCCACCGAAATCGCGCCGGAAATATTCGTGGCACCGTTGCCGCCGCCGCCGCCGAGGCTTTGGGCAATAATACCAGCCGAGCGTGTGCCCGAAGTGCTGACATTGCCCGAGAACGTATTGTCGACGGCCCCACTGGTACCGCCGCTACCGCCAAAGCCGCCCACTCCGATTCCTGCAGCACCGGACCCTGTGCGCGCAATGCTGAGCGCACCCGAGATGTTGACGCCGCCATTGCCACCGCCTCCGCCAACAGACTGAACCAGAACGCCGGTTGCGTTTTCACCGCTGGTGGTAACGTCGCCGGTAACCGAACCAGTGGCCGCACTTGCATTACCGCCGTCACCGCCGGATCCACCGATACCAACGCCAATAGCGCCGCCGCCGGTGCCCGAAATATTCATGGCCGCAGAGACATTCAGCCCTCCGTTACCACCGCCGCCCGCGGCGGACTGGACCAAAACACCGCCCGAATTGTCGCCGGCCGTTGTGACATCACCCACAACCGTGCCGTCGGCCGTATTGGCATCACCGCCACTACCCCCGCTGCCGCCAAGCCCGACAGACGCACCACCGCTGCCGGTTCCGGCAACCGTGACTGTGGCAGAGACGTTCATGCCGCCGTTGCCGCCACCGCCGCCAAGGCTTTGAACTATGAAACCGCCGGACTCGTCCCCTTGCGTCGAAACGTTGCCGTTCAAAGAGGCCTCAGCCGTTCCTCCGTCGCCGCCCGTTCCAGATGCGCCGCCCAGACCAACGGATGCGCCACCCGATCCCGTACCTGCCGCGGCAACCGCGACTGAGATGTTCATTCCGCCATTACCACCTCCGCCGCCGACGGACTGCGCCAGCAAACCGGTCGAGGTTTCGCCCAACGTCACAAGGTTCCCGGTCACGTTTGCGGTTACCGCTGAGGCATCGCCGCCGCCGGTTCCCCGACCACCTAGCCCAACGGCTGCTGCGCCAGAACCTGTGCCCGCGCCGCCAACTGAAGCCGAGACATTGAAGCCGCCGTTACCGCCGCCGCCGCCGATGGATTGGGCAACAACCGCGCTCGATTGCGCGCCTTCGGTTTGCACACTGTTCGCAACGGTCAGACCAACGACACCGCCGGTGCCGCCGCTACCGCCAGACCCGCCCAGTCCGACACTGATCGCGCCTGACCCGGTGCCCGCACCTGCCAAGGCAGGTGAAATGTTAAAGCCACCATTGCCGCCGCCGCCACCAACGGACTGTGCCAGAATACCAACTGAAGCATCTCCCTTGGTCACTACGTTGGCCGTTGTGCTCGCGGTTACCAGGCTGCCGTCGCCGCCGCCGCCGCCTGAACCTCCTAGCCCAACCGAAACTGAACCCGCTCCGACGCCTGCACCTGACAGGGTTGGCGAGACGTTAAAGCCGCCGTTACCGCCGCCACCGCCAAGGGACTGCGCCACAAAACCGCCAGAGGCAAAGCCGTCGGTCAGAATGGTACCGTTCGACGTCAGTGTCACGTTGCCGCCATTGCCGCCAGTGTCGCCTGACCCGCCGAGCCCGACGCTGACGGCTCCGCTACCAGTTCCTGCACCTGACAGAACCGGAGAAACATTGAACCCGCCATTGCCGCCGCCGCCGCCGATGGATTGCGCCACTACGCCCGAGGACTGATCACCACGGGTTTCGACCGAATTGTTCGAAGTTGCGATGACGGTGTTGCCATCTCCCCCGCCAGCACCATCGCCGCCAAGGCCAACCGAAACTCCGCCCCCGCCAACGCCAGATCCCTGGACCGAAGCACTGACGTTGAACCCGCCATTGCCGCCGCCGCCGCCGATGGATTGGGCCAGAAACGCCGTCGCCGAGTCGCCCTGAGTCAGGATTGTCCCGCCGGAGGTCAGAGTGACCGCGCCGCCATCGCCGCCTCCAGCTCCGTCGCCGCCAAGCCCCACGCTAACTGCACCGGACCCGACACCGGCGCCTGCGCCTGTGCCCGAGACGTTGAAGCCGCCATTGCCGCCGCCGCCGCCAATGGACTGAGCGACTACGCCGGACGACCTGTCCCCAGCCGTTACGATTGCATCCGTGGTTGTCAGATTTACCGTGCCACCAGTTGCACCTGTGCCGCCGCTGCCGCCCAGCCCAACTGAAACGGCACCGCTGCCCACACCCGCGCCCGCGAGTGAGGCGCTGACATTAAAGCCTCCATTACCGCCGCCGCCGCCGACGGATTGCGCCAGAACCGCTGTCGAATCCGCACCAGTCGTGCTGACAGTTCCGGTAACCCGACCAGTCACTGAACGACCGATCCCACCGCCGGACGCGTCGCCGCCCAAGCCAACCGTAACCGCGCCGCCACCAGCGCCTGCACCGGCTACCCCGGCGGTTACGTTGAAACCGCCATTGCCGCCACCGCCGCCGATAGATTGGAATACGACACCGCTGGAATTGTCGGAAAGCGTGGTCACGTTGCCCACGACCTGTCCTTCAACAATGCCGCCATTGCCACCTGTTGCACCGCCTCCGCCAAGTCCGACACCAATCGAACCAGCGCCTGCACCGCCAGCGGCCACACCGGCCGTCACGTTGAAACCGCCGTTACCACCGCCACCGCCGATGGACTGGATCACAACACCTGTCGAGCGCAGACCTTCGGTGCGGACATCACCGTTGACAAGAACACCGGTCACGCTGCCGCCGATACCGCCGCTGCCGCCTTCGCCGCCAAGCCCGACACCAACGGTTCCTGCACCGGCTCCGCCTGCGGCCAGACCCGCGGCGACACTGAAGCCGCCATTGCCGCCACCGCCGCCGATGGACTGAACTACAACAGCACCAGAGTCATCGCCCCGCGTTGTGACGTTTGCGTCAACCTGTGCGGTTACTGCGCCGCCGTCACCGCCACCGCCGGCTTTGCCGCCAAGGCCCACACTGACAGACCCAGCAGCCGCCCCGCCAATATCGGCGCTCGCGCCGACGCTGTAGCCGCCATTGCCGCCGCCGCCACCCACGGACTGTGCGACAACACCGCTGGAAAATGCTCCCCTGGTTTCGATGTTTGTCCCGCCTGCAATCAGGGTGACGTCGCCGCCGATCCCGGCACCGCCGCCATCTCCGCCAACACCCACGTTGATCCCAATTGCCGCCACGCCGCTTGCGCTGACACCGGCTGCAATACTGCCACCGCCATTGCCGCCGCCGCCGCCAACGGACTGTGCGATCAAAGCACTCGAACTGGTTCCCGTCGTTGTGATGTCAGCCTTGGTATAGACCTGCACATCGCCGCCGTCGCCGCCACTGCCAGCCTCACCGCCGATACCAACAGAGACATTGCCGGAAAACAGCGCCGAGGCACCACCGGTTGCCGCCACAGCCAAGCCGCCATTACCACCACCGCCGCCAACGGATTGAAACAGCATACCGGTCGAGCGGTTGCCGGTTGTGACAACGGTGCCTTCAAACCCCGCAGCCGTCGGAGAGCCACTGCCGTCAAACTGGCCGACCGTGACCGTGCCGCCTTTGCCACCCGTGCTACCATCGCCGCCGACACCAACTGCCAAAGAGCCCGAAACCGGGCCGCCAGACACTGCAACAGAAACCGCATATCCACCATTGCCGCCTCCGCCGCCAACGGATTGCAGCATGACGCCAATTGCATCGTCGCCACCGGTCTGCACAGATGCAGACCCGCTGCCGCTGATTGACACATCGCCGCCGTCGCCGCCACTGCCGGCCGAGCCACCAACCGAGACCGAAGCCGCTCCAAAGGCACCGACCGCTACTGAAACAGCGCCGCCGCCATTGCCGCCACCGCCGCCGACGGATTGTGCGAACACACCAGTGGAGCGATCGCCTGAGGTTTGAATTGCAGATGGCTGACTGCTGTCGGTGTTCGACAATGTGACGTTCACGTCGCCGCCCTTGCCTCCGGACCCGCCATCGCCGCCGATGGCAACGCCCACGAATGCGCCGACCGCTCCGGAAGAACCGCCATTGCCGCCACCACCGCCGATGGACTGGGCCAGAATGCCCATCGCATCGTCTCCGGTCGTGGTAATGATCCCGTCATTGACGATGGTCACAGTTGATCCAGCGCCACCGCCGCTGCCGTTTCCGCCAACGGATACCATTCCTGCGGACGAGCCACCGTCGCCGCCACCGCCGCCAATCGACTGAGCGATGATTCCGCGCGCGCCGTCGCCCCCGGTCTGGATTTGTCCGTAGTTACTGACGCTTACTGCAGCTCCTGTGCCTCCTCTTGACCCGGTGCCACCGATTGCGACCAACCCGTATGAGTTCGCACCCGTGCCACCACTGCCGCCAATAGATTGCGCCATGACCCCATCGGCACCTTTGCCTGAGGTCAGAATGCTGCCGCTGCCCTGAACCGTCACGCTAACGGCGCTGCCGCTGCCACCATTCGATCCGACCCCGCCCAGAGACAGCGAAACCAGGCCACCACCTGTTCCGCCAGACCCACCGCCGCCGCCAATGGACTGCGCCACAATCCCGCGCGAAAAGTCTCCCTGTGTCTCAATGGCGCCAGCATGGGAAACCGTGACCGTCCCGCCGTTACCGCCGTTGTCGGCACCGCCGATCAAGGACACCAATAGGTTGCCGCTGGTCCCTGCGGACCCACCCGAACCCCCAATCGACTGTGCATAAATCCCGTTCGCATAGTCGCCGCTTGTCAGAATGCTGCCGGTTGATGTGGTATTGACTGTCACAGCTCCGCCGCTTCCGCCATAGCCGCCGTCACCTGAAGATCCTACCAGGCCCCACTGCGCGCCGCCGTTGCCACCATTGTTCGAAACGCTCAGGGCATAGATACCATCGGCGGAATCTCCGGACGTCGAAATCTCACCTCTCTGCGTGACGGTCACATTGCCGCCATCCGCTGAATGCCCGCCAGTACCACCGCCGGGGGCGGCGAACCCGCTGCCGCCATTCCCAGCCTCGCCACTTCGACTGAATGCGAAAATGCCGTAATTGCCACTGCCCGAGGTTTGGATTGTGCTGCTGCTGGACTGTGTTGCGTTGACGGTGCCGCCCTTGCCGCCATCGCCGCCATCGCGTCCGTCCCAGAAGCTCAGGTAGGAGTCACCACCATTGCCACCATCGCCGCCGACGCTGCCGACCTGCCACCCTATGTTGCTGGTGGCGTTGACATCACTGCTAAGGGTCTTTGTTTGCGTCGGACCAGTTGCGCCATTGCCGCCTGAGCTAGGCGGTACAACCAACGCGCCGTCACGGCCATTGCTCCCATCCTGACCATAGACAACTTGGTTCACGCCGTTCGGTCCCGACACATCTTCAGGTGGTGTCACCGCACCTGGAGTCCCAGAGCTGTTGAAATTGCTATTGTACTGCGACAGCGTCAATTGAGTGGACAAACCGGCCGTACCGGATGCTCCGGAATTGCTAATTTGAGCCGTTGTTCCTGAAATGGATACAATTTCGAATGCTAGCGGAGGATTGTCGGAATTGTAGATTGTGTCCCCGGCATCTTTGACTAGGAAAACGTATCCATCTGCTGTCTCTACAAATGCTGTTGTTCCGGCTGTGGGCGTCGAGGCCGGGTCGACAATCAGTGCGCTGACAGTGGTATCCATACCTGTCACCGGGTTGGCCACCGTGTCGCCTACTTTCGAGTCTGCCGTGGGCGCTGCGAATAAAGGTGTTGAAATTAAAGTATAAAAAGAAACAGCCAGCAGCAAACTTGACTTCTTGGACACCCTTGCACCCCACATACGACTTAGTCACAACACATGGGGGCAAACCGCGTTCGCGCAGAACGGCAACCTACAATTCGAATTTCCCCATCACATATCGGAATAAAATAAACACAAGATTAAGGCGATAATTCGAATTAAATTCGCTCTGTTGGAGTTACTCCGCGCTCATTGCCAAAATGCAACATTGAGTCTCAAATCATTACTAAAAATTTATCGGAAGTGTTTTGCACGCAAAAACCCCTTTCTGACACAATTCACGACGGAGATTCACTCTAAGAAATCAGCAGGGCAACTCGGTCGGTGCCGTCACGCTGACCGTCGTTTAGTTGCACATGTTGGCAATTGTGCATTGATGACTTCGATGAATTTTTCGTTAGTCTGCTACTTGCGCTATCGATTGCCTCGTTAGGACAACACTCACACGGTGTGGCTCTCTTTTTTGCTTCAATTCGAGCCTGCGTGAAGTAGAAGAGATGATACTACGCGTAACCAGCGCGCCCTTGCGATGTCTTGAATAATGAAGTTGTTATGAATCCCTCCGAACGCAATTACCGGCTTTGGCGCGTGATCGATCAGGCTGGAGCGTTGCGCTGGCCTAAGGTGATATACAGCTTGAAACCCACACTCCGGCCCTGACTCTCGGCCGGATGGGTAATGCCGATGCTACGGCACTGGAAAACTACGAGATTCTGGATGTTGGTCTGGAAGACGGACCATTGACCGAACTTCTGCGGTCCAGGGGATTGATCGTAGCGGGACGTGAGGAATAGGCAGGCGTTTTGCCCGCCTAGTCAGACGAGGACGCGACATGGCTATTGCCGATGGATGGCGCGCAAACCCAGATCAACAACTGGAGGCACGACTATTATGAAAACAGGTCATATTCTTCGCTCGGAAACTTGACGCTGAACGTAATCGTGGCCAACTAACCGAAACCCGAAAGGCCGCATGAATACCTGACCGGAAACCGGGAGAGGTCAAAGCCAACCGTGCACTAACTTTCAATTTGAACCGCTCAAGTGGCGCTGCTCCTTGCCAATTGAGCAAGCCGCAGAAACAGAGGGAGTCCGGGTGTGAACTGACTTTTTCATGCTATGTTGACGCCTCAATAAATTTGCACCCACCTACCGCGAACTCGCAGATAGGTTTCATCCAATCCCGTGGGTAAGTGGCAGCCTTTCAAGGAAATCACTCAGAAACCTGCTCGCGATTGATTAACATCAACAAGCACCAAGGCATGCGTTTACCTCTACCTCAGTCAAAAAACCGCGACACGACCGGAACAGCGCCCTGTCTTTTTGTGCGGCAAGTCGTCGTTTTGACCAGTGCTTACCATTCAACATCGCCCAAAAAAATATATCCGGCACCATAGATAGTTTTGATCAGGCGAGGGTTTTTGGGGTCTTCGCCCAGTTTGGTCCGCAACCTGGAAATTCTGACATCCATCGCACGATCAAAACTGTCGCCGGCAGCACCACCCAGAGCATCTTGCATCTGAGTGCGGCTGATCAATCGCTTGGGACTTTCCAGAAACAGCTTCAGAACTTCGCCCTCTGCATGGCTGAACGGAGTTTCGGCACCGGATCCGTCTTCTAGGATGTAGCGATCAAAGTAGGCCGTCCAGCCGTTGAAACGTGCCACGTCAGATTGTGTGGTCTGCGCCTTGGGAGACCGCAACCGCGCCCGAATGCGAGCCACAACTTCGGCCGGGTCGAACGGCTTGGTAATGTAGTCATCCGCCCCCAGTTCCAGACCGGTGACGCGATCCTGTACCTGCGCACGACCAGAAATGATGATGACCGAAGCCCCCTGCTCCAGAGCCAACCGATGGACCAGTGCCAACCCGTCCGTATCCGGCAATGACAAGTCAACCAGACACACGTCCGGCGTGACCCGTTTGAGCGACGCTTCGAATTCCCGCGCGCGCGCAAAGCTCTGGGTGCGAAAGCCTGCTTCTTCAAGCGCGTCGGTCAGAATGCGCCGTATCTCGGGCTCATCATCGACAATGGTCACCAGCGGTTGGGTCATCAGGCAGCCTCGTCACGGATCAGGGCGGACAGTTGCGCCCGGGTGAAGGGTTTCCGCAGCACCGGCGCGCGTTTCAGCGCCTCACGATACAACGGATCGGCATAAGGCAGTGATGTCATCAGGATACGAGGCAAGGCGGGCTCCAGTTTTGCCAAAAGATCCAAACCCGTCTCCTGCCCTTCAAGGCGAATATCGGACAGCACCAAAGCAATGTCTTTGACCTCTTTTGCCAGGGTGATGGCTTCGTCACAAGACGTCGCCTCAATCACTGCAAACCCGATGTCGACCAACATATCGCGGAACTGACTGCGCAGATCGTCGCTGTCTTCGACCAACAGAACCAACCCTTCCTGTACCGGCAAGGCTGCTCGGTACGGCAGTCGCAAAATGACCGATGCACCTGACGGAGTATTGCGCAAACTCAGGTCGCCGCCGGCCAGCTTGACGGTGTCGTAGACCATCGGCAGACCAAGACCCGACCCTTTGTCGCCTTTGGTTGTAAAAAACGGGTTCAACGCCTTTTCCAATGCATCTTTCGAAAACCCGGGGCCCGTGTCTGACACTGCGATTTCGGTCCATATCTCACCGATGGTATGGGCGCTGATTGTGATCTGACCGGATTCTCCACAAGCATCTCGCGCGTTCAAAACCAGGTTCAGCAAGGCGTCCTGAACCATCCCGGGATCCAGCATCAGAGCTTTGTCCGGCAACGTGTTAACCACCGACAAGCCGACCCCGCGCGGCAGAGATGGAGAGGCCAGAATGCGCAAATCCTCAAGCAACCCGCGCATGTCCGTCGCTTTGGGTTGAGGTGTCCGGTTACCCGTCATGTCCGCGATGCGATTCAACAGTTGCCCACCCCTGCGCGCTGTCTGCTTGGTCGCGTCAATCAGCTCACGAGCATCTTCCGGCAAATCCATCTTTTCCAGTCTGGACTGCATGCCCAGAATAATGGTCAACAGGTTCGAGAAATCATGCGCCAACCCACTTGTCATCTGTGCGGCCATCGCGCGGCGGCGGGTTTGTTGCAGCGCGACGCGCGCTTGCGTTTCCTCAGTGATGTCGACGGACATAATGTAAACACCACCTTCGCCATCAGGTGTGAAGGATACGCGAATGCGCCTGGAATCCTGATCTTCGGTAAACTCGAAAACAGAGGTTTCTCCGGCATAGGCCTTTTGCAGATGCGCCTGGACCCGTGTAAAAGCGGCAGACCCCAAAGCCTTAGAAATATGCATACCCAAAATCTCGGACGGGCGACCTGGCATGACCGAGTTTAGCCGCCGGTTGGAGTAATCGTAGCAGCCTTTGGCATCCAGATGTGCAATATGGGCCGGCATCATCTCGGTCGTCATACGGGTGCGCGCTTCGATCTCGGTCAATTGGCGTTTGGCTTCTTCCAAAGCCGAGTTTGTGGCCGCCAGTTTTCTGTTCGCTGCTGACAGCTCCTCCGCCCGATCAAGCAATTGACCAGACAGCTCCTCGGAACGGGCGCGCAGCAGCGCCTCCGCCTGTTTCGTATTGGTGATGTCCGTATAGACCGCCACCCATCCGCCTTTGGGCAAGGGGGCACCTTCAACCGAAATAACCTGACCATTGGCCCGAACGCGTTCGATGTAATGAGGTTCGAATGTCAGCGCCTGATTGACGCGCAGATCGACAGCCGCTTCGACATCATCGACATCGCCGTATTCGCCACTGGATGCGAGGTGCCGGATTGTGTCGCTGAACAAGGCGCCGGGCTGTACAAGATGGTCCGGCAGATCAAACATCGTCTGAAACGGTCGATTGCTGACCACCAGCCGAAGCTGGCTGTCATAAATTGACAGGGCCTGGCCGATCAGATTCAGACCAGCCGTCGTCATGGACTTTATCTGTTGCTCGGTTATTTCCAAATCCATCCTCCCCGCGACACATGCGTAACACTGGATCTGTTACAGGTGTAGAGGGCAAGAGCGCGACAGGTTGGAAAAACGGGTCGCACATATTTTGCGATCAATACCTGGATTTGGTCTTGGGACCATCCGCCGTAATGGAATCCAGAGACAGTGTATGATCCATATTTTTCATCCGATGGCGCAACATTTGTCTGGATAGGCGCATCAAGACCGACAAATATTCGGGATCATTCGCCTTGTTCCGCAATTCTCCACCATCCTGGTGATCAAACAGCATGGGCGGAAGGTCTGCGGCGAACTCGACCAGAGTGAAACGCTCATCCCTCAGGATGCCCAGACATGAATCGCTATTACCCGTACCCAAAACCTGCTGCCAGATCGTAGGTTGCTCTGGTTCGGCAAAATCCAACTCGCTGAAGGAATAGCTGCGCCAATCGTCAGGGATTTGCCCTTGCATCAGCGGCAGCAACGATCGACCGTCCATGGAATTTGGGATCGGCTGGCCGATCCAATCCAAAATAGTCGGCGTAATGTCGATGGATTCCGTCGGTACCGAGATCACCGACCCGGCATGCGATTGATTGTTGGGGTCCCTAATCATCAATGGCGTTTTATAGGCGGCGTCAAAGACCGCCATCTTGCCCCAGCTGTGTCGGTCGCCCAGCATCTCTCCGTGGTCCGCAGTAATGACAACCATCGTGTTGTCGTATTGGCCACTATCCTTCAGGAATTGGACGACACGCCCGATGTGATGGTCAACCTCGGTTGCGAGACCCAGATAAACCGCGCGCAGCGTTTGGATGTTTTCAAGCGTCGGCTCTACCCCTTCAAAGCCCAAAACAAAGTCACCGGCGGACGTATTGTCAATTGTCGGGCCAATAAACGGATGCATCGCCCGTTCATCCATCGGATCAGAGAACCCTGCGGGCCGAGGCAGGGTCGCTAGGTCATACATATCGTTGTAGGGTGCCGGGGCGACCAATGGCGGGTGTGGTCGAATATAGGTCAGATGGGCAAACCAGTCTTGGCCAACATAAGGCGCCATGCTGTTCAAGAACACGTCCGTCAGAAAGGCTGTATCGCTGTCTTCAGCCCGGTACATAGCCGGGTCATTCAACCGGGGTTCACCCCCATCCGGCGCGACCGGCTTGTGAACATCCCAGTAATCCTCGAACGCGTAGCCCTTTTGCATCAGATGTCCGCGCCAAGGATAGGATTCCTCCAACCGCATTTCGAGGACCTCATGAAACCCAGCCATTGGGTGTTCATAGGATTTCAGGATCGGATCGTTGTGGTCATGTACCCTAGGGTCGGCGGATGTATCCGTGTATCCAAACAGCATGGGCAGATAGCCGGCTTTGCGCATTTCGGTCGCGATGTTCGGGGTGTCATGCCGCAACGGGGTTCCATTGCGAACCGATCGGTGGTTCATCGCATATTGCCCGGTCAGGATTGACACACGCGATGGACCACAGGGGTTGGTCACCGAAAAATGCCGGTCAAACGTCACCGCCTCGTCCATGAATGCACGCAGGTTTGGCAGATCGACATGGGCCGCTAAAGCGCCGTTCAGACAGTCGGCGCGCAACTGATCTATGATGATGAACAAAACATTCTTAGCGTGCCGCATTTCGCTCTCCTTGATTCCACGTCAGTGGCGCCAGAGCGAACTCTGTCTTGGTTCGCAGAACCCCGCAACACCTGAGTCACGACCCATCGGATTTTCGCCCGGCGCGCCCATGCAACAGAAGCAACAGATTTATTTGAAATGATCTTGCGCCGGTCGGCCCAGTTGAGCGCAAAACCAACCACAACCACGACCTTCGTGTCTGGAGATGTCACTTAGACGCTATTGAGCGCCAATAAATACAACACAGTTCGCAAAAATCCGTTGCAGGTCAATGTCCTTTGCCATCACATACGCTCATGACGCAGCCAGTGATACAGTCGGACCGTGACGCCAACGGCGTTTACCTGCGGGTTTCGGGTGATTTGGTGACTCAATCCCTGGACACGGTCGAAAAGGCGTTTGAAGAGTTTAGCGCTGACAGAGACGAACTAACAGTCGATCTTTCGAAGGTCGGAGCACTGGATACCGGTGGCGCATGGCTGATTGCCGATGTTGCACGGCGCGCAAAGGCAAGTGGCGCGACCGTACATTATGAAGGGTTAAAGCCCGCCCATTCCGCTCTTTTAGACACCGTGGCGGAAAACATTCCCGACGACCCCGGTGTGGCAACTGAAAAGCGCAGTTTTACCGACTGGGTCGCAAGTGTCGGGGAACGCACCGCCCAGGCCGGAAAAGACATGCTATCCCTGCTGGGCTTCCTGGGTCTGACGCTGCATCGCCTTGTCCGTACAATTCTAATGCCGCGCCGTCTGCGCAAAGCGGCCTTGGTCTCGCAAATGGAAGAGACCGGACTCAAGGCCATCCCGATCGTTGCCCTTATGGGGTTCCTGATCGGCGTCGTACTGGCCTTTCAGGGCGCAACCCAGCTAAAGCAGTTCGGCGCCGAGATTTTCGTGGTCGAATTGATTTCGATCTCAGTTTTGCGTGAGCTCGGCATTTTGCTGACCGCAATCATCGTTGCGGGGCGTTCAGGATCGGCTTTTACCGCCTCGATTGGCTCGATGAAGGTTCAGGAAGAGATCGACGCAATGCGCACGTTGGGTTTGGACCCAATCGAGGTGTTGGTGATCCCGCGTGTTGTTGCCCTGTTGATCATGCTGCCGATCCTTGGTTTCATCGCCGACCTTGCCGCCCTTATCGGCGGCGGATTGATGAGTTGGATTGACCTGGGTGTTAGCCCGGGCATGTTCGTCACACGCCTGAAAGAGAACACCGGTATTTGGCAATTCGCCATTGGCATGATCAAGGCCCCCTTCTTTGCTTTGGTCATCGGCGTAATTGCTTGTTGGCAGGCCATGCAGGTCAAGGGGTCTGCCCAATCCGTCGGGCAACGAACCACGGCTTCGGTTGTGCAATCCATCTTTCTGGTGATCGCTTTGGATGCTTTGTTCTCGATCTTCTTTTCGGTGATGGAGGTCTGAGTTGGACGGTACGACGCTGGA
Organism: Ruegeria sp. CDSA246; assembly: GCF_059611225.1. NCBI lineage: Bacteria > Pseudomonadati > Pseudomonadota > Alphaproteobacteria > Rhodobacterales > Roseobacteraceae > Ruegeria > Ruegeria sp. CDSA246. The sequence continues at coordinate 99,973 of NZ_JBXWPD010000013.1, read as the reverse complement.
ACAAACTTCTAAATCCGACGCTCAACGCGAAGCGGTTATCCGCGTTCGCAATCTTACAAACCAGTTTGGGCCTCAAGTTGTACATCAGAATCTGAATCTGGATGTGTGGCGTGGTGAAGTTCTGGGGATCGTCGGCGGATCGGGAACTGGCAAATCGGTTCTGCTGCGCACGATTGTGGGCTTGAACAGACCCGCGGCGGGCAGCATCGAGGTGCTGGGTGTCGACGTATTGAATGGCCCAGAGCAGGAACGCCGCCGGATTGAGCGTCGCTGGGGCGTTGCCTTTCAGGATGGGGCATTGTTTTCCTCGCTAACGGTCTTGCAGAACGTGATGGCGCCACTGCGCGAACATACAGGGCTGAGCGAAAACCTGATGTGCGCGCTTGGTAACCTGAAGATCAGCCTTGTCGGTTTGCCGCAACTGAGTTGCGGGAAATTGCCTTCCGAATTGTCCGGCGGAATGCGCAAACGCGCCGCCCTTGCCCGCGCCTTGGCGTTGGACCCGGAAATTGTGTTTCTGGACGAGCCAACCGCGGGTCTCGACCCAATCGGCGCGGCTGCGTATGACGAGTTGATCGGCGAATTGCAGCATGCATTAGGCTTGACGGTCTTTATGGTCACGCATGACCTCGATAGTCTTTATGCCATTTGCGATAGGGTCGCAGTGCTCGCAGAAAAACGGGTTCTGGTTGAAGGTCCGATTGAAGAAATGACCAAAGTCGACCATCCTTGGGTTCAAGAGTATTTCACCGGCCCCCGGGCCCGCGCGGCGCAAGAGAAGGGTCAGGACAGGTAAAGGCTATGGAAACCCGGGCAAACTATATCCTGATCGGCGCGTTCACAATCGCGGGCATCCTTGGTGCCTTCGGGTTTTTCCTATGGCTCGCGAAATTCGAGGTGTCGCGCCAATACGCATATTACGACGTTCTGTTCGAAAACGTATCGGGCCTCTCCTCTGCGGGCGGCGTAAGCTTCAACGGCTTGCCCGTTGGTCAGGTGATTTCGTTGAACCTGGACGAGGACGATCCGTCAAAGGTGCGCGTTAAGCTTGAAGTAGATGCCGACATACCCGTCACCGAAGATACCATCGCGCAGCTACAATCTCTGGGCGTAACTGGCGTCAGTTATGTTGAGCTGACGGGTGGCAAAAGCAGCGACAAACCCTTGCCGGAAAACAGCGTAATCAAAAGCAAGCGCAGCGCGATTCAATCCTTGTTCGAAGGTGCCCCGAAAGTTCTGGATGAGGCGGTTACCCTGCTTGAGAGTCTGAATTCGGTCGTTGACGACAAGAACCGCCAATCCGTCAGCAAAATTTTGGACAACCTGGCTTCTGCATCCGGCAGGCTGGACAAAACGCTGACAGATTTCGAAAGCTTGTCCACCGACCTTGGCGGCGCTGCCAAGCAACTGGGCAACTTTACAACGCGGCTTGATAAATTGGCCGACACAGCCGAAACCACCCTGACGACAGGGACAGACACACTCAAAAGCGTAAAAACTGCATCCGAGTCCGCAACGGAAACACTGAACAGCGCCAAGACCACAATTGAATCGGCCGATCGCATAATACAGGACGACGTGAAACCCTTCATCGATCGCGCCTCGACATTGGCAGAACGCCTGACCGGCCTGTCCGACGAAGGCAGCGTTGCTTTGGCGACCGCGACCGAGACCTTTGTGAATGCAAACAAAACACTGGGGTCGATCACGGCAGCGATGGATACGGCAAACACCACATTGGCTTCTGCGGAACGCGCTTTTGACTCGGCCAATGAGGTCATCAACAAAGACGTCGGCGCAGTCATGGACGATATCCGCAATGCGGCCAATCAGGTCGCCTCGACGGTGTCTAATGTCACAAGCAAGCTGGACGAGATTTCGGCAGATATCCTCAATGCATCGCGATCGGCATCCGAGTTACTGGGGACCATCGACGGCATCGTCCAGGACAATCGGCGGCAATTGTCCGACTTCCTCCGCGTCGGCCTGCCCCAATTCACACGTTTCATAGAAGAGTCGCAACGACTGGTGATCAGCCTGGATCGGCTGGTGGACAAAGTCGAACGTGACCCAGCAAGGTTCTTACTGGGAACCCAAGCTTCGGAGTTTCGCCAATGATCAGGCTGTTTCTTTTGGTTCTGGCGTTGGTGTCGCTGGGCGCATGCACCGGGTTGGGTACGCTGAGGCAGGCCTCCAAGCCAAACGACCTGTATCTCTTGACGCCCAAAAGCACCTTTTCGTCTTCGTTACCGCGTGTGCAAAAACAAATCGTTGTACAGGAACCGACGGCTACGGCCGCGGTCAATACCGATCAGATCGCTGTTCAGCCAACCCCATTGCAGGTGCAATATCTACCGCGCGCCAGATGGGTCGACCGTGCACCGCTTATCGTACAGGCGCTGTTGGTCGAAAGCTATGAAAACAGCGGCAAGGTGGCCGCTGTTGGTCGCTCAACCGTGGGTCTGCGCGCAGATTATGTCATCGTTCCGGACCTGCGCGAATTTCAGGGGTTCGTCGTCAGCGATGTTGAGGGGACAAAAACCATTCGCGTCGAAGTGCGCATGAACATTAAGATCATTGATGAATTCGAAGACAAGATCATCGCGTCCAGTTCATTTCGGGAAGTTGTTGCCTCTGCTAGCGATGCGACGCCTGACCTTGTGAAAGCCTTTGACGATGCTTTGGGCAGGACCATGCGCGACGCCGTAGAGTGGAGCGTGCGCCGGATCAATACACATGCGGCCAACAACCAAAGATCGTATTGACGGGACACGGGCGCTGCCCAACGCAGCGCCCCATTGCCCGCTGTTACCTTGACAGTGTTTGTGCAAGCCGCATGAGCGTGGCAGCTTCGGCCCTGTACCCAAAGGGATCTTCGCCACGCGCCGCGTTCGCCAATCCGATCGCATCGTCGTAGGACCAGTTCCCCAGATACTCTGCACCGCGCAATAACTGCCCGAATCCGGCGACAGCATAGGAAAAGCGGACATCGTCTGTAGCCTCGCCCTGCAGCGCCGCAATGGGCTGTTCGATCAACTGACTTTGGTCAGATCCCGACATTTTGTAACGCAGCTTGAAAAACCCGATCTCATCCGAACCATCGCGCACCGCTTGGGCACCATAGCGCAACGGGTCGTTCAGGATGGCGTCTGAACCAACAGGCGTGACCTCGTAAATCGCCGTGACCGAATGGCCTGCTCCAATATCACCGGCGTCAACTTTGTCATTGGTGAAATCTTCTCGACGCAACGCGCGCGTCTCGTATCCGATCAGGCGATATTCGGCTATTTGTGACGGGTTGAACTCAACCTGGATTTTGACGTCGTTGGCAATTGGGAACAATGCGCCGGTCAACTGGTCTACCAGGACTTTTTGCGCCTCGCTCAGCGTGTCGATATACGCGGCCTGTCCGTTTCCGTTCTGGGCTAGTGCCTGCATCGTGGCATCATCCAGATTACCCCGGCCAAAACCCAAAACACTCAGAAACGTACCGCTGTCACGTTTATTTGCTATGAAGTCTTTCAGCGCATTAGGATCAGACAGGCCAACATTAAAGTCGCCATCCGTTGCCAGGATGACGCGCGTGACCTCGTCGTCGGCGCTCATGCTTTCGGCTACCTGATATGCCTGTTGCAACCCGGCCTGACCTGCGGTCGAACCGCCTGCCTCCAACTGGTCGAGCGCGCCGAGGATTTTGTCACGTTCCACGACCGCAGTGGGTTCCAGAACCTGCCCCGCGCTTCCGGCATAGGTCACGATCGAGACCTCGTCCTCATCTCGCAACTCTGACAGCATCAAACGGAACGATTGTTTTAACAGTGGTAGTTTGTTGGCATCATGCATCGATCCCGACGTATCGATCAGAAAGACCAGATTAAGCGGTGGTCGGTCCTCAATCTGCGGCAATGCTCCTTGGATACCGACATGCACAAGCTGAGTACCCTCATTCCAAGGCGTCGGTGTTACTGTGATCGTCGGCCGGAACGGCGCGTCCCCTTCTGGCGCGGGGTAGGAGTAAGGAAAATAATTTACCATCTCTTCGACACGGACGGCATCCTTGGGTGGAAGCTGACCGCGCATAAGAGAGGACCGGACGATCGAATACGAGGCCGTATCGACGTCAATTGAAAAGGTGGAAACAGGCTCTTCACTGGTGACTTTCAGAGGATTGGCTTCAGCGTTTGAAAACGCCTCGGTATCCGAGAGGGGCAGAATTCCCACCTCGCGTTCAACCATCATATGAGTAGCATCGCCCGAAGTGACGCCAAGTCGCGCAGTGTTTCCAGCAACCAAGCCCGAAACGCCTTGCTGAGGGGCGGCCGCTTTGGATCGCACGGGCGCGGCATACTCTTCAACAACGACCGGGGCCTCAACGACGGGTTCTTCCAATACGGCAGAATCTGCTTCGGGTGCGGGCGCAGGGCTTTCGCTGCGCGATAGGGGCTGCACAACGATGTCGCGGGATTGCGGCACGAACATAATCAGCGCAACAGCGGCAATTGCGGTTGTCGCGGTTAGGGCGCCGCGATGGGACAAAGCATTCAACATGGATTTCGTTCCTTCTGTCATGCGGGCCATTGGGCCTCGCTTAACAGTCGGACGCATCGCAGCATGCGATCCTTGGCTGTGTGCATAATTTTTCTGAGCCCGTTTTAAGTTTTGCGCCCGCCGTTCGGCATCTGGTGCCGGCGTCGCAGCATCCATCAAGGCTTTGAAGTCATCAAGATCATCGGTCATGGTGCCAAATCCTCTTGTCGCAGGGCGCGCAGACGTTTGCGAATGTCCGACATGCGCCAGGACACGGTGCCTTCGGACACGCCCAGAACTGCTGCAGCTTCGGCGTGTGTCATTTCATCCTCTAATGTCAGGGCCAGAGTATCTTGCAAATCGAGTGGCAGAGACCGCATGGCGCGCTGCAACCAATCCATTGCTTGGGCCGTCTCGGTCGCTTCTGCCCGTCGCAATTGCTCCACATCACCCCACCCTGCGGCAGCGCGACTGTGACTTGCTTGGCGACGCCGGGCGTCCTCGGCCGCGTTGACGACAACGCGATAAAGCCAGGTTGTGAACTTGGCCTGCGCCCGAAAACCCGCGATTTTGGTGGGCAACGCCGCACAGATATCCTGTGCCAGATCCTCGGCCTGATCAGCCCGTCCGGTCAGGCGAAAAGCCAGACGAAAGATCCGGTCATAGTGACGCTGCAACAGGGTCGCAAACGCATCAGCGTCCCCGTCCGCAGCGGCCCTGGCCAAGTCCTCATCCGATGTTTTCATACGCATCACACTGAGTATGACGGATCGAAAACGTCAATCCTTGGCGATGTCGCCAAAAAAATTAAAAGTGGTCCGCCGAGGCGAGTTTCCAATCGGCCGCGTAGTCGGGCGGAATTGTGTCGGTCAACAAAACGCCTTCGTCAATAAGGGTATAGAGTTCGGCATAAGACCGTTCCCGCTCGTCTACCGTACGACGGCGGATATCTACCGGGTGAAGGTCCGACACCTTGTCTTTGCCCATAGCGCCCAAAAGTTCGCGGAAGCTTTCCAATGTCGCATCGTGAAAGCGGTGTACGCGTTCGCGTTTTTGGGGAACATTGACCGCCCTGCCCCGTATCGGGTCCTGGGTGGCTACGCCTGATGGGCAGCGGTTCGTATTGCAATGCAGCGCCTGAATGCACCCCACGGCAAACATCATTGCGCGCGCTGCATTACACATGTCCGCCCCCAGCGCGAATTTTTCGACCATGTCGTAGCCGGTGGCTACCTTACCCGAACAGATGATCCGGATTTTGTCGCGCAAACCGACGCCACGCAGGCAGTTGTTGACGAAAATCAGCGCTTCGTTCAGCGGCATGCCCAAACGGTTGGTGAATTCGACCGGGGCAGCACCGGTACCGCCTTCGGCACCGTCAATCGTGATGAAGTCCGGCAGGATTCCTGTTTCCAGCATCGCCTTGCAAATCGCCATGAATTCGGACGGTCTGCCAATACACAGCTTGAACCCGATTGGTTTACCGCCAGACATTTCCCGCAGATGCTGTACAAAATGGATCAGACCGGTCGGGCCTTCGAAGGCAGAGTGGGTGGGCGGGGATATCACGTCCTGATGTTCGGGCACGCCACGGATTTCAGCGATCTCCTGATCCACCTTTGCGGCAGGTAACACCCCGCCATGCGATGGCTTGGCCCCCTGCGACAGCTTGATTTCAATCGCTTTGACAACGTCCTTTTTTGCCTTTTCGGCAAACAGGTCCTTGTCAAAACCACCCTCGGGCGTGCGGCAGCCGAAATAGCCTGTTCCGATCTGCCAAATGATGTCGCCACCCTCGGCCAGATGGTGCGGGGACAGGCCGCCCTCACCCGTGTTATGCGCAAATCCGCCGTCCTTGGCGCCGCCGTTCAGTGCCCGGATCGCATTGGCGCTGAGCGCCCCAAAGCTCATGGCGGAGACGTTCAGCCGCGACGCACTGTATGGCTGCGTGCATTGCGGGCCACCCAGCATGATCCGTTCTTCGCTTTCATCCACATGCTTGGGCGCAAGCGAGTGGTTAGCACGATGATACCCGACTGACAGGACGTCGTATTGCGTACCAAAGGCCTGCGTATCCACCTGTCCTTTGGCCCGCGAGTAGACAAGTGATCGTACGATCCTATTGAAAGGGCGGCCGCTTTCGTTGGTTTCCACAAAATACTGCCGGATTTCCGGGCTGACGAACTCCAGCATATACCGGAAATGCCCCAGGACCGGATAGTTGTTCAGCACGTTGTGTTTGGTCGTCAGCATGTCGTAAAGGCCGATCACGGCATATGGAATGAGCACCACCAGCAACCAATGGGCGGGCGGCCAGAAAAAACCCCACAACAGGGTCAGCGGCAGACACACATATGCAATGAAGTAATAGAGTCTGCGTACAATCATTCGTGCTCTCCCAGGGTCGCGTGCTTTCCGGCCTGCGGTAGCAGCTGAGGTGTTCGCCAAACGTGGGGCAAATCGCTGTTAGATTGCAAGCGATTGTGCCCGCCTTCACGCAAACGGGCGAAGATGTGAAATGTAGTCCGGAAATTGGTCACGGTTGATCCGGGCAACGCCAGCTATTATGCCCGAGGAAACGGGATAGGGGCAGGACGGCAGGCTGTGACACAGAAACGAACGCATGTTCGGACCACGGCATTGATGTTCGGAGCCGTGTTCATTGGCGGCGCAGTTGGGTCGCTACTGCGCGAGTTGTTCTCGGTGAATATACCGGGTGCCGGTTTTCTGACGCAGACCTTTGGCATCAATATCGTGGCCTGTTTCATACTGGGGTGGCTTTATTCGGTGCGAAACCGCGTCCATGCCCATGTTCTGCATCTTGGTGCTGTCGGCTTTTGTGGTGGCCTGTCGACCTTTTCCTCATTTGTTGCGGAATTGGAGCGGTTAGCCTTGTCCAACATCTGGATCGCAGCCTCAGCCGCCGCGTTGGAAATCGTCGCGGGACTGGCAGCAGCCATTCTGGGTGAGGCTATCGGAAGACGCTTTTCTCCACCAAGGGCGACCGAATGAGCGAATTGTTTCTGCACGCGATGTTCGGATTGGGCGGCGGTTTAGGGGCCGTTTTGCGCCACTGGATCGCACTGCGGATTGTTCATGACCTGCCGTTTTCGACCCTGATCGTAAACGTTCTGGGTAGCCTGCTGCTGGGTTTGTGGATCGGATACCTCGGAGGATCAAATGAGATGGGCGAAGAACAAAGACGCCTGGTCTTTGGCTTTTGTGGCGGCTTCACGACTTTTTCCAGTTTTGCCTATCAGTCGCTGGAACTCAGACGCGAACGGACCGTTGCGCTGGCGGCGGGCAATATATTGCTCAGCCTGGGTCTTTGCTGGGCGGCATTGGCATTTGGCTTGTTCGTAATGCGTTAATGTGCAGGCACCGACGTCTGCGTTCCAGGTTTAGGTGCTTTGCAAAAGAACAGCAGCGGAATGGTCGCCAAGGCCAAAAGCCCCAGATTGTTGAAGACGGTTAGATATGAAATCAGTTCAGCCTGCTGCGCGATCTCCTGCCCCAGAATGGCCGCCCCCTGCGCACTGTCTGGCGTCAGGTTCAGTGGCGCAAGATAAGCTTGCGCGGCCGGGTTATAGGGCGTCACATTTTGGCTGAGAACAGCCGTGTTTGTTTGAAGGCCCCGAACGACCCAAGTTCCGACCAAGGAAATTCCAACCGATGAGCCCAGCTGGCGGGTCACATTGAACAGGCCGGATGCCTCATCCTGCCGCGACTTGGAGATGCTTTCAAACGCCAATATCGACATCGGCACAAACACCAGCCCCATTCCCAGACCGCTAACCGCCCCAGGCCAGGCAAGCTCCCAAAATCCAGCATCCATGTTGAGCGCCCCCATCATGAAATTGCTGACAGCCGTCAAAAGCATACCCAGCCCGGCCAGAACACGCGGATCGAAACGCGTGACCAAAACGGCTCCGGTCAGGACCATCGACAGCCCGGCGGCGACCCCTCGCGGGATAAAAAGATGGCCCGATGTGATGACTGGATAGTCCAGCAAGTTCTGAACGAAAGTCGGCAGGATCGCGATACCTCCGAACAGGGAAATGGCAAATCCTGCGATAACCAGATTGCACAGCGCGAAATTGCGATCCGCGAAAAACCGCAAGTCGACAACCGGCTTTTCCGTGGTCAGCACATGGATGATAAACCCAACCGCGCCCAAAACCGACGCGATGAGGGCAACCTGAATGACCCGTGATGACAGCCAGTCCTTGGTCTCTCCCTGATCCAGAACAAATTGCAGGCAGCCTATGCCAATGGCCAGAAGGGCAAGGCCTTTCCAATCGATGCGAACCTCTTCGGTTTCGTCGTCTGGCAACTCTCCGGCCAACAAAAGCAACGCCATCGCGGCTACCGGCAGGTTCACGAAGAACACCATTCGCCACGAGAAGTATTCGGTCAGGATTGCTCCTACCGTGGGACCCAACACCGGGGCCACGACGACTCCCAAACCGAAGACCGCCATCGCCTGCCCACGTTTTTCACGGGGGTAGGCGTCGAACAGAATGGATTGAGACAACGGGATCAGAAAGGCGCCGAACATGCCTTGGGCCAGGCGAAAGGCGACGATGGTCTCAAGGCTCCAGGACAGGCCACACATGACCGACATCGTCGCGAACCCGGTCACAGCGGTCAGGATCAGACGTCGACGGCCGACGCGGCGGGCGACAAAACCAGTCAGTGGCATGACCACAACGGCCGACACAATATAACTGGTCAGTATCCATGTGGCCTGATCGGTTGTTGCGCCGAACGCCGCCTGAATATGGGGCAGCGCGACATTGACGATTGTGCTGTCGAGCACCTCAAGAATAGCGCTGAGGACAACAGCAACCACAATCACCGGATTGATGTGGCCTGCTGCCGGGGATGTCATTTTTGGGCCTGCGGTGTGGTATCCACGGTCACCTTGCTACTGCCGCCCACGCGCAATGGGGCATCCGTGGGATCAAGTTCAACCCGCACCGGAAAGCGCCTCGTCACCTTGACCCAATTGCCGCTGGCATTTTCGGACGGCAGAAGCGAAAACGTATCCCCCGACCCCCGTCCGATTGACGCAACTTTGCCCGTCAGGGTGACGCCCGGCATCATGTCGATCTTTACCGTGACCTGCTGACCCGGACGAATGCGCGGCAGTGATGTCTCTTTGAAATTGGCATCCACCCACCAATCAGACGACTCGACGATCGAAAACTGCGGCGCGTTAGCTGAAACCGACGATCCGGGCCTGAGAGTCAAGTTGGCGATCCACCCATCTGCCGATGCAAAGATCTTGGTCCAATTTTGATTGGCCTGAGCAATTTCCACTTGGGCTTGCGATGACAGTATATCGTCCTGTTTGGCCGCCAAACCACTTTGTAAGGCCAACAGGGCGGATTGGCTTGTGGTAAGTTGCGCCGCGGCGCGCGCAAATTCCGAACTGGTCTGATCCAGTGACGCCTGCGCCAGATCACCATCTGAAAACAGCGCCTTAGCACGTTCCAGATTGCTCTGAGCCGTATTGTAGGCCGACTGCGTGCTGTCGACCACTGCTTGTGCAGCCGCGATCTGCGTACCGTAAGACTGCGCCTGCTGCACCGCGCTGTCGAGGTTGGCCTTGGCCTGATCGACCGAGGCTTTGAATTGCGTATCGTCGATTGTGAACAGCAAGTCCCCGGTTTTGACCGGCTGGTTCTCAATCACAAGCACTTCGGCAACCTGACCGGTGATTTGTGGTGCCACGTATATGATGTTCGCCCCCACATAGGCGTCATCGGTCGAAGGGTATCGTTCCTGATGGCGCCAGTACAACAGCAGCCCGACGGCAATTGCGCCCAAGATGACCACCGCGCCAACGACCTTAAGAGATTTCATGAACCAGCCCCCTTCATTTGGCTTGGCCGAACGTCACATTGGAAACGTGTGCATCCGAACCGCCAGATTACCCATGATCCAAACAGTTCCAAGAATGATGATCAGCAGCACCATCGTGGAAAACAGGATAAGGTCCAGATCTTCGCGGCTGCTGCGACGTCGGTCGATGTGCAGGAAATAAACCAGCTGTACGATCAGCTGAGCCAACCCAAGCAGACTGATTGCAAGGTAAACGCCCTTTGTCTCAATGCCGTAACGATAAGCGATTCCGAAAACTGCAAAGGTCAACAAAAGCGACCCACCATAGCCGATCACATAACGGCGGCGCTCGCGGCGATGCATTTCGCTACGTTTATCCATAAGTCAGCCCTCCGAAATAAACGATCGTGATGATGCCGATCCAGATGAGGTCCAGAAAGTGCCAGAACAACGCCAGCCGCACCACGCGTGACATCAGGAGATCAGTCAGGCCAAAGACCCTTAGCTGAATGCCCAGCACGATCAGCCAAATGCACCCTGCTGTAACGTGCAGGCCGTGAAGGGGTACCAAGCCATAAAACGCGGACAGAAAACCGCTACGCTGAGGGATACCGCCCTTTTCCGCCATCGCCATGAAATCGCGGATCTCCAGAACCAGAAAACTGAGACCAAGAACCAGAGTCACGAAGAACCAGAATATGATCCGCCACCGCGGAAGATTGTATTTGAGCGCAAGCATCGCCAGACCCACGGTAAGGCTGCTGGTCAAAAGGATCAGCGTCTGCGCAAAGATGCTTTTAAGGTCGAACAGCTCGTGCGGCCCGGGTCCGCCTGCCTGTGCGTCGATCATCGTGATGTAGATCGCGAACATCAGCCCGAAATAGACCAGATCGCTCATCAGAAAGACCCAGAACCCAAAGGTGACGACTTCGCTTGCCTTGTCGGCACTTGCGTGCCGCCGTCCAAGGTTCAGGCCGGGATAGCTGTGGGTGGGCGCGCGTTTCATGTCACGGCCTCCAGATCAGAGCGGGCCAATCCGCGATTTTCCGGGGCAGTTTCGTGATCACGGTCAACGGGCGTAGAATTGTGAACCAGATCCAACCAGGCTTCGTGCTGCTTACGCACGTCGTCTGCCGGGATGACCCGCTCTGTTTCGGCCTTAAACGTCCACGCGATAAAGGATGCAAGCATCAAGATTGTCATCAACGCTGCCAACCACCAAATCCACCAGACCAGCGCAAACATCCAAACCCCGCTGAGCACGCAGAGACTGAACCCAATGCCAGTGTTTAACGGAACCGAGATATCCTCATAGGCATCAGGCGACGGATACGCGTTGCCGCGCTCTTTCGCGGCGGCGAAATCGTCTCGATCGGTCACATGGGGGATGATGGCAAAATTATAGGAAGGAGGCGGGGCCGGGATCGACCATTCCAACGTATGCGCATCCCATGGATCACCGACCGGAACGCGTGCCTTTTCCCGATCACGGATACTGACCCACAGTTGCACGACCACCGACAGCAAAGCCCCCAATATGATCAGCGCGCCGACGACGGCGACGATCATGTACGGGTGGAAGCTCGGGTCCTCCCAACTGAATGACCTGCGTGGCATTCCCATCAGGCCGACGAAATACAGCGGCAGGAATGTCAGCATGAACCCGACGGTCCACAACGCAACCGAGATACGGCCCCAGAACTCGTTCAGGCGGAACCCGAATGCTTTGGGGAACCAATAGTTGTATCCGGCAAGCAGTCCGAACAGCACGCCTGGCAACAGGACGTTATGGAAGTGGGCGACCAGGAACAGTGTGTTGTGAACCTGATAGTCCACTGTTGGGTTTGCGAGGATCACACCGGAAAGCCCGCCGATGACAAACAACATCAAGAAAGACAACCCATAGAGCATTGGCACCGAAAACCGGATTCGCCCGCGGAACAAGGTAGCCATCCAGTCATAGACCTTCACCCCTGTCGGGATAGCAATTAGCATTGTAGCGATGCCAAACACGGCGTTGATCAGCGCGCTTTGACCCATGGTGAAGAAATGGTGCAGCCAGACAGTGAATGACAACACCGCAATCGACATGGTGGCGATTACCAGCGAGTTGTAGCCGTACAGGCGCTTGGCCGAGAAGGTTGCGAAGACCTCAGAGTAGATACCGTAGGCCGGCAGAACCAGCAAATAGACTTCGGGATGACCAAACAGCCAGAACATATTGGCATAGTTCATCATGTTGCCGCCAAGGTCGTTGGTGAAAAAATGAAAGTCCAGATACCGGTCCGCTGCAAGCATCAGTGCGGCAACGCCCAGAGGCGGCATGGCAAAGACGATCAGGATTGAGCTGCAGATGATTGTCCAGCAATACATCGGCAGCCGCATGAATTTCATGCCCGGCGCGCGCAGCTTATAGATCGTGACTGCAAAATTGATGCCCGTAAGTGTGGTTCCGACACCAGAGACGACGATCGCCCAGATCCAGTAGTCAGGGCCAACACCGGGATTGAACGCCGCACCAGTGTACGGCGGGTATGCTGTCCAGCCGCCAGTCGAAAACTCGCCCACCACAAGCGAGACCATCAGCATCATCCCGGCTGAGACGGTCAGCCCAAGGCTGATTTGGTTCATCACGGGGAAAGCCACATCGCGAGCGCCGATCATCAGCGGTATCAGGAAATTCGCAAGACCGAACACAAATGGTACGGCGACGAAGAAGATCATGATGGTCCCGTGAGTACTGAAGAGCTCGGCAAAATGCTCGGCCTCTAGAAACCCGTCGCCCGGCCCTGCCGCCTGCTGCGCACGCATTACCACGCCTTCCAACACACCGCGCGCCAGCATGACGATTGCAAAGACGATGTACATGATGCCGATCTTCTTGTGATCCGAACTGGTCAGCCAATCGCGCCACAATGGTCCCCAAAGACGAAACCACGTTAATGATCCGACGACGACGATGACACCGACGATCACTATCGCAGCGGCCGTGTTGGCGACAATCTCATTTGTGTTGGGATCCTGAATAAGCCCTGTGATCGGAAACGCGTCCCAATCCAGGCGGCCGAAGAAGCCAGAACCATTGGTGGTCATTGCTGCGCCTCCCGTCCGAATTCTACCGTCCCTGGCTGCTGGTCGGCGGTCAGAGCATTGTTGCCGTGATACCGATGCACAATTGAATGAAACAGGTTGCTGTCCTCCAGCGTGAAATACAACGCGTTATCTGGCATTTGCGCGGTTCCCAACGCGGCCTGCACCTCGTCCCGGTCCGTCCGCATGGCTAAAATGCGATAGGTCTCGTCATTCAGCGCAATGCCGTTGCTGCGGACCTTGTCGGCCCATTCGTTGAATTCCTCAGCGGACATGGCGACGGTTTGGAACTTCTGTTTGGTGAACCCGCGCCCGTTATATTGGGTGTTCTCGCCCTGCATTGTTGCAGCCACATCCGACACGACATGCAGTTCTGTCGTCATACCGGGCATTGCATAAATCTGGCCAGCCAAAGCAGGGATCATGAAGGACTGCATCACAGTGTCGGTCGTCAGTGTCATTGCGACCTGCTGTTTGACGGGAATGCCAAGCTCTCCGACGCTGGCGATGCCTAGGTCAGGGTAGATGAACAGCCATTTCCAATCCAATCCGACGACCTGAACGTTCAGCGCAGGCATTTCGCCAAAGCGATCCGAATATGGGTCCAATCGGTGGGTCGACGCGTACAGATAGAAAGACAGCAGCGCGACAATCAGGACCGGCACGCCCCACATAACGAACTCCAACGGACCGGAGAAATCCCACTTGGGCCGGTATGTGGCTCCGCCTTCTTTGCGGCGGCGATACCGAAAAGCAATCAGCGGCACCAGAACAAGAACCGGAATAACCGCCAATAGGATCAGGACAGTTGCCCGGAAAAGGTGCACTTTTTGGACAGCGGCAATCGGACCTTGTGGGTCCATGAAACTGTCACTTGCACCGGCAGCTTGCGCCGTAGCAGAGAGAGCCGCAGCGACAATCACAACTTGCATCGCCTTTGGTGACATTCGGAATAGGGCCACGCCTGATTGTCCTCCTAAAGCAAGCTCTCGCGCCAACTATCGGCAGACAAATGAAATTTCTCAAGGCTTTTTCCCAAATAGGTCGGTGCTCTGCTACCGACCCGGATCAACGGTGGGGATGGGCGCAGACAAAACCTCAGGAAAACCGCTGTTGACTTGCGGCTTTGACCAAGCCAGACCTTAAGCGATGCGATGGATCATGTTCGTCCTGGGTCTTTGGTGCCTGTCCACAAGCGCAACCGCACAAGATCGTGCTGCGGTTGAAAGACAATTCCAGTCTTGGCTGCAAGACACCATCTGGCCGAAGGCCAGGGCCAAGGGTGTTTCCAGGCGCACGATGCAGCAGGCCTTTGACGGTGTGACGCTGAACTGGAAATTGCCCGATCTGGTGCCGCCGGGGCAACCGATCAAAACCCCGAAACGGCAAAAACAGGCTGAATTTGGCTCTCCGAGTCGCTACTTCAAGGCGGGTTCCGTACAGGGTGCGACATCAGTCGGGCGGCAAATGGCCCGGCGACACGCCGCAACCTTGTCGCGCGTCGAGGCCGAAACAGGCGTGCCCGCCCGCATCATTCTGGCCATATGGGGTCGTGAGAGCGGCTATGGGCAAGTTCCCATTCGGCACAACACGTTCCAGGTGTTGGGCACCAAAGGGTTCATGAGTACCCGCGCTGACTATTTTACCAAAGAGCTGATCGCGGCACTGCAAATCGCCGAGGCGGGCGATGCACCACCGGGCACAATGAAAAGCAGTTGGGCGGGCGCTTTGGGTCAACCGCAATTCATGCCCTCCAATTTCCTGACCTATGCGGCCGACGGGAACGCGGACGGGAAGGCCGACATTTGGACCTCAGCCGAAGATACAATTGCTTCTATCGGGAATTATCTGGCGCAGCATAGTTGGAGGACCGGGCGAGATTGGGGGTTCGAGGTCATAGTTCCTGACACCATATCCTGCGCACTGGAAGGCCCTGACCAAGGCAGACCCATTCGGGACTGGGCCGAAATGGGAATTACCCGTGTGTCAGGCAAGCCGTTTCCAAGACATGAATTGGCCGGAGAGGGGTATTTGATGATGCCCGCGGGGCGGAACGGCCCTGCCTTTGTCGTCACACCAAACTTCTATGTCCTCAAGGAATACAACAAAAGCGATCTTTATGCCTTGTTCGTTGGACACGTCGGAGACCGCATTCAATATGGCGTTGGCGATTTCACAGGACGCTGGGGCAAGGTGGGAAATTTGTACCGGTCTGACATAGCGTCCATGCAACGCACACTGGAACAACAAGGACACGACGTGGGCGGGGCAGATGGCCTACCGGGTTTTAAAACCCGCCGCTCGATCGGGCGTTGGCAAGAATCGATCGGCCAGACTCCGACCTGCTTTCCTGATGCGGGAATGAAGGCCAGCCTGAAACAGTAGCGATTCGCCCTGTTCCAGAGCCCCCTCAGCTGTTTGACCCGACGGAAACAACCAAACGAAAATCGGCACCCTTCACGAAAATGTCACGAAGCCTCCGAGTTTCAACATAAAATTTCCACTGCACCCCCGTTTCCATTCACATTCCACCTCTGGTTGCCCAATTTTAAGGCAAAGGCTTTAACCTTTTTTGAAATAATGCCACGTTCGACATCAGTGAAAGGCGACTTTTGCAAACACGTTCCCGACTGCAAACCGAAAGACTGCGACGCGGTGTTCATTGCGATCTGAAAAAGCAAAATTCGAACCAGTCCCGGTCTCTTTCTGGGTCGGACAAACATGGTGGCCCTCAGCCATCCTGAAGGGATGCGCGTGGGTTGCTGAAAAAAAAACGGGAGTTGAAAAACATGAACAAGTATATTCGTACATCTCTTGCGGGGCTATTGACCTCGACCATGATAACCGGTGCTGCATTTGCCGCCGGAACCCATCCGACTACCGGCGAAGCGTTGGCGGATGACCAGACCTTTACCTATCGTATTCTGGACGAACACAGCTCGGTCGATCCTCAAGTTGTTGAGGATGTTTCCGGCGCCGAGATCGTGCGTGACCTGTTCGAAGGCCTGATGAACCAGGACGAAGACGGTAATCTGGTCCCCGGTGTTGCCACCGGTTACACCACCAACGACTCCAAAGACGTTTACACCTTTTCCCTGCGCGACGATGCGAAGTGGTCGAATGGTGATCCGGTAACCGCCAGCGATTTTGTTTTCGCCTGGAAACGTGCCGTCGATCCCGCCCTGTCCTCGCCCTATGCATGGTTCATGGAACTGATGTCGATCGAGAACGCATCTGAAATCATCGCAGGTGACAAGTCGGTTGACGACTTGGGCGTTAAAGCCATCGACGACCACACGCTTGAAGTGACGCTCAGCGCACCGCTGCCGTACTTCCCGCAAATGACCACGCATTCGACCACTTTCCCTGCCCCGCAGAAAGTTATCGAAGAGTTTGGCGACGCCTGGACCAAGCCTGAAAACATCGTATCGAACGGTGCATACGTCCTGACCGAGCATCTGCCGCAGGAACGTTCGGTTCGTGAGCGGAACGAAAACTACTGGGATAACGACAACACGATCATCGAAAAAGTCGTGGCACTGGTCATCAACGACGAAAACGTCGCGCTGACCCGTTACCTGGCAGGTGAGCTGGACCGCACAGAAGTTCCCGCAGGTCAGTTCCCACGCTTGCAAAAAGAGCACCCGGAAGAAGCAATCAGCTTCCCGCGCCTGTGTAACTATTATTACACGTTCAACCTGTCCGATGGTGGCCCCGAAGCCTTCAAGGACCCGAACGTCCGTCAGGCGCTGTCCCTGGCAGTTGATCGTAAGATCATCACTGAGAACATAATGGCAGGTGGGCAGCCGCAGGCTTATACCTTTGCCCCGGCAGCAACCGCTGGCTTTGACGTTCCAGACGTAGAAATGGCGTCCATGTCGCAGGCCGAGCGCGACGAACTGGCCAAGGAACTGCTAGCCGCAGCTGGTTATGGTCCCGACAACCCACTGAGCTTTGAGATGGTTTACAACACCTCGGAAGCGCACAAAAAAGTTGCCGTGGCCCTGAGCCAGATGTGGAAGCAAAAGCTGGGCGTCAATGCCGAGCTGGCCAACATGGAATGGAAGATCTTCCTGGAAGAGCGTGGCAACCAGAACTTCGATATGGCACGCGGAGCATGGTGTGGCGATTATAACGAAGCCTCGACCTTCCTCGATCTGCTACAGTCGGATTCCGGTTATAACGACGGCAAGTACAACAACGCCCGCGTTGATGAACTGCTGTCCGAAGCCAAAACCTCTGACGATGCCGCACCTCTGTACACCGAGGTCGAGCGTATCATCGCGCAAGAGACGCCCGTTATCCCGATCTATCACTATGCTGGCGTCTACATGATGGACAGCGATGTCGGTAACTGGCCGGTCAAAAACGTAGAGCAGAACTGGTATTCCAAGAACCTCTACAAAACCGCCGAATAATCTTCCTTAGACCAAGCTTTGCCCCGGAGTTCTTTCCGGGGCAAAGCCAATAATGGGGGCATGAAATGCTTGCCTATATCGTCCGGCGATTGCTGATCGCCGTCCCAACGATCCTTTTGCTGATCGTTGCAAGTTTCTTTCTGATGCACTTCGCGCCAGGTGGGCCCTTCACCTCGGAACGGCCTCTGCCGCCCGCGGTCCTGGCCAATATCGAGGCGCGGTACGGATTGGACCAGCCGCTGTGGAAACAGCTTTGGGATTATCTGTACAACATCGTCGTGCATTTTGATTTCGGCCCGTCCTTCAAATTCAAGGACAGGGACGTGAACGACATCATCGCGCAGGGTTTCCCGATCTCGCTGACCTACGGTTCGCTGTCCTTCCTGGTGGCAACAACCGTCGGAGTCGCGCTTGGGATTGCCGCTGCGATCAAGCACAACAGCTGGATCGACTACTTCGCTGTTGGTCTGGGCATCGCGGCACAGGCGCTGCCGAACTTCATCATGGGCCCGATCCTGATCCTGACCTTCACTCTGTGGCTCGGATGGCTGCCGGGCGGCGGCTGGAATGGCGGCCAGTGGCCGTATCTGATCATGCCGGTTATCGCGCTTGCCACCTCGTATATGGGATCCATTGCGCGGATCACGCGATCATCGATGCTGGAAGTTCTGAACTCGAACTTCATCCGCACGGCCCGCGCCAAGGGTTTGCCAACCAGAACCGTGATCTGGCGCCATGCGCTGAAACCAACCTTGCTGCCCGTCGTGTCTTATCTGGGTCCGGTTTTCGTCTACGTACTGACGGGTTCGGTCTTTGTGGACATCTATTTTTCGACCGGTGGACTGGGGCAGGCCTATGTGGGGTCCGCGCTATCGCGTGATTACGCGGTGCTGTTGGGTGTCACGATCCTATATGGCGTCCTGACCGTACTCGTAAACCTGCTGACCGACCTGGCCTATGCCTGGTTCGATCCGAAAATCCGTTACTGAGGGGCTGGCAATGCTTGGTAAATCACAAAAAGCCGCCCACCTGGCCGATGACATCACCGATTACACGGTCATTCAGGGGCGTTCACTCTGGCAGGACGCACGGATGCGTTTTGTTCGCAACAAAGCCGCCATGGCGAGCCTGTTCATTCTGGCGATGATCGTGTTGTTCACGATCATTGGCCCCTACTTTGCCGTTTGGAGCAACGAGGAAATCGACTGGAACGTCATGGGCGATGTTCGCGGCATGGGAATGCCGTCCGCAGAGACTGGACATTTCTTCGGCGTCGACGATCTGGGTCGCGATCTATACAGCCGCATCATTCAGGCGACGACGACATCGCTGCTGGTGGGTCTGATCGGTGCCGCAACCGCTCTGATCGTCGGTACATGTTACGGTATTGCCGCAGGGTATATCGGTGGCCGCACCGATGGTGTGATGATGCGCTTCGTCGATATCCTGCTGGCCATTCCGGCAACTCTGGTCATCATCCTGTTGCTGGTTGTCGCGGGTCGATCATTCGTCATGCTGTTCATCGCACTTGGTGCGGTTGGTTGGCTGACGATGGCACGAATTGTCCGGGGGCAAACCCTGACTCTGAAGAACCGAGAGTTTATCGAGGCCGCACGTGCGGCTGGGGTCAGCGAATTCACCATCATGTATCGCCATATCCTGCCCAACCTTCTTGGCGTGGTGATTGTGTATGCTTCGCTTCTGGTGCCTGAAATGATCCTGACCGAAAGTTTCATCTCGTTCCTCGGCCTTGGGATTTCCGAACCCTACACGTCGCTGGGTCGATTGATCGCCGAAGGGGCCGGGACGATGGGCTATGGCACCTTGTGGCAACTGTTGTTCCCGCTGACATTCTACGTCGCAATCATCATCACCATGTTCTTCATTGGTGATGGCCTGCGTGACGCTCTGGACCCGAAGGATCGCTGATATGAGCCTGTTTTCCGTAAAAGACCTGGGCGTCCAGTTCAACACCGCCGATGGCGTGGTCGAGGCCGTCAAAGGCATCAGTTTTGACATCAATCCAGGCGAATGCCTGGGCATCGTGGGCGAAAGTGGGTCCGGCAAAAGCCAGACATTCATGGCCGCGATGGGCCTGTTGCCACCTGCCGGGCAGGCAACCGGTTCCGCCATGCTGAACGGTCAGGAAATTCTGAACCTGCCGGTCAACAAGCTGAACCAGATCCGTGGCGACGATGTCGGCATGATCTTCCAGGACCCGCTGACCGCCCTGACCCCGCACCTGCGGATTGGCCAACAAATGCGCGAAGTTCTGCAGGTTCACGAAGGGCTGCAAGGTTCGGCTGCTCGGGCGCGATGCCTGGAATGGCTGGACCGTGTACGCATCCCCGAGGCCAAACGGCGCCTGGACCAGTATCCCCACGAACTGTCAGGCGGTATGCGCCAGCGCGTGATGATCGCAATGTCCATGCTGTGTAACCCGAAGCTGTTGATTGCGGATGAACCCACAACCGCGCTGGATGTCACCGTTCAGGCAGACATTCTGGACCTGATGGTACGCCTGCAAAGGGACGAAGGAACGGCGATTGCCCTGATCACACATGACATGGGCGTCGTCGCGCGTATGTGCGACCGCGTTCAGGTCATGCGTCTGGGTCAATTCGTCGAAGCCGGTGAGACGCGCGAAATCTTCCGTGCGCCCAAGCATGAGTACACACGAACATTGCTGGAAGCGATGCCGCGTATTGATGCCGGCGATGCGCCTAAAGCTCTTGATAAGGTCGATGACCCTCTGCTGAAAGTTGACGACGTCAAAGTGCACTTTCCAATCCATGTCTCGGGCGGATTGTTCGGGCACAAAGTCCCGCTGAAAGCCGTTGATGGAGTTAGTTTTGACATCCGCAAAGGTGAAACGCTGGGCGTTGTAGGCGAGTCCGGTTGTGGCAAGTCCACGCTGGCGCGCGCTGTTCTGCAGTTGATTGAACCCAGCGCAGGTAATGTCAGCTGGCTGGGCCATCCTATTGTCGGGTTGAGACGGCGCGAACTGAACAAGTACCGCAAGGACTTGCAGATCGTGTTTCAAGACCCTCTGGCCAGCCTCGATCCGCGGATGACCATCTCGGCCTCAATTGCGGAACCGCTGAAGACCTATCGCCCTGGCCTGACCGAGCGGGAACGCAAGAAGCTGGTCGCCGAAATGATGGAAAGGGTCGGCCTGAAAGCCAACATGATCAACCGCTATCCGCACGAGCTTTCGGGCGGTCAGAACCAGCGCGTCGGCATTGCGCGGGCGATGATCAACAAACCCAAGCTGATCATCTGTGACGAAGCCGTGTCGGCATTGGACGTGTCAATTCAGGCGCAGATCGTGGAACTATTGCGCGAGTTGCAGCAGGAATTTGGTCTGTCGATGATCTTCATCAGTCATGACCTTTCCGTGGTACGCGCTGTGTCGAACCGGATCATGGTCTTGTATCTGGGCCGGATCGTGGAGTTGGGCGACGGAGAAGTGATCTGCTCCGATCCGATCCACCCATACACGAAATCGCTGATCTCGGCCGTGCCAATTCCGGACCCGGACGTAGAGCGCAGTCGCACACGCCTGAAATTGCCCGGCGAACTGCCCTCACCGATGGATCCGAAAGCCGCGTTGCGTTTCCTGCCCAGTCGTTTGGCGGCTGGTGAGAATGACTATGTTCCGCAACTTAGCGAAGTAAAGCCCAATCATTTTGTGGCCGAGCACGACTCGCTCGAAGCGATCATGGCTAAGGCATAACTTTCCTGCCCCGAAGCAAGTCCTTGCATTCGGGGCAGGTTCTTCCTGGCAATATCAAGGACGCAAAATTGTTTCCTTTTTGAAGCCAATACATGCCGATAAGCGCGCTTTATACTAATTTAGCG
Source organism: Ruegeria sp. CDSA246 (assembly GCF_059611225.1). Taxonomy (NCBI): domain Bacteria; kingdom Pseudomonadati; phylum Pseudomonadota; class Alphaproteobacteria; order Rhodobacterales; family Roseobacteraceae; genus Ruegeria; species Ruegeria sp. CDSA246. The sequence continues at coordinate 78,230 of NZ_JBXWPD010000013.1, read as the reverse complement.
CCGCAACCGAGGCTATGATTTGGCCGCCTTGAACAAGGCATTTTGACTTCCCAATTCAACGGTGGCACGATTTCTCCAACTTGGCTGGCTTTGCCTATTTGCGTTGATTGTTCCAACCGCGCGCACTATTAGGTGGCGTCGACAAAGCGCATTCATTCGGACAAGACATTTAGTTGAGAGGTAGTATGGGACGTAAGGTCACAAAGGCAGTTTTTCCGGTAGCGGGTCTTGGCACACGCTTTCTGCCCGCGACAAAGTCGGTACCTAAGGAAATCATGACCCTGGTCGATCGCCCGCTGGTTCAATATGCCATCGACGAAGCCCGGGCCGCCGGGATCACCGAATTTATCTTTGTGACATCCCGCGGAAAATCGGCGCTTGAGGACTATTTTGACCACAATCAAATCCTTGAACAAACGCTTAAGGAAAAGGGCAAAGACGACCTGTTGGAAACGCTGAATGCCACCAACATGGAAAGCGGGGCGATCGCCTATATCCGGCAGCACAAGGCCTTGGGGTTAGGTCACGCTGTTTGGTGCGCGCGCCGCTTGATCGGAGATGAACCATTTGCGGTCATGCTGCCTGACGACGTTATTGCCGCGGAAAAACCGTGTCTGCAGCAGATGATGGAAGCTTATGAAGAAACCGGTGGCAACATGGTTGCCACAATGGAGGTTCCTTCCGAAAAGACAAGCTCTTACGGCGTTCTGGATGTAGGCGATAACATCGGGACAGTTGTCCGCGCGCGCGGCATGGTCGAGAAACCGAAACCCGAGGAAGCACCGTCCAATCTGGCGGTTATCGGCCGTTACATTCTGCGTTCATCGGTGCTGTACAACCTCAACCAGAATAAGCAGGGCAGTGGCGGCGAGATTCAACTGACGGACGCAATCGCCGAAGACATCAGAAACGGTGTCCCGGTCTTCGGGTACAAATTCGATGGGCAGCGGTTTGACTGCGGGTCCAAAGCGGGTTTCCTGCAGGCGACCGTCGCCTTTGCGCTGGCGCGCGATGACCTTCGAGAGGATTTGCAGAAATACCTGCACGACGTTGTCGCCACGGGTCAGGCAGCTCAGTAACCAGGGATGACGGCCTCGAAGACGAGGTAAACGGTATCGTTTAAAGGGCAAACTGCGGGCATTGCAGTTTGCCTTTTTCTTTCGGTGTGGATGAAAGGCCCAGGGGGCGATTGGACAGCCCTTCACTCAGCCAGAATATTGGCACGACATTAACCGAGCGTTCTTACCGGTCAGGTGGGATTCATGTGAGGCACGGCAGTCTGGCGCGCAACGCAATTGTCGATCCGACAACCAACGGAGAATGCCCTTTGTCCCAAAATTCGCCCAAATTGAACCTGCCATTCCTGCAACCTTCGCAAGCGCAAAAGCACATCACACATAACGAAGCCCTGAGACGCCTTGATCTGATCGTCCAGCTGAGTGTTGCGTCTACTAATGCCTCAACCCCGCCCGCAGTTCCGGCACAGGGTGAGCTTTATGCCCTTGGATCGACACCCATCGGCGATTGGTCGGATCATGCCGGAGACCTTGCAGCCTGGTTGGACAATGGCTGGCATTTTATAACCCCCAAATCCGGCTGGCGCGCGTGGGACCAAGAGAATAACCGTCTGACAATTTGGGACGGGTCAGCATGGATCGAACCCCCGACTACAACGCAGAACCTGCCAGGCATCGGAATCGCCACCGGGTACGACACGACCAACCGTCTGTCGGTGCGCGCTCCGGCAACCTTGCTAAGCCACGAGGGTGCCGGGCATCAACTGAAGATCAACAAGGCAAATGCCGATGAGACCGCATCCCTGTTGTTTCAATCCAATTGGACCGGGCATGCCGAAATGGGTCTGTCCGGCAGCACGGGCTTTTCCATCAAGGTCTCGCCGGATGGGAACAATTGGTTTGAGGCGTTGAGCTTTGATCCAGCGTCCGGGGTGGCCTCTGGCACGGCCGTGCAAAACAGCGCAGAGGACACAACAGCGGGCCGCCTGATGCGGGCTGACTATGGGTATGGGCCCGGAAATCTCTTGGGGGCGGTCATGCAAAGTGGCGGAACCCCGACCGGCGCTGTGATTGAGCGAGGAGCCACACCAAGTGGTGATTTCGTCCGGTTTGCTGATGGCACCCAGATTTGCACCGCTACACTGGATGCAACGACCTGCTCAAACACCGCAGGTGCACTGTTCGCAAGCTCGTCGGAAGCATGGGATTTTCCAGTTGCCTTCGCGGCCGGCACGAACCCGGCACTCAGCGGCAGCGGGGGCGCGATCAGCAGGTTCATGGGTTTTGATGAACCGTCCGAAACTCAGGTCGTGTACAAAGTTCTTTCGTCTGCTTCTGACGCGACGGTTTTACCACCAACGGCGATAGCTATTGGCCGCTGGTTCTGATCCGCCAGACTGCCCGGGTCTTTGTCCGGGCGGTCACTTCGCGCGAAGTTCTGCCTCGGCTTGCTTCAGAAACCAGGTATAGGTTTCGCGAATCCCGTCTTCGATCCCGATAGTCGCGCGCCATCCCATGTCGGCCAGCCGGGAAACATCCATCAGCTTCCGCATAGTACCGTCCGGCTTGCTGACGTCTTGCGTAATCCGCCCGGTGAACCCGGTGATCTTTGCCACCATCGCCGCCAGTTCCGCGATCGAGATATCTTCGCCACATCCCACGTTGATATGGCTCAGCATGGGTTGGGTATTTGCCTCATACGCAGCACGGGGCAGGTCCACTACGAACAAAGACGCCTCAGCCATGTCGTCAACATGCAGAAACTCGCGCCGGGGCTTACCTGTGCCCCAGATGACAACTTCGTCCAGCCCATCCCGCTGTGCCTCGTGAAATCGGCGGATCAGGGCGGGCAGAACGTGGCTGTTTTCAGGGTGAAAATTGTCACCAGGTCCGTACAGGTTTGTCGGCATCACGGAACGATAGTCCACGTCGTGCTGCCGATTGTAGCTTTCACACAGCTTGATACCGGCAATCTTTGCCACGGCGTAAGGTTCGTTTGTCGGCTCTAGCACACCGGTCAGCAGGGCATCTTCGCGCATTGGCTGCGGCACTGCTCGCGGATAGATGCAGGAACTGCCCAATTGCAGCAGGTTTTTGACTCCCGCAGCAAACGCCTGATGTATCACGTTACACTCAATCATCAGGTTTTTGTAAATGAAATCCGCTGGGTAGGTGTTGTTGGCGTGGATACCGCCGACTTTGGCCGCTGCAAGAATGACAACGTCCGGCCGCTCGGCCTGCATGAAATCGGCGACAGCGGCCTGATTGGTTAGATCAAGTTCCGCATGAGTCCGTGTCACAAGCTCCAGTGACTCACCTGATTCTTGGCGGTCTTGCAAGCGACGCAGGATTGCGCCTCCGACCATGCCGCGATGCCCGGCGACGTAAATCTTGCGCATGCCCCCGGCCTCAGCCATTTTCCAGTGTGACCGGCAATTCGTAACCATGCTGTTTCAGCAAGGCATGACGTTTGGCTGTCTTCAGGTCCTCGGTGATCATTTCAGCGCACATCTGCTGAACCGTCAGTTCCGGCTCCCAGCCCAGTTTGTTTTTGGCGTTCGATGGATCGCCAAGCAATGTTTCGACTTCTGCCGGGCGGAAATATTGCGGGTCGATGCGCATGATCACGTCACCAGGTTTCAATGCAGGTGCACTATCGCCTTCGACGGACTTGACAGTGGCAACTTCATCGACACCTGTGCCTGAGAATTCAAGCGTCACACCCAGTTCAGCGGCGGACCATTCGATGAACTGACGCACCGAATACTGTACACCCGTTGCAATAACGAAATCCTCGGGGGCGTCCTGTTGCAGCATCAACCATTGCATCCGGACATAATCCTTGGCGTGCCCCCAGTCGCGCAGGCTGTCGATGTTGCCCATATACAGGCAGCTTTCCAGACCCTGGGCAATGTTGGACAAACCACGGGTGATCTTGCGCGTCACAAAGGTTTCGCCCCGGCGCGGGCTTTCATGATTGAACAGGATGCCGTTGCAGGCATACATGCCATAGGCTTCGCGATAATTCACTGTGATCCAATAGGAATACAGCTTGGCCACCGCGTAAGGTGAGCGTGGATAAAACGGCGTTGTTTCACGCTGGGGTGTTTCCTGGACCAACCCGTACAGCTCGGACGTAGACGCCTGGTAAAAGCGCGTGTTTTTCTCAAGACCCAAGAACCGGATCGCTTCAAGCAGGCGCAGAGTACCTATCGCATCGACATCGGCTGTATATTCCGGCGATTCAAAACTGACCGCCACGTGGGACTGCGCGCCAAGGTTATACACTTCGTCCGGCTGCACCTCTTGAATGATGCGCGTCAGGTTCGATGTGTCGCTTAGGTCACCGTAATGGAGGTGCAGGCGCGGATTGGGCACATGCGGGTCCTGATATATGTGGTCAATACGCTGTGTGTTGAACGAAGACGCACGGCGCTTGATCCCGTGAACTTCGTACCCTTTTTCGAGCAGAAATTCGGCAAGATATGATCCGTCCTGCCCGGTAATACCAGTAACCAATGCTGTTTTTGTCATAGCCGAATTCCGAGAATATCTGATTTGCTTTTTTGCAGCCTCTGAAACAGCAATAAACTCCTGAATGCAACCCTGCGCCGCGGTCGGGCTTTGATTTCACATGAGTTGACCGACGCCTGCGCAAATAGTTTCAGGTCGACGCGTACAGAGGCACCGATCCCTTTGCGCCTTCCGAAAGCGCTTTGCTCTGATCGCTGCGAACCTTTTCATACAGCGCTAGCGCATCGGCAGAAAACAACTCGGTTGGTGGCTCAACGTGAACAAAGTTGCTTTGGCCGTCCTGCCCGCGCGCGAGCATGGCATAGTCTCGCTCTGCAACCAGCTGCTTGGCATTCGGGTTGAGATAACGGATAGCAAGACCAATTCGCCGGTCACCCGATTGATTGGGACCCGAACCGTGGATCGTCAGCCCGTGATGCAGGGACATCTGCCCTGGTGCCAATTCGATGTGGGTCTTGTCTTCCTCGGCGACATCCACTGCAACCTCTTGTCCGCGCGACAGAAGATTGGTGTCTGAATACGTATCGTTATGCGGAAGGATCGGGTTCTTGTGGCTGGCGCGCACAAAATCCATGCATCCACTTTCGACCGTTGCCGGCGAAAGCGCAATCCAGGCGGTGACCTGATCCGGGGTTTCGCCCATCCCCCAATAGGTCAAGTCCTGGTGCATCCCAACGGTGTGGGCGGTGTGGGGTTCTTTGATGAAGAACTCGGCGGACCAGACCATGATGTCCGGCCCTAGAACACCTTCGACCACATCCAGAACACGAGGATTCATCGCGACCTGTGCCGCCAGCGGCATCACCAGATGCGCATTGACCCGTTTATAAGTGTTCAGCGGCAAGGGCAGGTCTGCGCCAAGCCAGTCCTGTTCTATCCGCTCAAGCTCAGCTCGGGTTGCGGCGGCCTCGTTTTCGGAAAAGATGGTTAGCGGGAAAAGAAACCCATCCTCCCAATATTTGTCGGATTGCGCCTGGCTAAGTGCGACGTCGCGCGTTGGGGTGCTTTCAGACATCTGGCATACCTTTTTGATAACTTGCTTTCCCAGAGTTTTTACCCTGCGATGCCCGCAGGGCGCTTATCCTACCTGCGACGATAAGTTCAGCTTTGCCTTTGGGGCAAGTCACCTCGCGTTTCATTTCTGACACGCTTTCGTGCTTTCAATGCTCCGACCTGATCCATGCTGATCCGACCCCGTGATTGGATCGAGGGCACCCCCTGCCCCCCCGGACCAAAGGAGTCGCACGTACGCCAAATACCGTAGTTCCCATTTCAGCATCCCAGCTGTGCAAAGACACCTGTGCTGCCCGCATTCACCAACCCGCCACCATCGCCGCAGCGGATAACACGGGTGTTCGGGTCTATCATCTCGGGCTGATCGCTATAGGCGATCAAACCGCTTCCCAGCACCGTATACAGCCCGCTGGGCTGGGGTTCCGAGAAATAGCCTTGGACCTGAACAATGCCGACCGCACCGGCGAACAGTCCGACTTCCAGACGCTCGGCCTCGATCCCTTCGCGTGTTGGCTGCCCGACGACCCGGACAAGATCACCCGCCGACAGATGTTGCGGCTCAAGCCCACTGACAACGCTTGCCCCGATCACAGTCCGGTCCTGGGTGTCAGACCCAAGATATGTGCCGGACAACCGCGCCTGATGCCCATTGCTTGTCAGTTTTTCAATGTGTGAAGCGCGCACTGACTGACCTTGCCACAATCCGCTGATAGCGACCCAATCGCCGACCTGAATGTCTGCCCGCCGTTCGAACGCAACGTCGGTCCCAAGTACCGATATCGTGCCGTCCTGCACGCTAGACACTGGTCCGACCAGCGGCAGGACCTGACGGATGTGTTTTGCGTGCCACCCACCATTTTCCTGAGTTACAACAACCGCAACGGTATGACCCGGCTTCAACTCGCCCGCAGTGATCAGAGGAACCGAGTCGGCAACCGGCATGTGGCCATCGAACAAAATATGCTGCCCATTTACATGGATGCTGCCCAGATGGGTGATCGTGCCCACGATACCGGTGCCGATAATGCCACCTTCACGATCAGTTTCACCTTTGTCTTCGGCCTGAGTCGGAGCAGGCAGCCAAGACACCATAAAAAACGCCGCGAGCACACGAAGAAACACACCCATGCCTACTCATCCTCTTTCGTGTTTTTACTTGGCACCCTTTGCGGAGAGGGCAGGACAAAAGCGCCCATTGCAAACCGACCGCTGTGATCGCCGTCACTGTCCTTTTCCTGTAACGCGCGAGCGAGGGCATTGATTTCTAGCAACAATGATTGCGCCCGATCTGACGAAAATTGGCGCAACTCTTCAATTGATTCAGGCGACATATGAGAATACCGAACCGCGCGGTCGAAATTTCGCGGTACATCCGGCTCGGCCAGCAGGTTCTGTGTTGCCGCCGCAAGGTGCGCAGACAGTGTCGCCTCGTAGGCCGCCACTTGTTCAGCGCTGCCAGCAGAAGGAAGAAAGGCTTGGGACAACAGGCGAAGATTGCCTTTGCCGACCTGTTCCACGTTCTTTTGGTCGATCAAGGTTTCCAGAACGGTACCTGGGGCCATGTCCACACGCGCGCGCCGCACCAAATCATCAAATCCTGGGCCAGTTTCGTCGCCTTTGCGGCTCAGCAGCCGTGGCGCGCCCAAGTCGTCCAGAAATTCGGGCGTCGTCGACCAAAAGCTGATGACCAGTGCCGCCGCATTACAACTGCGTTTCAAAGGGGCATCATCGTCGGTGTTGCGCAGCCTTTTGACATCCTTGCGATGCAGGCCCGTCAACAGGCTGGCGCGGCTGTCGCTTAGCTTTCCGTCTGTGCTTTGCTCAGCTGCCGTCAGCAGGGCTTGTTTGAGCGCTTCGGTCGCGGTGCCAAGCGTGACCCCATGCGCAACCATTGCCTGCGCCAGTGGGACCAGCAACGCAGACAGGGCGGTTTCAAGAGGAGGTTTGGGATCATTCGACATTTGGGAACTCGTCACGGATTGGTAGTTGATAACATTTTCCTAGAATTAACGAATTCAACGCTTTCGTGTTCAAAATGTGATCGAATGTGATCTTTAATGGGAATTTTTCCCATTATCACTAAGGTGTGACCCCTTCTTGAACTGGAGAATGCCATGCACCTTATCGCAACCGATCCCCAGACAAACTACCCCCCCCTATCTCAAACCGATTTAACCCGCACAAAAAAACCGGGTGCGTTGGACGCGCTCAGCCCCGAAGATCAAGAGCTGTTTCTATCCTTTGGTTGGGGCCCGCAGGTTCCGCCACGCTATGCCACCATCGCCGACGCGCTGCGCCAGTCGTTGCGAGATCAACCCGATGCCACCGCGGTGGAATGCGCGGACCATAACCTTAGCTACCGGGCGCTGGACGAGGCCTCGAACCGATTGGCAAATGTCATGCGCGCCCATGGCGTGAAACGCGGCGACGCGGTGTGCCTGTTCCTGCATCGTTCGGTCGAAATGGTCGTAGGTATCGTCGCCGCCATAAAGCTTGGGGCCGCTTATATTCCGCAGCATGTCGGTGTCGCGCCGACGGAAACCTTACGCCATGTTGCGAATGTAACTGGTGCAAAAATCATACTCAGCCTGAGCAAACTGGCAGATCAAATCCTCGTTGGACTAGACCAGACCCTGATCACAATTGATACGACGATGTTCGACCCGATACTGGACGCCCCGGCCCCCGGCCCTGCTTATCGGGCCAGCCCCGACGATTTGGCGATGATAATGTTCACGTCCGGCACTACCGGCGTTCCAAACGGCGTACAGGTCAGCCATCAGAACCTGGCCAACATCCTGCTGACCGCCCCCGGGGATCTGGGGATGCGACCGGGCTTGCGGGTCGGACAGATCCTGTCGATCTCATTCGACATGGCAGCGTGGGAGATCCTTGGCGCTTTGTCCAATGGCGCAACTTTGGTGATCCGTGGCAAATCGATTCAGGAAACGGCCGAGAAGGTGGATGTGCTGATCGCCACGCCTTCGATCCTGAATGCACTGGACCAGACCCGCTGTACGCAGGTCAAAGCTGTCGCCGTAGCGGGCGAACCCTGCCCCCGACCGCTGGCCGATCGCTGGTCAACTTTTTGCACTTTCTACAATTCCTGTGGTCCGACCGAGACCACCATCATCAATACGGCCGAACCGCATCACCCCGACAAACCAGTTCTGTCGATCGGGCGCCCGACACCAAACAACACGGTCTATGTTCTGGACGACGACCTGCGCCCTTTGCCCATCGGCGAAAAGGGCGAGATGTGGGCTGGCGGCGATTGCGTCACAGCCGGTTACCTCGCCAACCCCAAACTGACGGCCGAGCGTTACCGACCCGACCCATTCCGGCCGGGACATATGATGTTCCGCACCCGTGATCTGGGACGCTGGACTAAGACCGGTGAGTTAGAGCATTTCGGGCGCGTTGACGACCTAGTCAAAGTACGGGGTTTTCGGGTTGAGCTGGACGGTGTTACATCCGCGCTTGAGGCCTCGCCCTGCTGTCAGCAGGCGGTGACGTTGCAATATGACAGCCGCAATCTGGTCAGCTTTATCTCACCGTCGTCGGCCTGCCCCAAGCAGGCGGCACAATCCGTCTCGGATCGCTTGCCATATTACTGCAGCCCCGCCGTTGTAGTCCCGATGGACACGCTGCCCCGCACTCCGCGCGGCAAACTGGACAAGCGTCTACTGCTGGATCTCGCGCGCACCCATATCGCGACAACTGGTGCGGAGTTGAGCTGATGACGACACAGACGACAAATCTTGACACAGGTGGCCTGAACTGGCGGCGGGTGACCCGCCACCCGGCCCTGATGGAATACCGCCGCCTGGTGATGCTTGTTGCATTGGTGAATCTGGCCGCCTTTGGGTTTGGATTGCGCGATGGGACTTGGTTCGCTGAGAATGCATTCACGCTCGGCCCTATTGCGGATATGGCGCTGATCAACCTCAGCCTCGGTATCCTGATCCGACAACAGCGGGTGGTCAACGCCCTGTTCTGGCTGGCCACACGCATTCCCACATCATGGCCACTTTGGATCCGTTGGGGGGCCGGCAAGGTGTTCCACTTTGGCGGGTTGCATTCCGGCGGCACCGTCACTGGGACCATCTGGTTCGGTTTTCTTCTGTTTGCGATGATTTGGAACCGCTCCAACGGCGCCGCCGTGCCCTCAGACCTGACACTGGGCCTGAGCGCCACAATGGTTGTCTTGATGACATTGATGGTGATTTCGGCCCTCGGCCCGATCCGCGCCCGGTTTCACAATGCATTCGAGAAAACGCACCGCTTTGTCGGCTGGACGGTTTTAGGATTGTTTTGGGCGCAGACGATCTCGATCACTAAGGACATGGGGGGCATGTTGTTGCACAGCCCGGCCTTTTGGATGCTCTGCCTGGTCACCTTGTCGATCCTGTCCCCTTGGCTGACCCTGAAACGCGTGAATGTCCGGATCGAAAAGCCGTCAAACCATGCGGTGATTGCGCAGTTTGACTATGGAGATACTCCGTTCCCCGGCAGTTCGAACGCGATCAGCCACACCCCGTTTGGCGAGTATCACTCATTCGCCAATATCCCATCCCCGGACCAGCCGGGTTACCGATTGGCCATCAGCCGTGCGGGCGACTGGACCGCGCGTTTTATCGACAATCCGCCCAAGAAGGTTTGGGTCAAGGGTATCACCACATCAGGTGTCGCACGGATCGAAGTGTTGTTCAAAAAGGTGGTGTATGTAGGCACCGGTTCAGGCATCGGACCGATCCTGCCGCATCTGCTGGCTAAAGAGGTGCCAAACCGCCTGATCTGGTCCACCCGCAGCCCACGCAAAACCTATGGTGACGCGCTGGTGGATGAGATCGAGGCCAACACCGAGCAGCCTTTGATCTGGGACACCGACGAAGACGGCAAACCGAACCTTTCGGCCCTTGCCTTGCAAGCCGTTCGCGACAGTGCGGCTGAGGCGGTCATCGTGATCTCAAACCAAAAGCTGACCCGCAAGGTAGTGCATGACATGGAAAGCCTTGGCATTCCCGCCTATGGCGCAATTTGGGATAGCTGATCATGTTTGAGACAATTGAAACCGAAACACGGGGGCGGGTCGCAACGATCCGCTTCAACCGTCCCGATCAGCTGAACGCGTTGAACACTCAACTAATGAACGAAGTCCTGGCCGCCGCGACCGCGTTCGACAAGGATCCCGGCATCGGCTGCTTGATCCTTATGGGCAGTGATCGTGCTTTTGCCGCCGGGGCAGATATCGGCGAGCTTGCGGTGCAAACCTACGCAACTATGCAAGCAAGTGACTACTTTGCCGAATGGGATAAGTTTGCAGCGCTTCGCCTGCCCAAGGTGGCGGCGGTCAGTGGCTATGCCTTGGGCGGTGGATGTGAAGTTGCGCTGATGTGTGACGTCATTCTGGCCTCGGGCACTGCCAAATTCGGCCAGCCCGAAATCAAAATCGGCTGCATTCCCGGCATTGGTGGCACGCAGCGGCTTACACGGCTGATCGGTCGTGCCAGAGCTATGGACATGATCCTGACCGGGCGCATGATCGACGCGTCAGAGGCCCTGCAGATGGGCTTGGTCAGTCGAGTTGTCACGCAGAATACCCTTTTGGACACAGCACAAGAGGTGGCCGAAACCATTGCAGATTACGCTGATGATATCGTCAATATGGCGCGCACCTGCGTAAACATGGCCGACCAGAGCACACTTGAATCGGGTTTGCGGTTCGAGCGGCAGATGTATCACGCGCTTTATGGATTGCCGGCCCAACAAGAAGGCATGAATGCCTTTCTGGAAAAGCGAAAACCGCAGTTCAGGCGCAGGACCCTGTGATCTTATCCCACGTCGTTAATCACCGCTCGAAAAAAGAGCGGTGATATGACCAATCTTATCGCTTCAGTGCGTTTTCCCAGCCGTGCTATACTCAAAGTCGGAAACCTTGCGGGCCATGGATTCAGAGTCCACAACCAGGTTCGCAAAGATCGTTTCGACCCATGACAAAGCGCCCGAAGTCAGCAAGAACGTCTCTGGGATGACGATCCATTCGCCGATCCACATACCACCCGAACGTTCGTGTTGATGGGTGGTGAATTCGCCGATCTGTTCAGCCCGCTGTCGTCCAAGCCGGGCGACGGCCTCTCCGAATTCTGACGCGCGCTGGTTCTGTTTGTGCGCCATAGCCGAAGACGCGCCTTTACCGGCTTCATGCACCTCGGAACATTCGGAAATATCCGATGAAGACAACAGATTGACGTTATGCGAGATCTTGCACAGCGTCGCACACAGCCCTCCCAGCGCAGTTACAACATCGGCAAGCCCGTCACGGGCGTTTTGCCAATGGGGTTCAACTACATTCAGACCCAAAGTGGCCGCAACGCCTTCCTTGATGCGATGTCCGGTCCCGTTTTCGTAACCGCGCAGATCGCCAACGGGGCCACCAATCTGGGCATTCAAACCGCGAACGCCCGCTTCTTCCAACGCTTGTGAACGCCGCTGCAGTTCAACTTTCCAGACGGTCAGTTTGGTTTCAGCCCGAATAGGCAAGGCATGCTGTCCATTTGTGCGACCGATCATGATAGTATCACCAAGCTGATCGATGTGTTGCTCAATAGCGGTGGTCAGTCTTTGCAGTCCGGTCTGGATGTGCTCCAGACCGATCTTCATTTGCAGGGCCAGAGCGGTGTCCATAATGTCCTGCGTTGTCGCCCTATAGTGGACCTTTTCCGCATGGTCGCCGACCTGCCTTCGCAATTGTTCGACAAGACCAACGATCGGGCGCCCGACAAGCATCATGTCTTCGTGCAACCGCTCGGTATCCAGATTGCAGACTGACACCGCATCCAACGCATCTGCAGCCTCTTGCGGGATTAGGTTTTCCAACGCCTGGTGATGGGCCAGTGTCTGTTCAACCTTCAACCAGGCCGAGATCGTGGCGTGTTCCGACCAGACGGACCGCATATCGGCGCTGGAAAAGCAGTCGCGATAGAGGGAGTGCTCAAGCATCTTCTAATGCTCCCTTCGCGATCTTGCGCCCTTTCATGATCCCGCGGATACGGTAGGCAATTGCCCCTGCGCCGATGACCAGGAAGGCCAAAGCGATCGGACGTTCAACGAAGATCAGGGCGCCACCCTCCGACATCAGCAACGACTGACGGAATGTCTCTTCAGCACCTTTGGCCAGCACGAACGAAATGACAAATGCCGCAACGTTGAAGTCGTATTTCCGCATCAGCCATCCGGCAAAGCCCGCGCAAGTCATGACTGTGACGTCAAACATTGATCCACGTGCAGAATAAGCTGCGACAAACGCGGTCAGGAAGATCAGCGGGTACAGGACATTGGTCGGGATCTTCAGGATAATTCGCGCAACCTGAGTGGCACCGAAGTAACCGATCAGACCATAGGCCACGATACCCAACATCCCGCAGGCGAACAGTTTGTAGACCAGCTCTTTGTCGGTCAGGAACAGGGTTGGTCCGACCTGGATGCCGTGGATCAGGAAAACACCCAAAAGGATCGCACCAATTGTCGAACCCGGGATGCCCAGCGTCAGCAGCGGGGCCATCGACGGACCGGACACCGCGTTGTTTGCAGCTTCGGGTGCTGCGACACCTTCCAGCGCGCCCTTGCCCCACTTCTCGGGGTTTTTGGCGCGGCGTTTGCCTTCACCGTACGAAATGAACGCCGCAATAGCCGAACCCAGACCTGGCAGCACACCGATACCTGCACCGATGAAGCCTCCACGGAACGCATGAGGCAAGCAAGGTTTGTACTCTTCCCATGTCAGGCTGTTGCCGTCTTCCGTGCTTTCATTTTCTTTGGTTTCACCGGTTGCCTTGCGGCGCGTTTCCAACTGGGCAAAGACCTCTCCCAAAACGAATACACCGATCATCAGGGGCACAAGGCCAATCCCGTTGGACAGGTCGAACGAGCCAAAGGTATAGCGCTCTTCGCTTGAGATTGGGTCCAATCCGACCATGGCGATCAAAATACCCATCAGGGCAGATGCCAATCCTTTGACGATTGAGCTGCCGATGACCGAACCGATGACCACGAAGGCTGCAAAGTAGATCGCAAAGGTTTCTGGCGGGCCAAGCTTAAGGGCAATAGCCGCAATGAAACCGACACCGACGACCAGCAGGATATCCCCCATGAGGTCACCGATGACTGATGATATGGTCGCGACCTTCATCGCCTTTCCAGCCTGCCCAGCGCGCGCAAGGGGATAACCGTCAATCTGTGTCGCGGCACTGGCTGCAGTGCCCGGCGTGTTGAACAGAATTGCCGCGATCGATCCGCCATAGCGACCGGATTTACCGATCACATACAGGAAGGCGAGCGCGAATAGTGGCGACATGTAAAAGGTGATGGGCAGCAGCATGGCAATCGCTGCCGATGCGGTCAGACCGGGCGTGGCCCCAACGACCATGCCCACAGCTGCGGCCAGCACGATGGCAAACAGCAAACTGGGGTCGGTTATGACCGAAAGAAGTGCGGGGAAAATTTCCATGACGATTTACCCCTGTATCCAGCTGAGCAGGTCAAAGACCTCGCCATAAGGCGGGTACACACCAAGCAGCACAAAAAAGATGAGGTGGAAGATCAACGGGCACAGAACGACGGAAACCGCCAGACCGATCCAGCTGCGAACTCCGAAGAAGTACAAAACGACCGGCGCAGCGATCGCTGTTGGCAAAAGATAACCAAACCAGCGGAATGACTGCTGATAGATTAGGGCGATGATGAACAGACCGATAATCTGCAGGGTTGCGCCGTTATCCTGTTCCTGACCGGTATCGCCAGCCGGTTGACGGACGGCACCTAACAGTAACAGGCCGGAAAGAAACAGCAGTGCGATGGATGCTGAAAATGGTACGATGCCAGCCCAGGTATCCCCTGGCGAAGCTGCTGGCACTTGCCAGGCGCCCCAAATGGCAACGATGGAAATAAGGGCAAGCACAAGGCCTTCTGCATAGGCGCGCATATCGTTCCTCCCTGATTGCGTTAGATACAAAAAGGCCGGGGGAAGAATATCCACCCGGCCCCGAGGACTTTAGTTGGTCAGACTTTCGACCAGGGGAGCGGCGTCCTCTTTCATGGCGGACAGCGTTGCTTTGGCGTCCGCACCATTCTGATAGACCGGGCCTGTTCCGCGCGAGGCCAGCAGTTCGGCAAATTCGGGTTTCGCGGCGATCTGCTCCAGCGCAGTTTCCATCGCGGCAACGACCTCGGCCGGTGTGCCCTTCGGGGCGAACACGATCACCGGCGAAGAAACAGCGGCAAACGGAATGCCCAGTTCGCCAAACGCAGGCACGTCTTTCATGATGCCATCACGTTCTTGGCTGTTGACCGCCAGGGCGCGAAGCTGCTCTTCAAACCCGGCCAGTTGCTGAACACCTAGGAAACCAAAGTCAGCCTGTTCACCGATCAGTGCCGCACGGGTCGGTCCGCCACCTTTGAACGGTACGTCCTGAGCTTCGATGTCGTTACTGGCCAGAAAGCCCATGCCGCCAACGTGGTGGAAGCCTCCGCGACCCGAATGGGCCCAACGCAGTTGACCGGGGTTGGCTTTGGCCGCGTCGATCACGTCCTGAACGGACTCGAACGGGCTGTTCAGCGGCACCATCAGCGACGTTTGCAGCTGACCGACCTGAGCAACAAACTCAAAGCTGTCCAGTGCATCTATATCGGTGTCACGTGTCATGGTCGACAACAGGAACGAACCGCCCGAAGTCATCATCAATGTATAGCCGTCAGGGCGTGCACCCACGACCGAGTTCGCACCATTCAGACCGCCCGAACCGGGCTTGTTCACGACGACAACTGGAACGTCCAGAATGCCTTCGGCTGCTGCCGAAATAGCGCGGGCATAAGCGTCTGTACCGCCGCCGGCTTTGTAAGGAACAACCAGGTTGATCGGACGTTTCGGCCAGTCGGCTGCGAAACTTGCTGTTGCTGTTGCAGTCACGGTTACTGCCGCCAGAACAGCAGTGAGAATTGTTCTACGCTTCATAGCATCCTCCCTAAGATGCGATCAAAATTAGCTTAAATTCAGTGTTAAAAAAAATGCAAAGATGTTATCTTATCTTGCAAAATCGTAAAGAGTCCGCCTAATGAATATCAAAGCCCTTCGCGCCTTTCGTGCAACCCTTTCCGAAGGAACGCTCGTGGCCGCATCCGAAATCCTGCACCTGAGTCAGCCTGCAATCAGCCGACTGATTTCCGGGCTTGAGGCAGAATTGGGCCTGACCCTGTTTGACCGCAGTGGCCGCAACTTGACGCCGACACGTGAAGGTTTGGCGTTCTACCGTGAAGCGGGGCGTATCTTGGACAACCTTGATGAAGTGCCCCGCATCGCTGCAGAGATCAAAGCCGGACGTACAGAAACACTGCGCGTGGTCACGATGCCGCGTATCGCCCGGGCAATTTCGGCCCCCGCACTTGCGATGTTTTTGCAAGCCCACCCTGATACAAACGTAACCTTGGATATCCGGGCGCGGCGCGAAGCCAGCAAATGGCTTGCCGGACGTGAATATGACATCGGCATCGGGGCATTGCCGGTCGAGCATCCGGGCGTCAGGACAAAACCCCTGCTGCGGGTCCGGGCGCAGGCTGTTTTGCCTGTTGCGCATGCATTGTCTGATCGCAAGTCGGTAACCGCCACTGATCTCGCCCGCGAGCCGGTCATTCGACTGATGAACGGGCTTCTATTACGCGAACAGCTTGATGACATCTTCCGGTCTGCGGGCGTCAATCCCAGACATACCTGCGAAGTCGCGGCGTCCCAGCTTGCCTGTTCGCTTGTCGCGGAAGGCGCCGGTATAACCATTGCTGACGAGTTGGTCGCAGCACAGGAAACAAAAGAACGTCTGGCCCTGGTTCCAATCGCACCAGAGCGCTGGATGACCTTTGGTTTGTTGTACCCCGCAACGCAGGAGAAATCTCAGGCGCTTCAGGATTTTGAGGACGTCCTGTTTTGGCAGGCGTCCGAGCTATGCAAGAACAGCCCAACTTTGTCTCTTGCCTGACAGTCGTTGTCAGGCAGATTCAGGCCCATGTTCCATGCCATGCATAGGCCAAAGCAACGATTGCAACAGAGCCGATGCTCAAGCATCTTGAAACCCCCGATCCACGATCATTCATGGGCTGCGCGAATTGCGTGGCGCAGCTGACGGACACCAAAATGAAAAAGTTGAGCGCAATCGTCGCAGACTGCCGGGTCATCAATTTACCCGATAACAATAGCAGACGGCTTCATATGACCAACTTGATGAACAGGCACGACATCAGTTTTTCATTTTCAGAAGGCAGCGCCGGACAAAGCCATGCCTTAAACTGCGCCCGCGCCCACCTTGCAGCGCTTGAGACAATCAAAACGCTCCCGGCATTGGTTCTGGAGGATGATGTCTCCGCGTCGACCGAAGACCTGACCATTCCTGAAATTCCAAAAGATGCGGACGTTGTTTATTTGGGGGTTTCGCCCTTCGGCTGCTTTCCCTGGACACGTCGCTATGTTCAACGTTTCAGCCACCGCGCGTATTACAACCTTGCACTCGCTTCGACTGAGAACAGTAATTGGCTGAGGCTGCATTCTATGGCCGGCGCAGTAGCTATTCTCTATGTGTCACCAGCAGGTTTGGATGCGTGGCGGTATTCCATGCGGGCGGCCATAAAACAGAGTAAGCCGTTTGATGTGTTCACCGCCTACAAGATGACTTCCCTGAACGTTTATGCACCTCATCGCCCCGTTTTTTACGAAGAACCCAGCCTGCAGCGCCCTCTTAAGCATGTTACCCCGGAACAAAGACTGCAATGGACGACAACACCCTTGTCGCCCGTCAAAGAAGGCACAATCGTCACTATGCCCACCAAAGGCGGGGCAATGCGCGCTCGGGCTGAAGTGTGCGGAGATAACCGTCTTGAATGGTCATTGCTTCAATGAGGTCGGAAAAGGGGTATTCTCAAGTTGCTGGCCACGTAATGTCAGTGTTGTTAAGTAAGGTGCGCCTGCTGATACCACCTTCGACACAACGCCTGGACCCACAGATTGCAACCAAGTCGGAGTGCCAAAGCCTTGACATGCCCCTTTGCAAGGAAACCAACGTCTTTTCAGTACAGCGTTGCAACCGATTGCAAACCCGACGCAATAAGGCGTAGTATTTTCCCATGAATTTGACTGAAAGCCACCCCCGAACCCATCGGTGCCAGCCATGAGTGTGACCCTCAAAGAAGTGGCCGCACTGGCCGGTGTATCTCGCTCTGCCGTATCGCGGACTTTTACCGAAGGCGCGTCCGTATCACCAAAGACACGTAGTAAGGTGGAGAAGGCTGCAGCCGAACTGGGGTACAGCCCAAACGCGTTGGCTTCTTCGCTGACAACCGGACGCACCAAGTTGATCGGTTTGATTTCTAACAACTTCCACAACCCCATTTTTCTTGAGGTCTTTGACCAGTTCACCCGCGCTTTGCAGGAACGCGGCCTGCGTCCGCTGATCGTGAACCTGACCGACGAAACCGAGCCGACAAATTCGGTCCGAATGCTGCGGCAGTATTCTGTGGATGCTGCCATCGTCGCCTCATCTACCTTGCCCCCCAGCTTTGCCAAGGCGTTCCACGATGCAGGTGTTCCGGTAGTGCACACTTTCGGTCGATCTGCGACGTCACCTGAGGTGCATGTTGTAGGCATAGACAACGTTGAATGCGGACGCATGGCCGCGCGCGAGCTGTCGTCGCGGGGGTATCGCCGTATCGGCTATCTGGGCGGCCCAAAAGATGCGACATCGGCGATGGATCGGTATCGCGGCTTCATGGAAGAAGTTGAAAAGCACCCGAAACTCGAAGTGACGCATTGCTTCGCAGGCGCCTATTCATTTGAAGCCGGGCGAGAAGAAATGCTTCAGCAACTGGCGGAAGGCCCTGCAGAAGGGTACTTTTGCGGCGACGATATTCTGTCCATAGGTGCCCTGTCCGCATTGTCCGATCACGGGCTGAAACCGGGCAAAGACATCGGCATCATCGGCCTGAACGACATGGAAATGTCGCGCTGGGAAAGCGTGGACCTGACGACGATTCATCAGCCGATCAAACAAATCATTACCGCATCCGTCGATCTGGTCGAAGAGATGCTGAAAGACCCCGAGCGTTACCCCGAGGCCCGTATTTTCCCCTGCCGTGTGATCGAGCGGGGCACATTGCGGCCCCGACCCTGATCAGCGAAACATCGGTGGGCGCGCGTCCGTCCATGCCCCGTCATTTTTCGCAGACGCCACTGCGGCATGCACGGCTGCGATCGACCGCACTCCGTCGGCAGGTGTAGGCAGACCATCACGCGCCTCTCCGCGAATAGCGTCGGCAAGATCGCAATAGATGTTGGCCACGGCCAGCGGGAACCCTTCGGGATGGGCAATCGCCACACGGGACAATCGTTGCGCATCGTCGTGAAGACCGCCCTCTCCTTTTTCGATGATCTGTGTACGGCCACCGACAGGCGTATAGATCAACTGATTGGGCTGCTCGGACGTCCAGCGAAGACCTCCGGTTTCGCCAAAGACCTGAATGTCAAACCCGTGCTGACGCCCAATTGCCACCGAAGAGGTCCACAACCGCCCGACAGCACCGCCTTCGGTCCGGAAGTTGACCATGGCGTCGTCCTCAAGTTCGCGGCTTGAAATGGTCGATGCCATATCGGCAGACAGGGACTTTACTTCATCGTCACTGATGAAGCTGGCCATGTGCAGCGCATGGATACCGCAATCTGCGAACTGGCCAGACACACCCGCCATCGCCGGATCATAGCGCCACCGCACCCGCGGGTTATCGGCGTCTGTCGCGTCACCATGGTGGCCATGGCTGAAATTCGTCACAACCAGACGAACCTTGCCAATATCCCCGGCGCGAACCATCGCACGCGCCTGGCGCACCATCGGATAAGCAGAGTAGCAATAATTCACCGCACAAATCTTGCCCGAGGTCTCTGCCACGCGGACGATCTCTTCACCTTCTTCCACGGTCATCGTCATCGGCTTTTCGCACAAAACATTGAACCCGGCTTCAAGGAACGTTTTGGCAATCTCAAAGTGGGTGGAGTTCGGAGTGGCGATGGTCACCAGATCAACCCGGTCGGGACGGTCCTTTTCCCCGGCCAGCATTTCCTGCCAGTCGCCATAGGCGCGATCCGACGCCACCCCAAGTCGTTGCGCATATTCTCGCCCAACATCGGGTCGGTGATCCAAAGCACCCGCAGCGAATTCAAACATCCCATCCGCCAACGCTCCTAACCGGTGTGCGGGTCCGATCTGACTGCCTTCACCACCACCAATCATGCCCCATTTCAGCTTTGCCATGGTTCTCGTCTCTCTTAGATGATCTCTTAGTTTTTGTGTTCAGACAGTGCTGACGTCCTGCCACTGCCGTTGCTCTGACGATTTCAGCGCGGCGGCAAGGACGCAGTTGACTTCATGCCCATCACGGAATGTGGGCCAAATCGTTTTGCCCGTGTGAATGGCCTCAAGAAAATCTTTGGCCTCGATGATGATCTGGTCCTGATAACCTGTTCCATGACCGGGGCCCTGACAGAAAGGCTCATAATCGGGGTGCGCCGGACCCGTCAGGATCTTGGTGAAGCCCCTTTCTTCCTCTGGTCCTTCGCGCCGATAGAGCCACAGGGCGTTCTGATCTTCCTGATCGAACCGGATTGCGCCTTTGGTGCCTGTAATTTCATAGGCATAGCCCATCTTTCGGCCTGTCGCGATTCGGCTGACATATATATTACCCATCGCACCACCGGCAAACCGGCACATGATCTGCGCGTGGTCATCATTGGTGACAGTGCCGCCTGGGCGTTCACTATGAACCGTTTCGACTTCGGCCATAACCTCGACAATCGGACCGATCAGGGCCAAAGCACCGTTGACCATATGTGGGGCAAGATCCCCAATTGTACCGTTGGCCATTCCGGACGTTCGCCATGTAGCCGGAGCGTCGGGGTCGGCATAGAAGTCCTCAGTATGCTCACCACGGAACCAGGTTATGTCCCCCAATTCACCGTTGGCTATCAACTGACGGGCAAACTGTGTTGCGGGCGTTCTGACGTAGTTGAACCCGACCATATTGGTCACGCCTGCGGCCTCGGCCGCGGCAACCATCGCGCGCCCATCATCGAGCGACGACCCCAGTGGTTTTTCGCACAACACAGGCTTGCCCAAGGCTAACGCGGCCTCTGCAATCTGTCTGTGCGTTGTTTGAGGCGAGGCAATCACGACAGCCTCCACTGCCGGGTCATTGACCAGCATAGACCAAACCGAGGTCGCGCGATGAAAGCCGTAAGCCGCACGGTATCGCTCGGCGCTTTCGGGCGTGGACGCACAAATCATCTCAAGTCGTGGCCGCAAGGCTGTGTTGAACACTGCGCCTACGGCTGACATCGCGACTGAATGAGCTTTGCCCATATAGCCACCGCCGATTATTCCAATTCCGATTTCAGGCATCTGCAACGGCTCCGAACAATGTATTTGCAACCGGTTGCAAAATCAGTATCGTGTGAATCGATTCAACGCAAGGACCAACGATCCTCGCCAGCCCATTTTTGCCGGAGGACATGACGTGAGCGCTTTGATAGACGGTATCAAAGGAAACCGGTTCGCGGTCTTTGGACGCGCGGGCATGGACCTGTATGCCGATCCCGTTGGTGTTAAAAGCGAAGACGCCGACACGTTTCACGCCGATCTGGGCGGTTCATCGGCAAATATCTGCGCGGGGCTGGTCAAACTTGGCAGCCAGGCATCCTTGATCACTTCGGTCTCAGATGATGCGGTTGGCCGCTTCTGCCTGAATAAACTTGCTCACTACGGTGTAGACACGTCCTATATCCGCGTCGTCCGTGGTGAATACCGCATGTCTCTGGCCGTTTACGAAAGCCGGATCGAAGAATTTCAGAATGTCATCTACCGCAACGGCGCAGTCGACTTTCAGGTGACCGAGGATGACATGGACAAGGTCGACTACGGCAAATTTTCTGCCGTGATATCTGCCGGAACGGTGTTTGCCGCTGAACCCTCGCGCAGCGCCACGTTTCGCGCGTTCGAAAACGCCCGCAATGCGGGTTTGCCGGTAATTTTTGACATAGACTACCGTCCCTACAGTTGGCCATCACCTGAGGTTGCCGCCGAAGTCCTGTCGCGCGCGGGCGAAGCAAGCGATCTAATCGTCGGCAATGACGAAGAATTTGGGTTCATGGCAGGCGACATCGACAAAGGCTTCGCCAAAGCCAAGGAGTTGGCGGCGAAACCGGGCCGGATCGTGATCTACAAGATGGGCGAAAAGGGCGCGGTCACTTTGCTCGATGATCAGGAAATCGAAACCGGCATCTATCCCGTCACAGCAGTCAAACCCAACGGTGCTGGCGACAGTTTCATGGCTGGCCTGCTGGCCTCGATCGCCGCTGGAAGCGAGCTTAAGGTTGCGGCTATGCGCGGCTCAGCCTGCGCCTCAATCGTAGTGTCCAAGCCCGGCTGCGCTCCGGCCATGCCAACAACTCCGGAACTGGACGCATTTCTTGCCGCCCATCCCGGCCCAACGACATAGGAACCTCTCATGCACATCGCTCCCTATGACAATCAGAACAAACCGATCGTCGACGCCGATGATCCAACGGTTCCGCTGAATTACTTCAACATCGTCAAACTGAAAAAGGGCGAAGCATTTGAATATCAGGTGCCCGGATATGAGACGTGTATCGTACCCGCCACGGGCAGTGTCGATATCGATGTAGAAGGCGAGCAGTTCGCCAAGCTGGGCAAGCGGGGCGAAGACGTCTGGGATGGGGATCCGGAAGGCGTTTATGTGCCGGTCGGCGCTAAGGTCCAACTGGTCTGCGTGTCAGATGAAACCGAAATCTTCATAGCGGGCGCTAAGTACGACAAGGTACTGGATCCGTTCGATGTGCGTGAACACGACCTTGTGCAATACGGCAGCGACGACACGAAAACTCATCGCAAAATCAAACACATCCTCGGCCAGAAACAGCACGACAAAGTGGGTCGCCTGCTGATCAGTGAGCTGTTCACCGTGGGTCAGGGCGGCTGGTCCGGCTTCCCCAGCCACAAGCATGACACGAACCGTCTGCCCGACGAGACGCGGCACGACGAGACCTACAATTTCCGTTTCAAACCCAACTGGGGATCGGGCCTTCAGATGTTGCAGCGTGAGGACAACGAACCGGGCGATGCGTACCACATCGTCGACGGCTCAACGATCTGCATCGACAAGGGGTACCACCCCTGCTGTGTTCTGCCGGGATACGAGATGTACTATTTCACCATCCTGGGCGGTCTGACTCAGCGTTCGCTGGTTCAGTACTTTCAACCAATCCATGCCTATCAGGTCGAGACCATTCCGGGCATCAAAGACATGATTGCCAAATTCAAATGACCCTCGCCACGCTCAAAGACGTCCTCACCCCCGCATACGAAAACGGCTACGCTGTTGGCGGGCTTGTTACGCTGGGATGGGAGGATATGCGCGCTTATGTAGCCGCAGCCGAGGCTGAAAATGCGCCGGTGATCCTACAAGCCGGCCCAAGCTGTCGCGAGCACACACCCCTGCCTGTTTTGGGCAAGATGTTTCGCTTCCTGGCCGAAAATGCCTCGGTTCCGGTCGTGGCCCATCTGGATCACGGTTATACATTCGAGGACTGCAAGATCGCATTGGACAGCGGGTTCACGTCGTTGATGTTCGACGGATCGCGTAAGCCATTGCAGCAAAACATCGACGAAACAGCAGCCATTGCAGAAATGGCCCATGCGGCCGGTATTTCCTGCGAAGGTGAGATCGGCTTTGTCGGCTATTCCGGCGGCGAAGGATCGAACGGGACAGATCCAAACGAGGCCGCGCAGTTCGCTCGTGAAAGCGGCGTGGACGCAATGGCCATCTCAGTCGGAAACGTTCATCTGCAACAAAACAAAGAAGGCGGATTGGACGAGGCTCGCATCGCCGGAATCGACGCTGCGACAAGTGTTCCGTTGGTCATTCATGGCGGTTCTGGTGTGCCCGTGGAACAACGCAGCCGATTGGCGAAGGAAACGTCGATCTGCAAGTTCAATATCGGGACAGAACTGCGCATGGCATTTGGTAACGCACTGCGCGAGGCAGTCAACCGAGACCCTGACAGTTTTGACCGCGTGACGATCCTGAAAGAGACCCACGACCCGGTTGAGGCGGCAGCTCGCATGGTCATTCGGGCCTTTGGTTCCCCTGCGCAAAGGTAGGCGTGGGCGTTACGCGTCGCGCTCCATGATCCATTCAACTTCGGGGGCCGGAACAAAGCGCCATTTGCGCAGCGGTCCGGCCATAACGTTCAGATAATACATCTCGAACCCATAAGGTGCGCCGCATGGGTGATGACCGCGGGGCACGCAAACAACATCGCCATCGGATACAGCCATAGTCTCATCCAACTGCCCGTCATCGGTATAGACACGCTGGATCCCGAACCCGTTTGCCGGGTTCAGACGGTGGTAGTAGGTCTCTTCCAGATAGGTGATCCGCGGAAAATCATCTTCATCGTGTCGATGGCTGGGATACGATGACCAATGCCCGTTTGGCGTAAACACTTCGGTCACCAGCAAGCTATCAGCATAGTCCTCATTCTCCATCGCGATGTTGTTGATATAGCGCGTATTTACGCCCTTGCCGCGCTCGGTCAAAGTAATGCCTTCGGGGCCGATGCGTCGCGCAGAGTGGCCACTCTTGCCCGGGGCTGTACACACCGCAATCACGCAATCCGTTTCGGCTGTGGCCGTCCATTCTGTGCCGTTCGGCAGATAAAGACAGTGCGGCGGCGTCTTCTCAAAAACGTTCATCCGATCGCCCAGAACACCCCAGTCCCGCTCAGCTCCGGCGATGCGGGCCTTGCCCTCGACCATGACCAGAATGACCTCGCGATCACCCGTTGCCTCGGCCACTGTATCGCCTGCCCGAAGGTGGTAAAGACCAAACCCCACATAGCGCCACCCGGCACTGGCCGGAGTGATGTCATGCACTTTACCTCTGGTCCCAAAGGGCTTTTTGAGCAGGTCGGCCATGTGTTTTTCTCCGTGTGGGGCGGGCGTGGAATGCCCGCCCGTATTCCTTCAGGCAGCTTGCCTTGTTTGCAGCGCCGAGAATGTCTCGGCCAATTGTTGTTCGGTCCAGCCTTCTGACACAGCACGACGCAAAATGTCGGCCTGACTTTCCGGGGCGTTGCCACCGACCGGAGGATCCGTATCCAGATTGGTCGGGAACGGGTATCCCTCTGCCGTGGCGGCGATGACTGCATCCAGTTCGGCCCCTTTCAGCTGTCCACGTTGTTTCAACGCAACAAGCGACGGAAATACCACCTCGGACATAGACCGTCGGTCAACAGCTTCCATTGCGCGGCCAAATGCAGATGAGATTTGCAACAAGTTCGCCATTCGGTCGATATCCGCACTGCGATTTTCACCAGCCGCATGGAACAGTGCCGGGTTGAAGAACACAGCATCCCCCTTGTCCAGCGCCAGCTGGATATAGCAGTCTTCGAAATGCGCGCGGTGGCCCTCGTCATGAAACGCCAGGTAGCCCGGCGGATAAATCTGCGAGAACGGCAGCAGCTTCGTTGGCCCGCTTTCGACTGGCATGTCGCAATGGGCAATCGCCCCCTGCAATGTCAGTGATGCCGTAACAAGATGTGCGTGCACTGGATAGCGCGCAGCACTTTCTGCGCTCTGAAATCCAAGGTGGTAATCCCTGTGCGCCTGCTGCGCTTTACCGCCTGGACGCACTTGATTGATCTGTGCCGTGACCTGATAGTTTGGCCCCAACCACGCCTCGCAGGCTGCAGCAACAGCCGTGTTCCCGAAATAGAGGGCAAAACCCTCGGGGTCGCGCTGACATTGCTTTTGCAGGGCGTTCCAGATCCGATCATTGGCCCCGGACGCCGCAAAGTGGTCACCCTCTCCCGCGCCGCTTTGTCTTTCGTCAGCTATGATCTGGCGAAAGACATCGGTTGCGCGGTCAATCACGGACGTATCGGCGAACGCACGTTTCAGAACGATTACGCCTGACGATTTGTCCAACACATGGCCCCACTCGGCCAGCAGAGCCTTGCGCTTACCTACGTTTTCCAGCGCAGGGCGCAGCTCGTCCATGTCATAAACTGGAACGTTCTTTTCGATCGTGGTGGCGTACGGGACGACATCGGCTGTAAGTTTCTGCGAGGTCAACACCTTGAATTCATCCAGATCACAGGATTCCCGGTCGAAATAGCCGATAAAACCTAACTGTTGATCTACCATGATCTTCTCCTTTTTCATGGCTTAGGTGTTAACCCCGTAGGGAGAGTCGTTACGCCTGGACCTCCAAACCCGCCTGTCCACAGGCGTCGAGAATGTGCTCGTAACCTTTCTTGGAGTATTCATATGGCGGTGCCTTGGCCGGGTCCTGTTCGGCCTCGACAACGATCCATCCGTTGTAACCCAAGGATTTGAGCGCATTCGCCACGGCCTGAAAATCGATACAACCATCGCCCGGCACGGTGAAAGCTCCGGCAACGACCGCGTCCAGGAAACTGCGGTCATTTTCTTTTACGTCCTGCACAATGGCCGGGCGGATGTCTTTGAAATGCACATGATGCACGCGATCACCCCAACGGTTCAGCGTTGCCATCACATCGCCACCACCGAATAGCAGGTGACCAGTGTCAAAGCACAACTTTACTTCGGGTCCAGACCCTTCCATCAACCAGTTCACGTCATCCTCTGTCTCGATGACCGTGCCCATGTGATGATGATAGGCCATCGGCATACCCTGGTCGGCCATCCATTTGGCCAGCTCGGTGATCTTGGCGGCATAGGCCAACACTTCGTCTTTGGTCAGCCTGGGTCGGTTGTTCACCGGCGTACCCGCTTGACCCTGCACGGTATTCGAGCATTCCGCATAGACGATGCACGGGCTGTTCAAGGCGACAAACTGCTCAACCTGTTCCCGCACGGCCTCACGTTCTGCAGCGAAATCATTGACCAGCGAGGCACCCGAGCACCACCCGCCACAGAGCGCGATGTCGCTGCCTTCCAGATAGGCACGCAACCCTTCGGTATCGCTGGGCATCCGCTGACCACGCTCCACACCGGTGTATCCGATCTCGCGCGCCTCTTTCAGCGCCTGTTCCATCGTATACGCAGCGGTCAGGTCCGGCAGGTCATCATTCTGCCAGGCGATCGGAGAAATCCCGATTTTCACGCTCATTTCGTGTTTCTTTCCTTGATCGCCAGCTCATAGGCCGCGCGTTTTTCGTTCACTTCGGGGCGGATGCTGACTTCCGGAACCGCCACTTCCCACCACGTCCCGCCGTATTCGGTCGAGGGGTACGGATCGGTGTCGATGACCACCACATAAGGCCCTTTGACATCGCCACGCTTGGCAAGCGCGTCTTCCAGTGCCGCAATCGAGCTGACCTTGACCGAGGTCGCGCCCATTGCCGCGGCGTGGGCCGCGAAATCGATGGCCGAGGGGTTCTCGTGCACAGCATGATCCAGCAGATTGTTAAACTCGGCTCCACCTGTGCCCATCTGCAGACGGTTGATACAGCCAAAGCCGCGATTGTCGGTAATGACCACGGTGAACGAGATACCCATCATCGCAGCCGAAGCCATTTCCGAGTTCGCCATCATATAGGTGCCATCGCCGGTAAAGCAGATCACATCGCGATCCGGTTGCGCCATCTTGATGCCCATCGCACCGGCAATCTCATACCCCATGCAACTGAAACCATATTCCATGTGATAGGCACCCGAACGCGGCGCTTTCCACAGCTTGTGCAGTTCTCCGGGCATGGTGCCCGCCGCGCACATGACGACAGTATCGTTGTTCGAGGCACGCTGGACCGCACCAACCACCTGCATATCGGTCGGCAGCGCATTGCCGTCGCCAGGGGCATCGGTCAGTTTGTCGACCTTGCCGTACCAATCCGCCTTAAGCGTATCTGCCACAGGATCGGCACGGTATCCTTGCAAAGCCGAACCCAGCTCCTCAAGCCCAACGCGCGCATCTGACTGCAGGGGCATCGCGCCGTGCTTTTCAGCATCATAGGCAGCGGTATTCAGGCAAATCATTTCGCGCTGTGGGTTCGAAAACAAACCCCATGAGCCGGTCGTGAAATCCTGCAAGCGCGAGCCAACGGCCAGCACCAGATCCGCTTCAGCGCAGACCGAGTTTGCCGGTTCGCCACCGGTCACGCCCACGGGTCCAAGGTTCAGTGGATGATCCCATGCCAGGGCGGATTTGCCTGCTTGTGTCTCAGTGATCGGGATATTGTGCGTTTCCACAAAACTCTGCAGCGCATCCGTCGCGCCCGAATAGTGAACTCCGCCCCCGGCCACGATGACCGGGCGCTTTGCCGCTTTGATGGCAGCGACGGCGCGGGCCAGTTCGCCTTCGTCGGGGCGAATGCGACGCTGGTACCAGACGCGGGGCTCAAAGAAGCTTTCGGGATAGTCATAGGCCTCGGCCTGAACATCCTGACAGAAGGCCAGTGTTGCCGGCCCGCAATCAGCGGGGTCTGTCATCGTGCGGAAGGCGCGCGGCAGAGCGGATAGCAGATGCTCTGGCCTTGAGATGCGGTCGAAGTAACGGCTGACAGGTTTGAAACAGTCGTTCGCGCTGACCGTTCCGTCCCCAAAGCTCTCAATCTGCTGCAACACAGGATCAGGACCGCGCGTCGCGAAGATATCCCCGGGGATGATCAACACCGGCAACCGGTTCACATGTGCCAAGGCGGCGGCTGTCACCATGTTGGTCGCACCCGGTCCAATGGACGACGTCACCGCCATCGCACGCGTGCGCCGCATCTGCTTCGCATATGCGATAGCACAATGCGCCATCGTCTGTTCGTTATGGCCGCGATAGGTCGGCAGGCTGTCTTTTACAGCATGCAGCGCCTCACCCAGGCCAGCCACGTTGCCGTGGCCGAAAATAGCCCAGACACCTGCGACAAACGGCTCTCCGGCCTCGTTCATCTGCGCGCCCAAGTAGCGGACCAGAGCTTGCGCTGCGGTCAATCTGATAGTCTTGCCCATATTGATCCCTTTCAACTTGAGGCCACTCAGGCCAATTCGTTGAATACCAGTTTTTCGAAAGCTGGGTCTGCGCAGGATCGCGTCAGACCGTTCCGCCCAAAGACCCTTCCAGCTGGGCCAGTTCCTGACCACCTGCCATCAGGTCCTGTAGTTCTTCGGGCGAGATTTCGCCGCGTTTTGCGGTGCCCAGTGTTTGGCCACGGTTCAACACGGTAAAGCGATCGCCCACAGCCAGCGCGTGACGCACGTTGTGGCTGATGAAAACAACCCCCACACCCTGGCTGCGTACTTTGTCGATGGTCGCCAGAACGTTTGATGTCTGACGCACACCCAGTGCCGATGTCGGTTCGTCCAAAATCAGGATTTTGGCACCGAAATGCACGGCCCGTGCAATCGCAACCGTCTGACGTTCGCCCCCGGACAAAGTGCCGACGGCCTGATCTGGCCCACGCAGGTTGATGCCCATCTTGCGCATCTCTTCCATGGTGATTTCGTCGGCCAGCTTCTTATCGAAGAAGCTCATCCCAGCGACTTTGCGCGTGGGTTCGTTGCCCATGAAGAAGTTCCGGCTGACACTCATCAGCGGGATCATCGCCAAATGCTGGTGCACGGTTGCGATACCAGCTTCAATGGCATCGCGCGGGTCCTCGAAGTGCATAGGTTTGTCTTCGAAGATGATCTCACCTGCTGTCGGCTTGTGGACCCCGGACATTGTCTTGATGAAGGTCGATTTACCCGCACCATTGTCGCCTAGCAGACAGTGACACTCCCCTGGCTTCAGATCAAAGCTGACCCCAGCCAAAGCAATTACGGAACCGAAGTGCTTTTGGATGTCGATCATCTGGATGATCGGCTTTTTGTCCTGTGCATCACCGTGGTGGAATTTTGAATCTTCGGTCATCTCAGCGTTCTCCTGTGATGATGCGACGAATGTAGGTGTTCAGAATCACGGCACCCAGCAGGATCACACCCAGGAACACCCGGAACAGAGAGCTTTCGACCCCGGCAAAGAACAGCCCCTGCTGCACCACGCCAAAGATCAGCGCCCCAAGGGCCGCACCCAAAACCGAGCCGTATCCGCCGGTCAACAGCGCGCCGCCAATCACCACGGCGATGATGGCCTCGAATTCCTTCAGCAACCCGCGATCCGCACCGGCGGAACCGAATTCCATCACCTGACAGGTCGCAAAAACCGTCGCGCAGAAGGCGGTGAACATGAACATCAGAACTTTGACTCTGTTCACCGGAACGCCCGAGTTTCGCGCGGCCTCAGCGTCACCGCCAGAGGCGAAGATCCAGTTGCCAAACTTTGTTTTGGTCAGAAGCACATGGCCGAAGATGATAATCAAGATGGCCCAAATGATCAGCATCGGGATCCCATCAACCACCGGCTGACCCTCGCGCGTACCGCGTTCGAAAGTTTCTATAATGCCATTATCGCCCAGCCAGACGAAAAAGCCCTGCCCAATCTTGCCGCCAAACATCGATGCCAGCCAGTCACCTTCGGCCACATCCCGGATGCCGCCAATGATGGTCTTCCGCTCGATGGTTTGCGGCAGGAAAATGGTAAAGCCACGCAGAATGAACAGGAAGGCCAGCGTTACGATAAAACTTGGCAACCCGGTGCGCACGACGATAAAGCCGTTCAGGGCCCCAATCGAGACGCAAAGTACAAAGGTCACCATAATAGCAATCCAGACCGGCCAGCTAAGAGTAACCGAGAAAATCGCGATCATCATGCCTGCGAACCCGATCATTGAGCCGACAGAAAGGTCAAACTCGCCCGCAATCATAAGCAAACAGGCACCAACAGCGATGATCATGAACTGCGCGGAAACCACGGACCAGTTCATCACGCCCTGGCTGGTGAACATGCCGCTGTCAAAAGCGAACAGCAGGAAAAACGTGAACACCGCGACTGTGCCGACCATTCCGCCCAATTCGGGGCGTATCAGGGCCTGGCGCAGGGGTGAGATCTCTTTTACCCGCTCGTCGCCGCCGACTGCGGATTGCGCTGACTCAGCCATTGTTGCCTCCTTGGCGCGTTCGTCTGAATGCTTGCATCAGGTGGTGCGGACACACGTCATGCGTCCGCACCGTTTTGAAGGTCAGCGGTATTCGCCCGCGAACTCTTCGATCTTTTCCAACCCGTCAGCGGTCACAAAACCGGGGCCAGAGTTGATGTTGTTGCCCGGCAAAACGCCGTAACGGTGGTAGTTTGTCATCACGACAACTGGCAGGTAGGCCTGCAGGAAAGGCTGTTGGTCGATGCCCCACTGGATCACGCCGCTTTTGATGCCTTTGACGATTTCGCCACCCAGATCGAAGGTGCCGAAGTAGATGTCACCGGCCATGCCATTTTCTTCCAGTGCCAGAATGGTCGGGTCAGCCGAAGTCGGGCCAAGTGTCAAAACGGCGTCAGTGTCGGGGTTTGCCGACAGGTATGCCAGAACGCGGTTCTTGATCTCGGCCGGATCTTGTCCTGCGTCGATCATCTGCTCGCCCAGTTCGATGCCCAGACCGTCTGCAAAGCCCTGACAGCGTTCTTGGCTGGATGGCTGCACGATGTAGTGGTTCACGCACAGGAACGAGCTGATGCCATCGCCTTTGGCGCGCTGGCCAGCAGCCAATCCAGCGTCATATTCCGGCTGTCCGACATACATCAGCGCACCAACTTCGCGCGCCTTTTCCGGCGTGCCGGTGTTCATGATGATGACGTCGATACCGGAATCCACGGCGGCTTTGATCGGACCTTCCAGAATGTCCGGGTCGGCAAGCGTGGTGATGATACCATTGGGTCCCGAAGCGGCGGCTTGATCGATAATCCGCGCCATGTCGGCAAGGTCACCGGTGGGCGGGTTGCGATATTCAACCTCAACACCCATCTGATCGCCCGCCAGGGCAATACCGTTCTTGATGGTGTTCCACCAGCTGTCACTGTCCGGAGCATGGCTGACCAGAATATATTTCTCGCCTTCCGCCGCAACGCCTGTGGCGCCGGCAAATGCGACTGCGCTGGCCATCAGCACACCTTTTACGATTTTTTTCATTTCCATTCCTCCCAATAGAAAATTCAATCTTGGTGCCGGGTCCGCCCGGCCATTCGGCTAAACCGAATCTCGTCTGCTCCGATCGGTGATCGGGCTTCCTTCAGTTTCCGGATATCCGATCATTTTGCAACCGGTTTCAAAAAACTTCCTCCATCGCAACGGGCCTTTCGGACTGCGCCGAGCGCGTTGCGGCTTCGGCCATAGCCAACGCCGCGACACCATCCTCAAGTGTTACCGGCACGTCCAAGCCGGACTGAACGGCGCGCGTAAACGCATCCCATTCGGCGCGGTAAGCGGCCATGTAGCGTTCAAGAAAGAAGTATGTTGGCTTCGCTCCGGTCACGCCTTCAGCCGTTGATTTAACAATTGAGTTCTCAAGGACATTATGCGCCTGCAAAAGGCCCTTTGAGCCTAGCAGTTCGACCCGTTGATCATACCCGTATGCTGCCCGCCGCGAGTTCTTGATAACAGCGAGGCTTCCATCCAGGTAAGTCATTGTTACCACAGCCGTATCCACGTCACCGGCCTGCCCTATTTCCGGATCGACGACCGAGGTTCCCACGGCTGAAATGGTGACAGGAATTTGTCCCGTCAGGTAGTTGGCCATATCAAAATCATGGATCATCATGTCCCGGAACAACCCGCCTGATACCTTGACATAACTTACCGGAGGCGGCGCCGGATCAAACGACGTAATGGACAATAGTTCAGCTTTACCGACCTCGCCCGCATCATAGGCGGCTTTCAGCGTCTGGAAATTTGGGTCGAAGCGACGGTTGAAGCCAAGCATGACCGGTTGACCAGTCGCGCCCGCGGCTTTTTGGCAAATTTTTGCTCGCTCAAGGTTCAGATCGACGGGTTTTTCGCACAGGACCGCTTTGCCGGCCTGCGTTGCCGCTTCGATCAGATCGGAATGCGTATCGGTAGGCGTTGCGATCAGAACCGCATCAATGGTGGAATCACCGATAATCTCCTCAGAGCTTTGCACCCTGGCTCCGTACTCAGCAGCCAATCCTACAGCGGCATCATTCACCGCGTCTGAAATAGCTGTCAATTCGGTTTTGGGGTGTGCCGAAATCGCTTCCGCATGCACGCGACCAATACGTCCGGCCCCCAGCAATCCGATCTTCAACATACGGTCCCCCGAATCAATTCTCAGGTGACACAATCAATATTTTTGCAACCGGTTGCAACATTTAATTTCGACCGCCCTATTCTGCCTTGAAAGGCTCAAGGCTGTCTCGGAACTGTTCGATGAATTCCAGAGTCACCAGTGAAGGTTGCTTCAAAATTGGTCGAACAAGAGAAAGAGTATGCGGCAGAAATGGCTTGAACGGTCGATAGCTTAACCCGTGGGCTGCGTATTGGACGGCGTCCAGTTCGCTCACGACGGAAACGCCAACGCCTTTCACGGCCAATTCACATGCCGCCGTGAACTGCCTGACTTCAATATGGGAATTCAATTCCACATTGGCACTTTGAAACGCTTTTGAGAGCCGTCCAAAAAAGTCGCTGTCGCGTCGCGTGTGGATAATTTTGCTATTCACGAGGTCCGCCGGAGTAACCTCGGTGAGGTTTTCCAATTCACTTCCGGTGGGGAACACACAAACCGTCCGGACCTCGATATCCCAGCTTTCGACGGCGGGGTGACCGTTAAAGCTGTCTGTGATCCCGAAATCATACTGCTCGCCGATCATCCATTCGAGAATGCGCTCGGGTCTGTCAGGTTCGATCGTCAGGGTTACGCCGGGCCGATCTTTCAAGAATCTGGCGACAACGTCGGGCAAATGGCTGGTGGCAAATCCGGGCAAGCATGCAACACGGATGTGCCCTGCTTTACGCTGTGTGATGTCCTGGCTGACGTCAGAAATTTGCCTCATCAGTTCTAGAACGCGCTCGACGCTGGGCAAAAGATACCGCACTTCCTGCGTCGGCACCAACCGGCCTTCGCGGCGATCGAAAAGCTGAAACCCAAGTGACTTTTCAAGATCCGAAAGCAACCTGCTGACGGCTGGCTGGCTCACCCCCAGGTCAGCCGCTGCCGCCGTGACAGAGCCGTTGGTGGTGACAGCCATAAGGGCTTCTAACTGCCGGACCCTAAGAATTTGACTCATTACCGATCCCAATCTGCCGCCCTCGCCTCATAACACTATGTTATTTTTTTATCCAGTAAATTGGGCTTGAATTATATTTCTGTAACGTTAACGTCGTGAAATCGTCATGTGTGCCGTTTACCCGTTGCGGTCGGTATTCAACGAAGCATCGAACCTGATGCATGGGAGGAATCATGAAAAAGAATTTTCTCGGCGCTCTCGCCGTAACAACTGCATTGTCCCCAGTGGCGGCAATGGCACAAACCGAGGTTCAGTTCTGGCACGCCTTTACCGGCCGCCTTGGTGAGCTTGTCAAAGCCCAAGTGGAAGAATTCAACGCCAGTCAGGACGAGTATGTCGTGGTTGAAAGCCACAAGGGCAACTACTCGGAAACCCTGAACGCAGGCATTGCTGCCTTCCGCGCCGGTGAGCAGCCGCAAATCCTGATGGTATTCGAGGTCGGCACGGCAACTATGATGTCAGCCGAAGGTGCGATCCGACCGGTCTACGAAGTGATGGCTGAAAGTGGCGCGTCTTTTGATCCCGACGCATATATCGGTGCCGTCAAAGGATACTATACGACCACTGACGGGGACATGCTTTCGCTGCCCTTCAACTCATCCACACCGGTTCTGTGGGTCAACCGCGATGCGTTCGAAGCGGCAGGCGTTGATCCAGACACGGATCTGTCCACTTGGGAAAAAGTTGGAGACGTACTTGAACAGCTCAAGGCCGGGGGCGAAGACTGCCCGCTGGTCACCGCATGGCAAAGCTGGATCCATCTTGAAAACATGTCGGCCTATCACGACGTTCCATTCGCGTCTCAGGACAACGGTTTTGCCGGTCTGGATACCGAACTGATGCTGAACGGTCCAGCGCAGGTGGCACACCTGACCGCGATGGGTGACTGGGCCAAGGATGGCAAGTTCATCTACACCGGTCGCAGAAACGAAGGTGGTGCGAACTTCCGGTCAGGCGAATGCGCATTGTTCACTGAAAGTTCGGCAGGTTACGCGGGCATCAAGGCAGAGGCCGAATTCGACTTTGACGTCCGCCCGCTGCCCTATTGGGAAGCCGTCACAAGTGAGCCGCAGAACACCATTATCGGTGGCGCATCCCTTTGGGTAATGGAAGGTCATGACCCTGAGGAGTACAAGGGCGTCGGAGAGTTTCTGAGCTTCCTGTCATCGTCTGATGTGCAGTCGGCCTGGCACCAGAACACCGGATACCTTCCGATCACGGCCGAAGCGGGTGATGCGACCCGTGCGGCAGGTTTTTATGACGAAAACCCCGGCACCGACATCGCAGTGATCCAGATGACCGCGAAAGAGCCGACCGCGAATTCCAAAGGTCTGCGTCTGGGGTCATTCGACCAGATCCGCGGTATCATCGACGAAGAGCTTGAGGCCGTCTGGGCCGGTGAGAAAACTGCTCAGGAAGCGATGGATAGCGCGAAGGAACGTGGTGACGCGCTGCTGCGCCGCTTCGAATCCGCCAATCAATAAGTCATAACTTCATGCGGGCCCTTCTCGGGCCCGCATAGTCATTCTCCAGTGGACTTTCAGGATGGAAAAACGCGTCACCTTTCGCGGCTGGCTATTGCCATTGGCGCTGATCGCCCCACAGGTCATCATTTCCGCCGTCTTCTTCTTTTATCCCGCCGGTCAGGCGGTGTGGCAGTCCCTGTTCATTCCCGACCCGTTCGGTCTGTCGTCGCAGTTTGTGGGGCTTGGCAACTTTGAGTTCCTGCTGAGCGACAAGTATTATCGCGCATCTTTCGTCACAACCGCCGTGTTTTCAACGCTTGTGACGCTCTGTTCAATGATTCCGGCGCTATTTCTGGCAGTTATCGCGGACAGGCTCATTAAAGGTTCGGGTGTTTATCGCACATTGCTGATCTGGCCCTATGCCGTGGCCCCCGCTGTGGCCGGTGTGCTTTGGCTGTTCATGTTCAATACACGCGTTGGTGTGGTGTCATGGTATCTCAGCCAGCTTGGCTATGACTGGAACCATGTCCTGAACGACACCGAAGCTATGGGGTTGGTTGTTGTCGCCTCGGCCTGGGGCCGCATCAGCTATAACTTCCTGTTCTTCTTTGCAGCGCTGCAATCCGTTCCCCGCTCGGTCATCGAAGCGGCGGCAATTGACGGCGCGCATTTCTGGCGCCGGTTCTTCACGATAGTGTTGCCGCTGCTATCTCCGACAGCCTTCTTCTTGCTGGTAGTCAACGTTGTTTACGCCTTCTTTGAAACCTTCGGCGTTATCCACACAATCACCGGCGGCGGCCCGCAACAGGCGACTACAATTCTTGTCTACAAGGTCTTCTCAGACGGGTTTGTCGGGCAAGACCTTGGCTCATCCTCGGCGCAATCGGTCATTCTGCTGATCGTGGTCGGCCTGCTGACCGTGATCCAATTCAAATACGTGGAAAAGAGGGTGCATTACTGATGGCGGCCCAACAACACGGAATGGTCGAGAAACGCGGTGCGGGCATCTGGTTGACCCATGCGTTCATGATCCTTGGCGTTTTGATAATCTTCTTCCCGATCTGGCTGGCCTTTGTGGCCTCGACCGTGACCCAGGCCGACATCGTCTCGCCGCCCATGCCCGTGGTGCCGGGTGATCAGTTCTGGGTGAACTACAAAGCGGCGCTGTTCTCAGGGGTAAACGTGCCGGTTGCGACGATGCTGTTCAACAGTCTGGTGATGGCCATTGGCATCGCGGTGGGCAAAATCATCATCTCGCTACTGTCCGCTTTTGCGATTGTCTACTTCAAGTTTCCCGGCCGCACGACGTTCTTTTGGTTGATTTTTCTGACCCTGATGCTGCCGGTCGAAGTGCGGATCGTTCCAACATTCGAGGTTGTGGCCGGGTTTGGCATGCTCAACAGTTACTACGGTCTGATCTTTCCCCTGATTGCCTCCGCCACGGCAACGTTTCTATTCCGTCAGTTCTTCCTGACCATCCCTGATGAACTGGCCGAAGCTGCCCGCGTGGATGGCGCGCGACCGATGCGGTTCTTCATCGACATTTTAGTGCCCATGAGTCGAACCAATATCGCGGCGCTGTTTGTGATCCTGTTTATCTACGGCTGGAACCAATACCTGTGGCCGCTGCTGATCACGACAGACCCTGAAATGAACACCATCGTGATGGGCATCAAACAGATGTTCCCATCGGGTGATGATTTTGCGCATTGGCCCACAATTATGGCGACCTCAATTCTGGCAATGATCCCTCCGGTCATCGTGGTGGTGTCGATGCAAAAGCTCTTTGTCCGCGGCCTTGTCGATAGCGAGAAGTAAGAAATGGCAACAGTAACACTTGAAAATGTCAAAAAAAGCTTTGGCCCGACGGATGTGATCCACGGTATTGATGTCGATATCGCAGACGGAGAGTTCATCGTGATCGTCGGCCCCTCGGGCTGCGGTAAATCCACGCTGCTGCGAATGGTGGCAGGGTTGGAAACGGTTACGTACGGGGAAATCCGGATCGGCGAGGAACGGGCCAACGACAAAGAGCCAATGGATCGGGACATCGCGATGGTGTTCCAGAACTATGCGCTCTACCCGCACATGTCCGTGCGTCAGAACATGGGTTACGGCCTGAAGATTGCCGGACTTCCCAAAGATCAGATCGATCAAAAGGTGACTGCCGCGGCCAAGCTATTGCAGTTGGAACCCTTGCTGGATCGTAAGCCCAGACAGCTGTCGGGCGGTCAACGCCAAAGGGTGGCCATGGGCCGTGCCATTGTCCGCGAACCAGCTGTCTTCCTGTTTGATGAGCCGCTCTCGAACCTCGATGCCAAGCTGCGTGTTCAGATGCGCCTGGAGATCCGAGAGCTTCAGGAAAAGCTTGGAGTCACCTCCCTGTACGTTACGCACGACCAGGTCGAGGCCATGACAATGGCGGACAGGATGATCGTGATGAATGGCGGTATCGCCGAGCAGATTGGAACGCCACTGGAAGTTTACGAAACACCCAGAACTCTGTTCGCAGCGCAGTTTATTGGCAGCCCTGCGATGAATGTGTTTGATGCCCGACGTGAAAACGGGATGGTCAAGATCGGAGAAATTGAGATCGGTGCATCCCAGGGGCCTGATATCGAGGTAAAATTGGGCATGCGGCCAGAGCATCTGTTGTTGGATGAAAACGGTCCGCTGGAAGCTACGATTCAGATTGCGGAACCGTTGGGGGCAAACACACTATTGCATGGCCAACTCATAGGCACTGGCAGCGCGATTACGATAAGCCTTCCGGGTGTCCACCCAATCGAAGGCCAGCATCCGAACATGCGGTTTTCGATCGCCTCAGAGAATATGCACCTGTTTGACCATTCAACCGGTGAAAGGCTGCAAAACTGATGACGTTTCCACAGGTTG
Source organism: Ruegeria sp. CDSA246 (assembly GCF_059611225.1). Classification (NCBI taxonomy): domain Bacteria; kingdom Pseudomonadati; phylum Pseudomonadota; class Alphaproteobacteria; order Rhodobacterales; family Roseobacteraceae; genus Ruegeria; species Ruegeria sp. CDSA246. Next base: position 40,054 of record NZ_JBXWPD010000013.1, on the reverse strand, counting down.
AAGCCTTTCGTGGCGGTGAAAACCTGATCCGGGTTGTGGGTCATCGCGGCGCACGCGGCGTTCTGCCTGAAAACAGCATGATCGGCTTTGACTTTTCGCTGTCCATCGGCGTCCCGCTCCTGGAATTTGACGTCGTGCTTACGGCAGATGACGTTCCGGTCATAACCCACAACCACCGACTGCACGCACCGACATTTCGTGACGCCAATGGTCGATTTTTGGTGGGAGAAGAGCCAAAGGTTTCCTCGTTGACCGTCGAACAGATTCAGCAATTCGACATCGGGCGGTTGGACGGGCATTCGGCTTATGGTCGTCGCTTTCCAGACCAGGCCCAAATGGATGGTGTTCGTGTTCCAACGCTGATGAACCTGCTGGAATTGGTCGATGACCCAAAATACAGCGATGCCTGTCTGATGCTCGAACTAAAGTCAGATCCCGATCTGGCCCATGATACGCCCTACAGAGAGAATTTTGTCGGGCGGGTTCTTCAAGACGTTCGCGCCAAGAAATTGTCATCGCGTGCGGTTCTGCACAGTTTTGACTGGACTCTATTGGAAGAATGTCAGCGACAGGCCCCCGATATGCCGTCTTCGTACCTGACGCAGCTTCCAGAGAACGCAGCCGATGTGGGCGAGGACTCATCAAAAACAGTTTGTCCGGACTTTCGTGGCCGTCGCGATGAAATTCCAAAGTTGGTCAAGGAAGCGGGTGGTGGGCTTTGGTGCCCGTACTTTGCAGATGTGACCGCAGAAAATGTTGATCATGCAAAATCGTTGGGCCTGTGTGTTGCAGTGTGGACAGTCAACGAACCCGACGACATAGACAGGATGATCAATCTTGGTGTGGATTCAATCGTGTCGGATTATCCCGGACGAGTTCAAAGACATCTTTCGGATTTCGGCATCAGGTGGAATACCGCGCGATAGGACAGCCAGAATTTGCATGAATGCAAAGGGCACTGTCCTGTCCGGACTTTAAAAGCCGGGTGTCCAATCCTCTCCCCAGACCTCACGCCATAGGAAAGATCGGGGCGAGTTCGATTTGACATGCCCCACATTCCAAAGGGCCCATTTCGGATCCGAATATGGCCCCCACTGCTGATCCAACCGAGCACAAAGCTCTTTCACAACAGACGCATATTCCGGATCATCTGCCATGTTCACACGTTCATCAGGGTCATTCGCCAAATCAAAGAGCGTATGTCCAAATCCAAAAGAGGTGGGCTAAAAGCGGCGCATGAAGTTCCATCGGCAGGTTCGGGTCGAGCGAATTTCCTCCTGCTCCATGAAAATCTCATCGGCCCAATCCGCCGTATCCTGTTCAAGCAGAGGCCGCATCGTACGCGCGTGGCTTTCTCTCGCTCCAATGGTTTAGCGCCTGTGTAATCAAGCATCGTGGCAATGATGTCCGTTGCCCCAACCAGATGATCGCAAACCTGTCCACGGCGCGGCGCGTGCTGTGATTTGATGATCATCGGGATGTGGCTGGCCTCGCAATGCGTATTTGACGGCCGGCTATCTTCGCCATGACCCCAAAAGCCATATTCGCCTGAAGCCATGCCATGATCGGACATATAGATCACCACGTATCGTCGGTTTGGCTATGCACCTCAGACGGACCTGTTCGGGTGCCTTTGACGTATAGCAAGGAAGATTTCAGACCCGAGACCTAAAGGCATAGCTCATATGCGCACATGGCCCGCAAAGGTCAGCTCAAATGCTTCTAAACAGATACGTCATTGTTCCGAACGCAACCGCATCTTGTGATGGGCGGCAATGCGGCGGGATACATCTGTCGGATTGCCACAGGGATCAATTGCGCCAACTCTTGCGAAGTAACCGCGATCCACATCCGCAAGCGTATCGCAATACACCCGTAGCGATGAAGGCCGTTCAGAAAACGCCAACACCTGTTCGATACGTCCAAGCAGGTTCTTCCGGTCCGTCGCAGGTTCAGCCGGGTTCGCGGCACCGCATTTGAAATGTACCGAGGCTTGCAGACACCGTGCCGATGTAACCGCATTGATCTCGGCCAAGCCCGACGGCACATCCTGATCAGAACCAAGCCGGAAAACAGCCCCCGATATCCCCTTGTCCCGATGGGCGGCCAATGTGTCCAGCATACCGGTATCAGATGCGGAAAAACCGTGATTGATCACATGGTAGTACACTGATCCAGCTGCCAGATCATCTTTGGACCTCATCCGGGACAGATAAATCGGCAGCCCTGTGAACGCCTGCGCAACCGAAATTGCAGGTAGACAGTCTTCATACTTATCCCAATCGATGGTGATCTCCCAACCCGTAAGGACTCCGTACAACGATTGGGCCAACCCAACATCGGCCTCCGTCGGGGCACCAAAGCTGAACAAGGTCGGGCGGACACCCAAACCGTGCAGCGCCCGCAGCCTGTCGACGCGATCGGGGCGTCGGATGTCGGACATGGGTATTCTGATATCGCGGACACCCATCTCAATCAGGGCCAGCAGCGGATAGTCATTTCGGGCCAATTTGCGGTCAAACTCATCCAATCCGCCGGACGGGGCGATTTCGCTGATTTCAGCCCAGTTGGCCCGCAGGTCGAAACCGATGGATGGACGCTTGTTTTCCAATGGGGTTGGCCCTGCCGGACATGCCAGTGCAGCCTCTTGTTCGGCCCCCTGCTCTGCCCCCTGCGTTCTGACGATCTGAACCGTATGCCCATTTTCGTAGATATTGACGACAAAGTAGCCAAGCTTTCCCCGGTCATCCCGACCATACTCGGTACCTTCCGGCGGCGCAGCGCGCAGCATTTCACTGTAGTCCTGCCGCACGAAACTGGTTGCGGGCGCAAGGTAATAGTCAGTCCCCAACACGCGGTCATACCAGAAGTTGTGGGCATGACCGCAGAACATCAGATCCACTTTGTGTGTCTTGAGCAATCCAAGCAGCCACTCTCGGCCCGGAGGATCTGTGTTGTCGTAATGCGGAGCCTCATCTGGCGTGCAGATATAGGCCGGGTGATGATAGGCTAAGACAATGCGCCCAGTTGTCTGTTTCAAAGTGGTCTCAACCCATTGGCGTTGCTCTGCTTCCTCGGGCAGGCCCGAATTGAGCAGTTGGGCATTGAACATCACAAATGTGATGCCCTTATGGACAATGCTTTGGTATTGCGGCCCGAACTCCTGCGTCCAGGCCGCGATCATCGGCGGCGTGGTCGGGGCGGCAGGGGCACCCGAGACGGGTGTATCCCCGATATCGTGGTTTCCCGGTGTGAAATAGATCGGCACCGAAAGCTCCGAGGCTATCCTGCGAAATGCGTCGGCGGCCTGACTGTATATCGGTCCGGATTCGGGAACGGGGTGCACCAGATCACCCAGATGCAGAACAAAGTCGATGTCACGTTGGTTGAGGTCGGACACCACGTGCCGGAACCTGCGATTCGCGCGCGCGTTTACAGGGAAGGGTGAATTGCAGCTGTCTTCATCGACATTGACATGTGTATCGGAGATCACGGCGAACGAAAAAACCCGCTCGCCGAGATGTGTATTTTGTGGAATGGCCATCGCTCAGCCGCCCGTGGTCAAGACTGACGCCTTGCCAGTGCGTGCCGCCTCGATCCGACTGCGGATCAGGACAAATACCGACAGTGCAGTCAGACCCCAGAAGACAATACAGATCGCATTGCGGAAGAAGATCGTCGGATCACCATCAGAGATCAAAAGCGATTGTCGGAAGTTGTCTTCAAGCAACGGCCCCAGCACAAAGGCGATAAGGAAAGGTGCCACTGGAACATCCAGCTTAAGCATCAAATAACCGACCAGCCCCATCGACAGCATGATGAAGACATCAAACAGTGTGTTGTTCACCGCATAGGCACCGTAGACGCACAGTACGAAAACGATGGGGTACAGGATTCTGTTCGGCACCGTTGCGACCCGGCTGAAGAACTTGATCGCGACTTTGCCGACCACAAACAAATAGGCCGAGCTGAGCAGGATGCCCATGAACAAGGCGTAGATCATTGGCAGGTTCTGGTCGAACATCAGCGGACCAGGGCGCAAGCCGTGGATCATGAAAGCACCCAGAATAACCGCCGTAATCACATCGCCCGGGACACCCAGAGCAAGCAACGGGATCATGGTTGCACCGGCAACCCCGTTGTTGCCCGCCTCAGCGGCGGCAATGCCCTCGATTTCACCCTTACCGAAGTTTTCCGGGTTCTTCGAGTTCCGGCGCGCCTCGGAATAGGACAGAAACGCTGCTGGCGCACCCCCGATCCCGGGAATTGCACCCAGGATAACGCCAAAGATACTGCCGCGCACAACGGACTTCAGCACGCGCTTGAACTCGGCAAAAGTCGCGCCTGTGCCCAATTCCTGCTTAGACGCTCCGGGCGGTCGGGCACGTCGCGTCGCACGGTCAATGATTTCGGGCAAGGCAAAGAGCCCGATCAGAACCGGTATAAAGCTTAGGCCGCTCATTAGGCGATAGTCGCCAAAGACAAAGCGTTCCGTGCCATAGATCAGATCCAGACCGACTGTCGCCAAGATCAGGCCAAGCGACGCGGATACGATGCCTTTTGACAGGCTGGGACCGGATACACCGGCGATGATGGTCAGCGAGAAGACAATCAGCGTGAAGAATTCTGGCGGACCAAACCGCAGCGCGAAGCTGGCCAGAACGCCAGCAAACAGGATCAGCGCAATGTTCGAGATCAGATCCGCCACACAGGACGAATACAGGGCAATGTCCAGTGCCTTACGTGCTTGCCCTTTCTGTGTCAGCGGATAGCCATCCAAAACGGTACAGGATGCCGCCGGCGTCCCCGGCGTCTTGATCAGGATCGCGGTCAGAGAGCCACCATAAAGGCCGCCTTTGTAAACACCCAGCAACAGCAAGATGCCCGCCACCGGAGGCATGCTGAACGTAAATGGCAGCGCCAGCGCCACGCCCATCGGCGTGGTCATGCCGGGGATTGCCCCGATCACTGTCCCAATCGCAACACCGATGCCTACGACAAGAATGTTTTGAAGGCTGAAGAAAATCGAAAAGGCTTCGAGAATGATATCCATAGGTTACGACTCCTTTTCACCCAAACATGCCAAGCGGAATTGGAACGTTGGCGACATAGCGAAAGAACAGATACAGCAACACCGGCACCCCGATGCTCAGACAGGCGATCATTACGTATTTGCGTTCGCCAAAAAACAGCATCATCGCGGCAATCAGAAACACCGATGTCACCACCATGCCAAGGGTCGTCAGGCTGAAATAAAAGCCGAACAGGACGACGATCAAAACAAGTGTGCGCAACACCGCCGGGAGTGTGGCCAACTTGTATTGCGCTGCCGCCTCGGCATCTTCCTCATCATCAGCCGGGGGCTGTTGCAGAAAAATGCTTTCCAATATTAGGGCCACTGATGCGAGCACTGCCCCCCAGGCGATTATTCTTGGCCAGAAATCCGGAGACAACGCCGATATCTTCACGCTTCCCGGCACCGCAACGCCTTTTGGAATAAACAAGAATATCGCCGCAAGCCCCACCGCGCAAAAAATGACCCCGGCCAAAAGGTCTCTGCTTTTGGTGAATTGCATTTCGTTTCCTCCCTGGATGGCCGTCATCTGCAAAGTCCGCAAAGACACACCACCTTTGACTTTCGCCTCCGCGTTGACGTCCGGAATCGCACCTCACCCAAACCCTCCGACGGTATGATGCGTTTCACTAAATAGTTGCCAACGGTAAGTAAATAACATATGGTTTTGATAAGGGCAATAAAAAAAACACGTCCAAACAAACCTAGTTAAGGGAGGTAACCTTATGGTTTTTTTAAATAAAATAGCTGCAGCCGCCGGATTCGCTGTGGCGCTTACCGCATCTGCGGCGATGGCGGAGTATCCATCCAAACCCGTCACGCTGGTTGTTCCATACGGCCCAGGCGGCGCAGCTGATCTGGCGGCCCGCATCATCGGCGCCGAGGCCCCGGAATACCTTGGCGGCAATGTGCTTGTGGTTAACCAGGCCGGTGCCGGTGGCGTCACCGGCTCAACCATGGTGGCCAAGGGGAACCCTGATGGGCACACTCTGCTGATGTCACGCGTTGGCTCGCAGGCTACGGTGCCCGCCATGAACACCACCATTCCCTACACGTGGGACGAGTTCACCTTTTTGGGGCTGGTGGAGACCAACCCCTTTGTGATCGCAGTTGGCGCGGATTCCGAATACCAGTCCTTCGAAGATCTGGCCAACGCGATCCAAAGCGGTGAACGTCTGACCTATTCCTCCGCTGGTGTCGGAACATTGCTGCACATGGCTGTTTTGATCCTGTTGGATGATCTGGGCGTCGATCCCGAGGCGTTGATCCACGTGCCCTTCAAAGGGGGCGGCGCAGCAACCACAGGTGTTGTCAGCGGAAATGCCGACTTCATCTTCCACAACCTCTCAGGTCTGATCGGTCCGATCGAAAGTGGTCAGCTTCGCCCCCTGCTGACCAGCACGACCGAACGCGTACCATCTCTGCCCGACACGCCGACCGCCGCAGAAGCCGGTCATCCGGCGCTTGAAGCGGTGGTAGGCTGGTCCGGCGTCTGGGGCCCGAAAGACATGCCGCAGGAAGCTGCGGACAAGTGGGTCGCAGTTCTGGAAAACCTGTCCACCGATGAAAGCTGGATCGCATCCACAGAAAAGCTGGGCTCAATCCCGCAGGTCATGTCACCAGAGGACACCAAGATCTTTGTCGAAGCCCAGTATAACAAATTCCGCGAAGTGGCGGATAAGTTGGGAATGGTTGTGCGCTAACGGCACCCGGTAACCGATGAAGACAAAATGGGCCTCTCGGTTAAGCCGGGGGGCCTTTTTTCTCGTAGAGTTTTCGCTCGGGGATGCGCCGAATGACGACCACAATCATTCAGGCAATTTTGCCGTTGTGGGGCTACCTGATCGTCGGCTACCTGCTGCGTCGGGCCATCCCACGATCACAGGTTTTCTGGCGCTGGCTGAATCAGATAAGTTATCTGGTGCTGTTGCCGCTGACCATCTTCGCCCTGCTTGTCGGGGCTGGAGCGCTGGCCGCCTTATCGCTCAAGCTGGGCTTGGTTCTATTTGCTGCCTATCTGATCCTGTTCACGGCGCTTGCCCTGTCTTATTTGCGCATTTCCGCTCTGCGCCAACATACCGATGCCTATAGCAGCATGGTGCAGACTGCCACCCGACTGAACGTACCTGCTGGGGTGTTGCTCACTACCACTCTGGTCGGAGCATCAGCGGATGCGGCCGTGGGAACGATCATTATCGCAACCGTACCTCTGATCAATTTCGCTAATGTTCTGATTATTATGATCTGCCATCGGCCGCCACATTCCTCGGTCCTGACCATCGCGCGCATGACCGCGTTCAACCCGCTGGTCATCGCCTGCACCGCGGGGCTCGGGTGTCTTTTATTCGGCGTTGACCTTCCGGCAGCCCCGGCCGAGCTACTAACCATCATCGCCCAGATCGGACCCCCAGCAATGCTAGTGGGGATCGGGGCATCACTGGACGGGCTACGAATACAAGGGCAAATGCGCTTTGTTGTGGCCGCAAATATAGCCAAGCTGCTCGCACTGCCGATGTTGGTTCTGGCATTGGGGTGGATGGTGGCATTGGGACCACTGCACTTGTTAATTGCCGTGATCTTTGCCGCCCTGCCAACCGCACCCAACGGCCTTGTGCTGGCGCTGCAGTTTGGCGGGGACATCCGGACCTATTCCGCAGCCCTGCTGTGGCAGACAGTGGCGGCAATCGCAACGCTACCATTCTGGATCTGGCTTGCCGCTGCTGCCTGAAGACAAAAAAGCGGCCCGCGCAAACGGGCCGCAGACACAAAGCCCAGCTAGGATCAGACCAGATCAGGCTTTGCCGGAGGAACATAAGGAAGCCGCGCCTTTGCTTTGGTATCAGCGGCACCCGCGTTTCGGATATAACGGTTGTCATCGTCGGCCCGAACGATGTTGACCCAGGTCGGACTGCCACCGGTGGCGCGATGAATCATCAGGCGGCGCTGCTGATCCAGTGCGATTTCCTTGGACAGTGCCTCTGGGTCCCAATTGTGCATTGCGATTTCACGCAGCTCGGCCAAGGCTTCGGCATGGGCAGGATCGTCGATCAGATTGTTCAACTCATTGGGGTCGGCATCGATATCATAAAGCAGCTCATCCACGCCTTCGAGATACATGTATTTCAGCGGCCCTTTCTTCACCATACGACTGACACCAGTCGACCCATCGGCAGCGAATTCAGAGATACAGATGTCATCCATCCCGGAGGTATCGCCGTTCAGCGCGGGCACCAGCGATTCACCGTCAATACCGCCACCCGCATAATCATCGAACGGTTTTCCTGCAGCCAGATCCAGCAACGTGGGCATCAGATCGATCAGCGAGGCATTCTGCTTTACGCGCCCCGGCTTGAAACGGTTGGGCGCATGGACAACGAACGGTATCTTTGCCGCCCACTCAAAGAAATGCTGTTTGTACCACATGCCACGCTCACCCATCATGTCGCCGTGATCGGCGGTCAGAATGATGATTGTGTTGTCGGCCAGCCCACATTTCTCAATCGTTTCGCGCAGCTGAGCCACCTTATCGTCGACATATGAAATCATGCCGTAATAGCCATGTCGCGCGACCCGGCGGTTTTCCGGGGTCACCGTGAATTCGTGGCGGCCCTGACAATAATGAAGGTTCCGGCTGAGGTGATCTTTCTCATCCAACGGAATCTCATCGACCGCCGGATATTCGATCTCATCGTGGTCGTAACGGTCCCAATAATCCTGAGAGATGACGTAAGGAGAATGCGGTTCCGTAAAAGAAACGGTCAGATACCAAGGCTTACCGTCACCCTTGCGTGCCAGATCGTAAATCGCCTGCACGCCGTTGTAAGCGACCTCGTCATCGTAATCCATCTGCATGGTCCGGATCGCAGGGCCGCTTTCAAGGATCGGTGCCATGGTCAGGTTAGTCGGGCGATATTCGCGCCCTTTTGTCCAGTCGACTGTCCAGGCAAAGTTTGCAGGATAGATCTCGGTCGTGTGCCGCTTTTCGTAGCCATGAAACTGATCGGCGCCAACAAAGTGCATCTTACCACTCATTTCAACGTGATATCCTAGGGACCGCAGGTAATGCGCAAATGTGGGAATCGATGACTGGAACTCGCTGGCATTGTCATACATGCGTATATTAAACGGCAATCGTCCCGCATGCATCGATGCACGCGAAGGTCCGCACATGGGCAAATTGCAATAAAAGTTTTCGAAAACAACACCCTCTTCGGCCAGACGCGCCATATGCGGGGCCTTTACGGTTTTGTTTCCCTGAAAAGGCATGGCCGGTCCGGCCATCTGATCCGCCTGGATAAACAAAATGTTCGGTTGTTCAGTTGCCATTGTCTTGCCTCGTTCAGCTTTCAGTCCCGAAATTCGCCCCAGCCCAATCCGCAGGAGGCATATCGCCGCGAATTGCACCGGGTCAGGCCGGCACTATTCGCGGGTATTAAGTACCTGGGCAGCAATAAATTCGAACCGCAAGCAGGGTAACTTGCTGTGTTCCCCGCAGAAAATGACGCTTTTGCCGCCTCAAGTCATTGCCACCAAAGGTCAATCTTAAGAAACAGATTATCTCTGCGCTTACGTGTAGTCAATATTTAATTACCGTCTTTAATTAATTACAATGCGGTTAGAATACATTTGAAGAAGTGAATTGTAGGAGAGTGGCTGTGCAGGATGGCAAGCCCCAAGAACACGGTCAGCCCGAAAAGGGTACAGCGGCCTTGCGGCGACATAACAGGGAATGGCTGGTCAGCCTCATTGCCCGCAGCGGGCCGGTGACGCGTGGTACCCTCGCAGGTCTGACCGGTCTGACTGGCGCGGCAATTTCCCGAATTACGCGCGAACTGATCGACGCCAAACTGGTCCGAGAAGGAGATCCCATCGCCGTACCTGGCCGGGTGGGCCGAAGGGAATACAACCTGTCGATTAATCCGACTGGGGCATTTTTTCTGGGCATTTCACTGACCGCCAACCGGCGCAGTGTAAGCTTGGCAAACGCTGATGGCGAAGTTTTGCGGGCAGCGGATTGCAGCGACATCCCCATAGATGATCCACTGGCATTTCTTACTGAATTGGGAAACCGGGCCAAGACGTTGGCCTTTGACGAAGCGATGGAACGTGATCGCCTTTTGGGTGTCGGGGTTTCTTTTGCCATGTCAGCAGGCCCCGATAGCAGCTCGGGTAACGGCCTCATCAGTTCAGAGCCTTTGGGCTGGAAAGACGTCCCCGTGCGAGACACGCTTTCGCAGTCGCTGAATTTGCCAGTGCAGGTGGAACATCGCGCTAGTGCAATCCTGTGCGGTGAACTTCTTGGGGGGCAAGAGTTAAAAAGCGTCTATCTGATAAATGCAGCTCTTGGCCTGGGCAACAGCGCCTATTTCGATGGTAGATTTCTGACCACCTCGGATCGCGGGTTTGGGGATCTGTCGCACTATTCGACATCGCATTCGGACAAACTTTGCACATGTGGTCGCACTGGGTGTATGGAGGTTGCCGCCTCGGGGAAAGCCATCCTGAACGCGCTCGGTTCCGAGTTTGCGCCTTCGGAACGCGTTGCGACGCGCTTGGCAAAAGCGATAGAAGCCGCGAACGCCGGTGACCCGAGTGTTCGAACCCACTTTCGCGATGCCGGCACGCAGCTGTCTTATGGCGTTGATGCAATCCTCTCTCTTTTTGATCCCGAAAGTGTCATCGTCGCCGGTGAGGTAGGGCGTCAGGCTGATTACTACCAGGGCCTTGTTGACGGACTTGAAAAAGTCGGACGACCCAATGCCCGCGACATCATCATGCAAAGCTCGATAACCTCGGAAGAGGCCGCTGTCAGCGTGGCACTGCAGAATTTCCTCTATTCAGGAAGCCTGATTGGTACGTTGACGCATGCCCTGTAAGCGACCAATTGGCTTGAACCTCAGAAGAACAGGTTCAGCGCCGCGATCGAAACGATCAGGAACAGGATAGTCATGACGCCGCCAGCGCGTACAAAATCAACGACACGGTAACCGCCCGGCCCCATCAAAAGCGCATTGACCTGATGGGTCGGGATAAGGAACGAATTCGAGGTGGCAATCGCCACAGTCAGCGCAAAAATTGACGGATCAGCCCCGGCGCCCAGCGCGATATTGACGGCCAATGGCACCAACAGGACCGTGGCACCGACATTTGACATCACCAGCGTGAAAAAGGTCGCAAGCGCCGCCACGCTGGCCTGAATGACCCAGACCGGCATCCCGTCCAGAACCACAAGCACCTGATTAGCGATCCAAGCTGCCGTCCCCGAGGATTGCACTGCCTGTCCTAGTGGAATGAGACTGGCTAACAGAAAAACTGTCGTCCAACTGACCGCGTTATAGGCCTCATCCATAGACAAAACACGGCTTACGACCATGCCCATCGCTCCGACTAGAAGGCACAGCGAGAGACGCAGGTCGGAAAACAGGATCAGCGACACAGCAACAATAAAGAACAACAAAGCCCAGCCGATCTTTTTCGGGCGCAGATCCTCATGGGGGAAATCGGTGGTGACCACAACGAAATCGCGGTCTTTCTCAAGCCGTGCCAGTGCTTCCCAAGCAGTGTGGCAGACCAGGGTATCACCGGCCTGATACGGGATCTCGCCCAGATCTTCCTGGTCCCGCGACAATGTTTCGCCACCGCGGTAGATCGCCAGAGGTGACAGGCCATAGACTTTTCTCAGCCACAGCCCCCTGCCGGTTTGACCAATCAGACCAGAGCCGGGCGGGATCACCACCTCGGCGATACCTGCCTTTCCAACTCCCAGCGTTTCGACAAATTCATCCAGCTCCGAACTTTCAGTCAGACCGTATTCATCCAGAAACGCGGTTACGGCCTCTTCCGCTGCGATCACGGCGATTGTGGCGGGGGGCGACCAATTCAGTATCTCGCGGCGGCGCAGGATAAGTGCGCCCCTGATAGTGTGTGGCAATGATTTGCAGGTGGTACTTGCGCTGAACCTCATCGATGCTGTGACCCACAAGCGTGCTGCCTTCGGGGATGCGTATCTCATGGATCTGCCCATCCAGCCCGTAGGTGCCGTTGACATAGTCCAACATTGAGTTGCCCGCTGGCCCGTCTGTTGACTTGGTGCTCGGCAGAACGAACCGGCCAAAAATGATAAAATACATCAAGCCGGTCGCCAAAAGACACAGGCCGATAGGGGTTACGGAAAACAGTGAAAAGGTGGTGATCTGCGCATCAGCCGGCAGGGTGTCGTTGATCGACAGGATCAAGTCGTTGAGCAGGATCAGAGGGGACGACCCCACCATGGTCATTGTTCCACCCAGAATGGCACAGAACCCCATTGGCATCAGCAGCCGCGACATCGGAAACCCGGTTCGGGTTGAGATGCGACTGACCACCGGCAAAAACAGAGCCGCCGCACCGACATTCTGCATAAAGCTGGATATTACCCCAACCGCACCCGAGATCATCAGGATCAATCGGTTCTCGGTGCCGCCACCTACCCGTGTGATCCAGGCTGCAACGGTCGACATCACGCCCGTTCGGTCCAGCCCCGCACCGATAATCATGACTGCGATGATCGAAATCACTGCGTTACTGGCGAAGCCGTCAAACAGGCTGCGCACATCAATCAGGTTTTCAAGTCCCGGCACTGCCGTCAGCAATCCCAATGTGACCATGACCAGCACAGCCGCTATATCGACACGGACAATTTCCGAAACAAAAAGCCCGATCGTTGCTGCCAACAGCAACAATACGACGACCATCTCAAATGTAAGCCCCAGCGCGTCCATGCCTCACCTCAGTTTATTCTTGTCCGTATCTCTTATGCCCGGGCACGCCCGTAATAGAGCTGACTGACATGCTCAGCCCCGCTTCCATCACCGCACGCACGGCGGCCGCATAAACACCTGGAGCTGGTGCAGGGCACAATAATCCTCGGCATAGGCGTTCAGTTCTAGTGAGACACGCGGGTTGTAAATCTCAGTCCCCTCGCCAATCGCCCTGCCGGTTTCCGCACGGATTTTGCCCGCGCAACGGACGAGCATGATACGGATAAGCCCGTCCCTGGCGGAGCGCGATGTTTCGCAGATCTGATCAATCAAAGACATGGTCTATCCCAGTCGGTCAGGGACAGGGCGACACATGGCCGCCCTGCTCTGGTGAGTGGTCACAGCCGAGGCTGCTGGGGAATAAGATCATCTTTGTTGATGCCAGCCACAGAGACGGGTTTTTTCATCGCGTCGCGGCGGAATGGCTCGCCCAATTCCTGGTTCAGAACGACCTCGATGAAAGTGGTCACGTTGTCGTTCATCTGCTCTTTGACGGCTGTACGCAGGGCCTCGGTCAGATCGTCCATCGAAGTGACCTGTACGCCCTTCAGTCCGCAACCTTCCGCGATTTTGGCATAGTTCACGTCCAGGTTCAGTTCGGTGCCGACAAAGTTGTCGTCAAACCAAAGTGTCGTATTTCGCTTTTCCGCCCCCCACTGATAGTTGCGGAAGATCACCATAGTTATAGGCGGCCAGTCGTCGCGACCACAGGCAGTCATTTCGTTCATCGAGATGCCGAATGCACCGTCACCCGCAAACCCGATGACCGGCGTGTCGGGGTTGCCGATCTTTGCACCCAATATCGAGGGCAGACCATAACCGCACGGTCCGAACAGGCCTGGCGCCAAATATTTCCGCCCCTTTTCGAATGTCGGATAGGCGTTGCCAATGGCGCAGTTGTTGCCGATATCCGAACTGATGATCGCATCCTCGGGCATCGCCGCCTGTATCGCGCGCCAAGCCATACGGGGGCTCATCCGCTCGGGGTCGCGGGCGCGGGCGCGTTCGTTCCAGGTAATGCCCGGATCGTCATCTTCGTGATCCATTGACGCCAGTTGCTGCGCCCAGGTGGATTTCGCAACGGCAATCGCGTCTTCACGTTCCTTACGACCAGCGTCGCCCGCGTGTTCGCCCAATTTGTCAAGAATCTGCTCGGCGACCATGCGTGCGTCACCCTGAATGCCCACTGCAACCTTCTTGGTCAGACCGATCCGGTCTGCATTGATGTCGACCTGAATGATCTTGGCGTCGTTGGGCCAGTATTCGCTCTGATAGGCGGGCAGCGACGAAAACGGGTTAAGCCGTGTGCCGAGGCATAAAACCACATCCGCTTTCGAAATCATCTCCATCCCAGCCTTGGAGCCATTGTAACCCAGCGGGCCACAGGACAGCGGATGCGAGCCGGGGAAAGCGTCGTTGTGCTGATAGTTGCAACAAACCGGCGCTGAAAGACGCTCGGCCAAACGTGCGCTGGCATCGACGCCGCCAGACAGGATCACGCCCGCACCGTTCAGGATTACAGGGTGTTTGGCGTTGCTAAGAAGGTCCGCAGCCGCGCTGATCGCGTCAGCATCACCGCGCGGATGTTCGATCCGTACCACCTGTGGCAGTTCGATGTCGATGACTTGCGTCCAGTAGTCGCGCGGAATGTTGATCTGCGCCGGGGCAGAGCCGCGGAACGCTTTCAGAATGACCCGGTTCAGAACCTCGGCGATGCGGGTTGGATCACGCACCTCCTCCTGATAGCAGACGGCATCCTTGAACAGGTTCATCTGCGGCATTTCCTGGAATCCGCCCTGCCCGATGGTTTTATTGGCCGCCTGGGGCGTGACTAGCAACAGCGGCGTATGGTTCCAGTAGGCGGTCATGATTGGCGTTACCAGGCTGGTGATACCGGGACCATTCTGGGCGATAGCCATGGACATCTTACCTGTGGTGCGGGTGTAGCCATCGGCGCTCATGCCGGCGTTAACCTCATGCGCGCAATCCCAGAACTTGATCCCCGCTGCCGGAAACAGGTCTGAGATGGGCATCATGGCAGACCCGATAATCCCGAATCCATGTTCGATCCCATGCATCTGCAGAACTTTGATAAAGGCTTCTTCAGTCGTCATTTTCATGGCACTGTTCCCTGTTGAGATTTGAAGTCAGTCTTAAACCCGGCGGTCCGGTATCACCTGTGATCCTCAAGGATCATGTCGCTGGCTTTCTCACCGATCATAATGGCCGGAGCGTTGGTATTGCCGCTAACGATCGCGGGCATGATCGAGGCGTCCGCCACCCGAAGCCCGCGCACCCCATGCACACGCAACCGGTCATCGACTACGGCCTGTGGATCATTGCCCATGCGGCAAGTGCTGGTGGGGTGATAGATCGTCTGGCTGATATTACGTGCGGTATCCAGCAGCTCTTCGTCGGTCTGCGGGTTGTTGTTGGGGACATGTTCGCGCACGACGTAAGGCTTCAACGCATCGGTTTTCGTCATCGCCCGTGCAAACTTCACAGCCCGGATCGCGCAAAGCTCATCCGCAGGGGCAGATAAGTAGTTGGGCACGATCTTTGGATAGTCAGTCGCGTTGGGGCTGGTGATATGGATATGGCCGCGGCTTTCCGGCCTAAGCTGGCAGACAGATGAGGTGATGCCCGAAAACGGGTGCATCTCGATCCCAGGCTTGTCCGCGCTCAGCGGCTGGAAATGGAATTGGATATCGGGGGTTTCAAGCCCCTCCATCGACTTTGCAAACACCGCCACTTGGCTTGCGCCCAGGCTCATCGGCCCTTTCCGGCGGATCATATAGTTCATACCGATGCCAATGCGCGGGATCAGCCGGTTAATGGCATCATTCAGTGTCGGCACATTGACTTCGTAAACCAGACGAATTTGCAGGTGATCCTGCAATGCCTCACCAACGCCCGGCAACTCGTGGCGCACATCCACGCCAGCCCGGGTCAAAACCTCACCACGACCGATCCCCGAAAGCTCTAGAATTTGCGGCGAACCAATCGCGCCGGCGCTCAACACCACCTCTCCGCCGGGATTGAGCTGAGCGTGCTGCGGGCGCCTCTTGATGCTATAGCTGACGCCATCAACCCGCTTGGGATCCTCTGCGTCAAAGGTCAGCCCTTCGGTCAGCGCATGGGTAATGATGGTCAGGTTGCCGCGAGATTTTGCCGGATTCAGAAAGGCACGCGCGCTTGAACATCTAAAGCCACCACGGGCTGTCTGATGAAAATACCCCGCGCCCTCCTGATCCTGACCATTATAGTCTTCGGTTCGGGGGACGCCCATTTCAACGGCGGCACCAATAAACGCCTCGGCAATATCACTTTTGGCGCGAATGCGCGACACCGACAATCCGCCACTGGCGCCGTGCAGATCGGTTTCACCATCCTCATGCTGCTCTGACCGCTTGAACAACGGCAGAACCTCGTCCCAGCCCCAGCCCTTGTTGCCCAATTGGGCCCAATGGTCGTAATCCTGCTTTTGCCCGCGGACATAAAGCAGCCCATTGATTGAACTTGAGCCCCCAAGTGTCTTGCCCCGCGGCCAATCCAACGAGCGGCCGTTCAGCCCTTCGTCAGGTTCGGATTTGTAGCACCAGTCTGTGTTGGGGTTGTGCAACGTTTTGAAATACCCAACCGGAATATGAATCCATGGGTTGATGTCCTTGCCACCCGCCTCGAGCAGCAACACCCTGTTTTTCGGGTTCTCTGACAATCGGTTGGCCAGAACACAGCCTGCGGAACCCGCCCCGACAACGATGAAGTCATACGACATAAACTGAAACCTCGCCCAAGTTTGCGGCATGGCGCCAATAGGCGCACCATTCGCGATGCACATGTCCCGGTTGAGCGAAGAAATGCACTTGCGTCCAAACTGGAATCACCGCAGATCCTTATTGATTACCGTTGTATATTATTATTCTTGATAGAATCAATAATTTTTTCGATTGGCGGATTTCCAGCGCTCCATTTCCTCTAATAGTGATGATTTCTATGATTTATTTAGCGCCACACGGCCCGTGTATGTTTCGACACCCTCTTCAAACTGGGGCAGAAAACTATTTCTTGCTATCGGTAATTTTAATAATTCTCCGGACGCCCTTCGCTATCTCACCCCAACCAAATCAACACCATGTTCTGCCGCCGCTTATGCCCCTCTACCGTTTTCTTCCGCCACACACGATCAGACGCGCACGCTCGTTGGAATGGCCATGCCTTTGAGCTAACAGCCTGGCCGCGCCTTCCGCGGTTTCTTTCAAACGCTGTCAAGCAACTTGGCAATGCCGAGCTCAACACAGTACGTATGCTGGCTGGTTCCGAAGCGGGCTGAAAGACAACGGGATACATAACTGCACCCCCGGCGCGCTCAGCACCAAATGGAGCAATTTGACACCGCCTCGGTCCAGCATTGGCCCAACTGCGGGCTGGCGTTCCGGCATTCTTTCGAATATCGCTCGAAACATCATTCAAACCCCGGCAAATTTCAAAACGGATCGCGTATTTTGCTCTTCACAATAGCTGATAGATTCGGTTGCTTTTCCACGGGGCATTGCGCGAGTGCGCGGTATTCTGGCGCTTCAGCGCTGTGTTTTGACAACAAATCATGTGTCGTGGATACAGTCGGCACGGCGGCCGGGCTGATTGCCAACAAAGAAGATGTATTGCGGCCGGCTTTTCTGAAAGATCTGGACATCCGCAATATATGCCCCGGCTTGGGCAACCTGAAAGTCATCAAAGACGTTTTGTCGGAACTGCGCGTCGGTAGCAGGTACATTGACATTTCGAGTGGTATTAGCGGCTGCCTCCTCCCTTTGAGCGCCGGCCAAATAATGCTCAAATTCAAAGCCCTTCAGCAAAAATTGACCCTCGCCTTTCAGAAACCAAACCGCATTCGCAAGGATTTCCCGGTCGATCATTCCCTGGCGACCAGAGCGAGTTCCTTAGGCACCTACGATCTGACAGTGGACACTAGTTCGAACAATTTCACACCGACCACTATCCAGAAATTTTTGAGAGCGCTGAAGACCAAGAGAATAAACGTGTTCGCCTATCAATCAGTGTTGCAAGATTAGGAAAATTTCGGCCACTCCGCAGGCCTTCGCAAATTGTCTTTCCTGGAGGTTTTCGGTTCGCCCAGAGGCGTGTCTGCCCAAGATATTGCCCGAGGCCTTTTTGGCGGCAATCAAGGACAGGTAGCGAATTGGATCCAAGGAGCCAGATCGTGGCATTGACGCTTTCTGGCAGCATATCTGCGTTTGCGGTTCGGGGCAGCGTTGTGGGTTGCAATTTCATTGCGATGCTCGCGATCGGCTCGATGGCAGAGCCGTCAACCTATGGCGCATTTGTTTTTCTATGGTCCGGCGCACTCTTGTTCTCCTCACTGATCTCTTTTGGTGCGCCGCTATACCTGCTCAAGGAAATGGCACTCTCTCTCACGTCTGGCGGGTATGACGCCAGCACTGCGGCCCGGCTTATCTTTGTCTTTCCTTTCGCGCTGACTGCAGTTGCTGTCCCGGTAATCCTGCACGCCGGACCCCACATCATCGCGTTCTTTCCCGATTTACCCGGCACCGACAGCACCGCACTGATACTGCTGGTACTGCTAGGCTTTCTGATCAACCTGAACAGCTGCATGTGCAGCCTGTTTCACGGCCTGAACCTACTAAACACCTCGATGTTTCTGAAGGACGCCGCTCCTCAGTTTTTTGCTCTGACCAGCACCGCAGTCCTGTTTTTCGCGGCCGAGGTGAAACTGACCTGGATGCTTGGAAGCACTGCAGCCTTGCTGACGCTGTTATGCCTGTTTGAAGCTGTTTTATTCCTGAGCCTCAACCGAAAGGCCGGGCTGATCCGCCGAAAAGGGAGATGCGGTTCGTTCACGCCTTACTATTGGGGCGGCACGATCACCGGCATTGCTTGGGCTCAGATCGATATTCTGATCGGAGCGTACCTGATGAGCGCCGAACAGCTGGGCCTTTACAATATCGTGCGCCGCATCTGCAATTTCGTGACACTGCCCCTGTCGATCGCAACCTGGCTCACCGTTGGCAAGTTCTCGCGCGTTTCAGGCTAAGGACGCCGGAGCCCTGTAAGACACAGTGCGCGCCTCGCTGATGCTGTCAAACGGAGCTGGTGCGGTTCTGACACTGGTCGTCATCGCGCTGATCCTGCCAATTCAAAGTTTCTACAACTTTCCGGCCCAAACAAAATTCCTACCGGTCTGGGGTATCCTGATCATCCAAGCCGTCACCAGCCTGCTCTTTGCTCCGTCGACGACCATGGCCCAGACATCGGGGTTGGAAGCCAGCGCCATGTTTGCCCGTCTGTGGGGAATTGCCGTTTACCTGCTTTTGGCAGCAACCTTGTCAGCATGGTTCACCGGACCGGTGCTGAATGGTGTAGCTTTGCTGGCGGGCACTCTTGCGCTCAACCTCTATGTCTGGTGGAGAGTAACAGAACGCTTCGGCATCGATTCATCAGCGTTCAGTTTAGTTCGGCGGGCGTAGTAGAGATGTTCACTCTAACTCATAACCCACACTTCTTGAACGGGATCACGCGTACTTGGCATGGCGCTGGAACGGTAGTGGGCTCGGCTGCGGTCAAAAATGGCTTGGTATGACACATAGCAAGGTCACTCATCACGCCCGAACATACAACATCGGTCCTGATCGTAGTTCGCGGCAGCGTTTTGACTTACTAAGTGTCCTGTTTTTCCTGACCGGATTTGCCCCAGCCATTGTCTCGCTAGCGCTGGTTGGTGCTGCATCGGTAGTTGGAATTTTGTGCATTCCCGCGACAAAGAAGCAGCTATCCAGAGTACCTAGGGAGGCTGTGTATTTTCTGATTGCCGCATTATACACGTTGACCGTGACTGCTCTGTCCTGGGGTGGGCAAGCAAACCTCTTTTCCTTTTTTGCAGAAGGCAAAGTTGCGGGGCTGCTTTTTTGGCTTTTATTTTGTGTTTCTTTTTCGGAAAGACACATGTGCCTGCAAAAAGAAATTACCTGACGTGGACACTAATACTCGTTAATGTAGGATATTTTTTCGCCTCTGGAACCGAATTTCGCTACATTGACAAGCCCCCTTTGGGAGCATGATTTCAATTTATATGTCAGTGGTACTTGCTCTGGCTTTCCTGTACGAAAGCCGGCTCCCTACCAAGGGAATATTGTTTGGATTGATCCTTTTTCTGGGCAGCAGCACTGGCCTTGCAGCGCTACTTGCAGGTGTAGCAGCTAAATGGCTGAAATCAAAAAACAGAATCTCTCCTCTCAGGGTTGTTGTGTTTTCAGTTCCCCTTTGCGCCTTACTATTTCTTCCTTATTATTATACACTTACATATCGAGACCGCGACTTGCTGAACCTTGAAAGTCTGGATCGATATCAATTGGCTTATGCTGGCGTCTTCTATATTCTTGAGACAATCACGTTAGATAAGTTTTTGTTTGGGTACGGTGTAGGCTCCGACCTTACCGGGATATTCAACTTTTTCCCTGTAAATGCGTCTGTGTTGTTTTGGGTTCAAAACTCAAGAGCCATTGACGGATTTACCGGCTTGGTATTTCATAACGAATTCCTGAGAGTCTTTGTTAATTTTGGACTTATTGGATCAGTTCTAATTTGGGGTTCATTAATGAAATTTCTCACAACCCCATCCCTAAAATGGGCAATACTGGCTGCGTCTCTATTAAACTCCACCGTCTACATTACGCCCATTTTCATTTTTTTGCTCATTTCGGAAATGATATGTCGCTCTCGGAGACGAGAAATGTTGGATTAGTTTTGTACCGTTTCAGTCCACCTGTTGTTGCTGCACGGAAACGTTGCTCTCGCGTCGACCTGAGCACCTTAGTAATACGCAATAGGTATTAACTTTTAACTTGAAATTGACACTTTGACGAAAGCTCCCTTGATGAAAATCCTGCACGTATCGCCTTCCTTCTACCCGGCAGTTGCCTTTGGTGGGCCAATTTTTTCGACGCGCGCCATTACGGATGGGGTCGCTGCTAATCCCGCAATCTCGGTGCAGGTTTTGACCACAGATGTGGCCGATCCCAACAGCAAAGCCCGGCTGCATCTGGATCAGAACCCAGCGAAATTTGAAAGCGGATGTTCCGTTCGATATTGTCGGAGTTTGGCCGGAACTTCGATATCTGCCGAGTTGCTATGGCGACTCGTCAAAGAGATTCGCTCTGCCGATGTCGTACATCTAACAGGGCCTTATAACTTTCCCGTCATGCCGACGCTCTTACTATGCCGCCTATTTGGCAAGGCATTGGTTTGGTCTCCGCGCGGAGGCTTTCAGGCCACGGCGCAATGGAAGGCGGCGCCAAAACGACGGGTCAAAGATTTCTTCGAAAAACTGTGCGGAGTACTGCGACCGCGCTCTTTGGTTCTTCACGTGACAGCCGAAGTCGAAGCCGAAACCAGCCGCCGGAATTTGGGCAATGTCAGCAGCGCTCAGATTCCCAACGCAATTGATGTCCCTGCCGACCTGCCTGAACGCAACTGGCGACCCAAATGGATGTTACGGCTTGCTTTCCTTAGTCGTATCCACCCCAAGAAAGGGCTTGAAGTGCTTTTTGAGGCATTGGCGGACCTGCCCGAGCACGTGGTTCTGGACATTTACGGCGACGGAGATGCTGACTATCTTGTTACATTGCAATCAAAAGCGAGCGAGCTTGGAATTGCACACCGGACCAGTTTCAAAGGCCATGTGAACGGTGCACAAAAGTCGCGCGCATTTACGGATTGCGATTTGTTTGTCCTGCCAACTCATTCCGAAAACTTTGGAATAGTCGTTGCCGAAGCATTGGCGCATGGCACTCCTGTCATAACGACCTTCAACGCGCCGTGGGAAGGTTTGGAAAAAGAGAACTGCGGGCGATGGGTTGAGGCTTCGAAGGATGCTATCGCAGCGGCGATAGTAGATCTGGTTGGTCTAGACCTAGCCGAGATTGGCATAAAGGGCCGGGATTGGATACGGCGGGATTTTTCCACGCCAGGAATGGTGCGCCGTTTTCTTGAGCTTTACCGCTCTATGCAGACATGAATTTATTGAAAATAAGGAGAAAAAATTAAAATGGCGCACCTCACCGTTGTCATCCTGACATACAACGAAGAGCGCCATGTCGCCCGCGCCATTGGCTCTGTGCGCGACGTTGCGCAGCGGATTGTGGTGGTCGACAGCGGATCGGACGACCGTACGACAGAGATCGCCCGAGGTCTTGAGGCTGAGGTCCTGAGCAATCCATGGCGCAACCACGCCACCCAGTTCAATTGGGCACTGGACCAGCTGGCCGATCAGACAGAATGGGTGTTGCGGCTGGATGCGGATGAGATTGTCTCGGATAAGCTCGCAGGCCAGATCTCTGCGGCAATATCTTCCGCGCCAGACACAACTGACGGCTTCACTGTTGGTCGCCGCATGTGTTTTCTGGGGCGGCCCATTCGCCATGGCGGCTTGTTTCCGACCGCGATGCTGCGCCTGTTTCGGCATGGCAAGGGACGATGTGAGAACCGTTGGATGGACGAGCATATCAAGGTCGAGGGCAACACCGGCGCTCTGTCCGGCGAGCTGCTGGATGACAATCTCAACAGCCTTTCTTGGTGGACGGACAAGCATAACGCATATGCCAGCCGGGAAGTCGTCGACATGCTGAACCACGAGTTCCAGTTTGTGCCCATTGATACGGTGGCGGGCCTGGGCCAGGGGCAAGCCGGTGTGAAACGGTGGCTGAAGGAAAAGGTCTACGCCCGAATGCCGGGGGGTTTACGGGCGTTTTTGTACTTCCTCTACCGCTACGTTCTGCGCCTTGGATTTCTGGACGGGCGCGAAGGGTTGGCATTTCACGTGCTGCAGGGGTTTTGGTACCGGTTTCTGGTCGATGCCAAGCTGCAGGAAGTGCGCGGGTACATGGACCGGACAGGCGACAGCGCCCCAGAGGCGATCCGGGCCGTATTGAGAATTGAAGTTTAGGCAGGACCCGAGTTCAAAAATAATGAAGTTTTCAATTCTTACAGCGGTTTGGAACCGTGCCGAAACTCTTCCGGATGCCTTGAAAAGCCTCGATACTCAGAGCTACGACAACTATGAACACGTGGTTCAGGACGGAGCGTCTAACGACGGAACGCTGGAGTTACTAAACGGGCGAACTGATCCTCGGATGCGGCTTGTTAGCGAGCCGGACAAAGGGATCTACGACGCGCTGAACAAGGCGACAGCCCGGGCGACCGGCGATGTGATCGGCTTGTTGCATTCGGATGACTTCTTTGCGCATAGGGATGTGCTGGCGCGGGTCGCGCAGATATTTCAGGACACCGATGCAGATGCGGTTTATGACGATCTGGACTACGTCTCGGGACAGGATACCAACAAGGTTATCCGCCATTGGGTTTCTGGAACTTACAGCCCCGACAAGTTGAAACGCGGGTGGATGCCGCCGCATCCCAGCCTGTTCATCAAACGTGATGTCATCACGCGCTGGGGTGCTTATGATGACAATCTACGAATATCGGCCGACTACGAGAGCATTCTGCGGTATTTTGGCAAAGGCGGTATTTCCGCCGCCTACATCCCGGAAGTACTGACCAAGATGCGCCTTGGTGGAGCAAGCAACGGGAGCATCCGTCGGATTCTCCTGAAAACAAAAGAAGACTATGAAGCAATTCGGCGCAACAGGGTTGGTGGAGCCTCCACACTTGCTCTGAAGAATGTGCGGAAGGTGCCGCAACTTTTTTTGAGTAGAGCCCCATCAAAGTAACATTGCTTGGCAAAATTATCACCTTGGCCGATTTTAGGGCCATCGCCTCGGTTTCTTCTGAGCTACAATTTGATCTCGCCGAGATTGGACCGAGGCGGAGTTAGAAAACGAACTTAATCGCAATGTCAAAAACGAAACTCACGCTCTACATTGTGACCGGTGAGAGAATGCTTAGAAACGAGGAAGCGCAGCGCTAACCGGTTCATGGATGTCCCGCCAAGTCCTAACGTCTGCACCGCGCATACCGGCGGCTTTCAAGGTTTTGAAGCCAAACTTGACCAAAAAGCACGGGTGAAGTTGACGGCATTGGCGTGCACCTAAGTTTTGTTGCTTTTGTAATTTAGGGTCCAAGCCCAATCCCTGAACTTATATTTCAAAGCAGCTTGCAATGCCGCGACACATTCCGTTGCCTTTCGTCCTGCGGATCATTTTCCTGCAACACTCTGAAAATGTTTCCTTTGATGCCCCAAGCATCGTAACCTTAGATAAGTTTTGACGTCGCCGGTTTGGAATTGCAGGCTTGTGACGCAGAAAACCGGGGGAGTGAGCATGCATAAAGTAACTATCGTCGGGGCCGGGATTGCCGGGCTCACCGCGGCTCTTCGTTTGTTGGAGCGGGGATACCACGTCACACTGTATGAGCAGGACAATTTCATTGGCGGAATGTTGCGGTCCCATAAGGAGCACGACCACGGTGATTATCCGCGCGAGCACAGCTATCACATGCTGTGCAATTGGTATTACAACTTCTGGTCGGTCGCAGAAGACCTTGGAATCGAAGACAACTTTACACCGCGCGAAGCCTTCAAATTCCTCTATGATGGTGATCTCGACAACATGCCGGAAATGGTGAACCCGGGCGGCATTCAGGATTTCTATCGCAACCTCACCGGCGGCGCGGCGCCGCCTGCTGAACTCTTCCTGTTCATGTATTCGATGATCGATCTGCTTTCGATCCCGGACAGTGAAGATGACAAGCTGGACCGAATGTCGTTCAACGGCTGGTTGCGTGGACGGCCCTATTGCACCGATGAGGTCGCCCAACTTCATGAGAAGATCTGGCAGACCGTCTGGGCCATCGACAGTTGGCAAGCCTCAGCGCGCAGCTACAAAACCTTCCTGAAGTACGGCAACCGCGTTCCGGTTCCGCAGCTTTGGCTGTTTGATGGGTCCAAGAAAGAAACTCTGATTGATCCCTTCCACAAAAAGCTTGATCAGTTCGGAGACCGGTTTGAGCTCAAGTACCGCCACCGAATTCGCGAAGTGCATCCCAATGCAGACGGCACTCGGATCGAACGGCTGGTGTTTGACAAGGTAACCAAATCGCCATCAGTTAACCCCAAATGGGGGATCGCAAAGAAAGACATCGAAGTGGATGTGAACGATGAGAACGTGATCATCAGTATTACACCCGGTGCAATGGCATCGATGGTGACCGATGATTTGTACAATGCCGACCCTACCCTAGGCCAGTTGAGGTATCTGGAGGCCGAGCCGATGGCGTCGGTGGAGCTTTATCTCAAGCGGAAACTACCCGGCATCCCTACGGAAGTGGTGGTTTTCATGGATACGCCCTATGAGATGACGTTCCTCAACTACTCGGCGACGTGGGGCCTCAAAAACACCTTCCTTTATGTGACGGTATCGGATTTCAAATCGCTGTTGTCTGTAAAACCCGAACGCCGGGACGAAAACCAGAACCTCATTCTGGATCTCAAAAACCCCAAAACCGCGATCGACTACATTCTGCGAGAAATCACTGCCAAGTTAGAAATAACCGAGGCCGACATCGATCTGTTCCAAACCTCTGTCGACACAAATACGGGCGAAGAGCTTTTTGCCAATCTAACCGGCAGCTGGGAACATCGCCCCGAGGTCAACACCAAGTTCGAAAACCTGTTTCTGGCAGGAACTTATGTCAGGAATTTCGCTGATGTCTCGACTGTCGAAGGCGCTTGTGCAACTGGGCTGATCGCGGCTGAAGGCGTACGTCAGGCCGCGCAGAGAGAACCAGACAAAGGCGACGCAGGTAAACCGGTAGAGGTGATTACGCCCGATTTCTATCCCAGTCAGATGTTTCAGACGCTCAAGATCGCTTGGGCACCTTATGCCGCCAGTGCAAAAGCCTGGACGCTTGCGGACAAAGCGCTGGGTATCAACAAGCTATGGCCACCAAAAGACTTCAAGTTCCCGAAGTCGAAATTCACGCCAAGCCCAGAGAACCTTGGTTCCCTGTTTACGGATTGGCTGCCTGCAAGTAAGTGGAACGAAAAGACTTTGGGCCTTGGTCCAATGTTCTGGAACTATACAGAAGACGGCAAGCCCCGTAAAAAGTAACCAAGAATAACTCGCACGAGTAAGAGACGACTGATGACTACTAAAACGATTGCGGCATGGCTGAACGAAATTGGCCTGCCACAATACACCGAACTGTTTGATGAGAACGGCATCGACCTGGACATTCTTGAAGATGTGACCGGCGACCATCTCAGAGAAATGGGTGTCACGGTGTTGGGTCATCGGCTCAAGATCAGCAAGGCGATCGCGGCGATGAAGCCGGACGCGGCACAGCCCAGACCCAGCGGAGCCATGACGGGCGAGGAAAGCGCCGAACGGCGGCACCTTACGATCATGTTTTGTGATCTGGTTGGCTCGACCGCCCTGTCGGCGCGGCTTGATCCTGAAGATTATCGCGACCTTATGGCGTTGTATCAGGATACCGTGTCGCAGTTGATCAAAGATGCCAGGGGGCACGTGGCCCAATACCTTGGAGATGGCGTTGTAATCTATTTTGGCTATCCGGTCGCCCAAGAGGACGCGGCAGAACGCGCATGCCGCGCGGCTTTGGAGATTGTCGAGGCCGTCGCCGGCCTGGATACTGCAGCTGGTGATCGCCTGCAGGTCCGCATCGGCATTGCGACCGGATTGGTGGTGGCCGGCGATCTTGACCAGCTCGGAGTGAACTCGACGTCTGCCGTGGCTGGCGATACTCCCAATCTTGCCGCCAGATTGCAGGGCCTGGCAAAGCCGGGACAAATTGTAATCGGCAAAAGGACGCACTCGCTGCTGGGGGATATGTTCGTCTATGAAGCGCTGGAGAACATCCATCTGAAGGGGTTTGAACCCGGTCAGGTGGCGTGGCGTGTCATATCCACAGCACAGCGCCAGGACCGGTTCGCCGTCACCTCGGCACGGCGGCAGCTTACGCCTCTGGTCGGTCGCACGCCGGAACGGACCCGCCTGATGTCGGCCTGGGAAGATGCCAAATCCAAGAAGGGGAATGTTTGCCTTGTCTCAGGTGAGGCTGGCATCGGCAAAAGCCGCCTCACATATGAGGTGGTGGATCAGGCCAAGGGCGAAGGTGCAACCGTTCTCCACCTGCAATCCGCACCTTATTTTGAGAACACGGCCCTGTACCCTATCCGCCGTCAGATCGAAAACGTGCTCGGGTTCAAGGAAGACGATGACAGCGAAGCCCGGCTGGACAAGCTGGAAAAACTGGTCGTCGCCGAAGACGATCTGAACGAAGCCCGCGCGCTGATGGCGTCTTTGTTTTCGCTGCCCTGTGACAGGTATCCACCGCTGAACCTGTCGCCCGAGCTGCAAAAGACCCGGACGATCGACATGTTGATCGAACAGGTCATCGTTCTGTCCAAGCGGGCACCATTGTTGGTGCATTTTGAAGACTTGCACTGGATCGACCCCACATCGCTGGATTTGCTGACCAAATTCGCCGCCAAACTCGCCGATCATCAGATCTTGTTGCTTGTGACCTGCAGGCCGGAATTCACCCATGATTGGCAGGTGGATCATCTGGAAACCTGCGAACTCGCGCGCCTCAAGCCAGCCGAAGTCGAAGAGCTGTTGGACAGTATGACAGGTTCGGATGCTTTTTCGGCCGAGCAGCGCCAGCAATTGCTGGAACGGTCAGATGGCGTACCGCTGTTTGCCGAAGAGCTGACCCGCTCTGCGATGGAATTCAGAAACAGCGCGGATTTGGTGCCTGAAACACTGCAAGACAGTTTGATGGCACGTCTCGACAAGCTGGGGGCCGCCCGCGAATACGCCCAGATCGGGGCCGTGATCGGCCGGGAATTCGATGTCGACCTGCTGTCTCAGGTGACCGGAACTCCGCTGCCCGAGCTCTCAGACTCGCTTTCGCATCTGGGTGACGCAGACCTCGCATACCCGGACCAAACCGGTCACAGCCTGATGTTCCGCCATGCCTTGATTCAGGAGGCCGCGTACCGGTCCATATTGCGGCGGCGGCGGCAACAATTGCATGGCAAGATTGCCGAAACACTGGAAGAAAAATTTCCCGAACGCTGCAAGTCCGGTCCGGAACAGGTGGCAAACCATTTTGTTGCCGCCGGTCTGGGCGACAGGTCAGTTCCCTATTGGCTGACAGCTGGTAAATCTGCCTGGAGTCGGGCCTCGATGAAGGAGGCACTGGCGCAGCTTAGCAACGGATTGGAATATGTCGGCGAGGTCGACGACCTGGCTGATCGCGCCAAGTTGGAGCTGCAATTGCAGTCAACCATCGGCGTCGTGCACTTTGCGGCGACCAGCTATGCCTCGCCACAGGCGCAGACCGCTTTTGAGCGCTCCCGCGAGCTGTTTCTGGATGTTGACGACCCCGACTTGCGCGTTGCGGTTCTTTACGGCATCGGGGCATTTGAAACCATGCGTGGCGATGTAAGCTCGGGGCACGAGACCTTTGCGGCGCTTGCTGACGAGGCGACGCGCAGCGGCAATGCCCGCTATGAAGTCTATTCCGCCTCGATGCAGGCATGGTCGCATTTCAACCGTGGCGACTACGCCGAGTCGGTGCGTTATGGCGAACGGGTGCTGCAGCTTTATGAAGAAGGCATTTGGGACCAGCCCGGGCCGCGCCTGTCGGCCGCAGAGCCCAAAGTGATCTCAGAATGTTTCCGGGCAGCGGCGCTTTGGTCTCTGGGCCGCCCGGATCAGGCGGTGAAGGTCGGCAACGACATCCTGAATTACACCCGGTCGCTGCCAGACCCCTATTCGCTTGTCTATGCTCTGTCCAACGGTGTGATCCGCATTCACGACTGGAACGGTGACTGGAAACAGGTCATGGACCTGACCGAAGAATGCAGCGCGGTTGCCGGAGAATATGGCTACAGGTTCCTGGGTGTCTGGGCATCGTTCTGGCGCGCCCGGGCGATGGCAAAACTCGGTCAACTGGAAGAGGCCGAAAAGATCACGGCCACGGCTGTTGCTGCCTGTAAGAATGCTGGTGTCCATTACCACCGCGTCTGCTTCGAAGCAAATCACGCGCGCTTGCTGCTGGCGCAGGACCGGATCGAGGATGCTGCACGTGTTCTGGACGGGCTAGACCAACCATTGCAAGATGGAGGCGAACTGAACCACGTCCTTGACTTGAGTCTGGTCAAAGGCGAACTGGCGCAGAAACGTGGCGATACCAGTGGCGCAGAGCGACATTATCGCGCTGCATTTGACGCGGCCGAAAGCCGTTCCGCGCTGGCATGGCAACTGCGCGCGGCACTGGGTCTGGCATCTTTGCAGCCCGCGAAAGACGCACAACGCGCGCTTGTCGAACCGCTGGTGGCGCAGTTCGAAGAAGGGTTCGACAGCCAGTATCTGAAAGCGGCACGCGCCTATTTGTGATCAGCGGGCTTCGCCCAAAGCCCGCGTGCGATCCACAAGTGTGATCAGCTTTTTGGGGTTCCGGGCAAATCGATTTGCCTCAGCTATCGCGCTTGCAGCGATCCGGTCCAGTTCGGCCTCGGCTTCTGGCAAAGCGGCGCGAAAGGCCTCGGCCAGGGCGTCGTAATTTTCCGGGTTTGGATCGCGGAACATTTCAGCGATCACAGGCTCGCGCACGGCGATCGCGGCTGGCAGGGTTAGAATCCCGTCGCGGATATCCTCTTCACCCCCACCGCCCAGGGCTTCGGTTCCACGCACGTCGGACACGTCATCACAGGCGTGATACAGGGTGCCCAGCAGACCACCGAAATGGCGCAACCCCTCGCTACGGTCGCCGAGACAAGCAGCCACCTCAAACATCGAACCAGTGTCTTCCTGCGCCAGCTTGCGCCAATCCTCGACCCCGCGCGGCATCGTGCGGCTGTTCCACTGCGCGATCTCGGCCGCGCCAAGCCGGGACATTAGCTCGGACAACAACCCGATCACCTGCGGCTCGGTCGCCATCATCCGATAGCCTTCCGCAACCATGAACCCGGACGTCATCAGCGCCGCAAGTTGCCCAAAGGCCGTGTGCATGGTCGGTTTGCCGCGCCGTTCGTCCGACTGGTCCAGAATGTCGTCCACAACCAGCGTCATGTTATGAAACAGCTCAAGCGTTACGGCTGCCTGTATGGTTTCATCCGTGATCTCCTCGCTGCCGACAGCCGTCTGACAGGCAAAGATGGTCAATGGGCGAAAATACTTTGAGCCGGCCAGAAACTGCTCTTCCAACTGCGGCCGCATCTCCTCGGGTGTGGATTCAACCCACGCGCCGATGGCAGTGCGCAACCGTTCGGTCTCAGACTCAAATCCCAGTTCCGGTATCACCCAATCGGCGCGGGCACCTTCGTTATTCATGGTTTGGATTTTGCATAGCGATGGGGGCCTTCCCGGTCGTCACCCTCGGGGCCGACTGACTTGCGAAGCTCTGCCTCGATTTCCATAAGATCACGTTGCAGCAGTTTTGCCTCGCTCAGCGACAGATCCGATATTTCGCGCAACACGGCACGGGCCTTGTCCAGCACGATCAGCTGTCTGGCCTCCAATGACGGGCCATCCGCACTGGGTATGGTTGCTTCGATCGCGTCTGTCCCTTGGGTCGAGACGATGGTCGCAATCTGCTGCCAGTACCGCAAAGCTGAACTGAGCCACCGGGCTTGTGCCTGTGCAAGCAGAAACATCACGTCGGGTTCGACCCGTGCACCCTTTTCGCTGTAGTCCCGCAGCGAGCCTAGAACACCCTCAAGCGCTTCCAGATACATCGCCACCATATCGTCAATCGAGCCGGGGTTCCCAAACTCATTGCGTGATGATCCATCGTCTTGATTCATCTTGCTACTCCATTGCCCGCATCGTCATAAAGTTCTGTAGATTCAGAGTTTTGTTACCGATTGTCACTGTATATTCACACCGCGTTTGGGCATGGGTTGATTTGATTTTCAGTAAAACAAGAAGATCGCCGCGCAATCAAGTACCGAGATATGTTAACCATCTATTAACCTTTGGGATCTGCCGTCGGCGTAAGAAAAAAGCACCCGCCCCGCAGGTTTTGGTTCATATGGCGCAGAAGACGATACGAAACAGAGTCGCCGCGATCTGCCGGGTCGAAGTTCGTGACCATGAGGCTTTGCGTCACCTGCTTCCCACAATGTTTCTGGGTCTCGATGCGACCGACCCTAGCGGTGGTCACCAGATGAAGTGGCCCAACAAAGAGAACATTTGCCGCATGAGATCAGCCGAAGGTTCGATTGGGGACAGCAGGGGTGGAAAAATTGCCCATTATTGACGTTTGCTCAGGCGTCACTTGCCATCAAAATTCCCGTCGTGCCGTGCTGGTCCAGAACGCAACCCCGTGCCTGATTGCTTCATCGTTGAAATCATACGACGGGTTATGAAGCGGCATCGAATTGTTGCCCTCCACTCCGTTGCCCATCAGGATGAAGGCCCCGGGGCGGTGGGCAAGAAACTCTGCAAAATCTTCAGAGAATCCTACCCGACCGTAATCCGCATCAACGCTGCCAACCTCACGAGCGGCACCCGCGATCATGTCAGTGGCTCTGGCATCGTTCACCAATGGCCGGAAGGAAGTCGAGTAATCAACCTCCGCCTCTGCGCCTTGCGCGGCACAAACACCGGCGACAATGGTGCGCATTCGGCGCTCGATATTTTCGGACACATCCCTGGAAAAGCCCCGGCAATCCCCCTTGAGGGTTACGTTGCTGGGCAGGATGTTTCGTGCACCGTCTGTCAGGAACTCCGTTACGGAAACCACTGCATGCTCGCTCGCCGAAACCGAGCGAGAGACGATCGATTGCAACTGCTGCACAATTGCGGCCCCAGTCACAATCGGATCAACGCCTTTTTCCGGCATCGACGCGTGCCCGCCCTGACCCTGAACGCGTATCTCAAAATTATCCTCGAACGCGCAGAATGAGCCCGCTTGAGTGGCAAAGTGACCAAGCTCCATTCCGGGCATGTTGTGAAGGCCAAAGATTGCGGCCATCGGGAAGCGTTCAAACAAACCGTCCGAGATCATCGCGGCTGCCCCGTTTCCGTTTTCTTCGTCCGGCTGAAAGATGAAGTGAATGGTGCGGTCAAAAGACGGGTCCGCCGAAAGCTCCAGCGCGGCACCCAGCAGCATGGTGCTGTGGCCATCATGGCCACATCCGTGAAACTTGCCTTCCGTTCCCGAGCGGTACGGCAAGTTGGTGGCCTCGTGTATCGGCAGCGCGTCCATGTCGGCTCGAAAACCGATTGCTGTTTCGTCCGGACCACGGCGCAAGGTGGCCACAATGCCCGTGCGGCCTACACCCCGGGTGACCTCAAGCCCTGCGCGCTCCAACTCGGTCGCGATCAGATCCGAGGTCCGATCAAGGTCGAAGCCTATTTCAGGGTGAGCATGCAGATCACGGCGAAACGCAACGAGATCAAGCATCGGGAACATCTCCTTCGGACAGCACGATCAACGGCAATTTGGCCTCGTCCGTCAACAAGGCTGCAAGCCCCGCTGCGCCAGATGGCGTAGTGGAAAAGCCCAGATCGCGCGCATGTTTTACAGCGCCCACGGCCTGCAAGTCAGTTACCGTTACCCAGTCGTCGGCGCACCGTTCCAGAATTTCGAAAGCCAACATAGAAGGCGTTTTGCAGTCCAAGCGCCCCATATTGGATACGGGGCCCTCAACCGTTACGATCTGTCCCGCCCGGGCGCTTTCGGCAAGGCAAGGGGCTGCATCAGGTTCAACCACTATGATCTTTGGCTGAACCGCCCAGGTGGACCGGATCATGTAAGCGATCCCCGCAGCCAGCCCACCAACACCTGCCTGCAAGTAAACGTGGCTGGGCCAATTCCCAGAGCATTCCATCTCTGTCCGCATTTCTTCGGCGATGACGGTATAGCCTTCCATTACCAACCGCGGAGGTTCCGTATATCCAGGCCACGATCCATCGGCGAGGTGAATTGCGCCGGACGCCTCGGCGTCGGCTATGGCTGCCGCAACGCTCGCCTCGTAATCGTCACCCGATCGGACAACTTCCGCGCCTTTGTCCCGCAGGCGAATTGCAAAATCCTCTGGCACTGTTTCGGCAAGGTGAATGCGGGCCTTTGCGCCAAACAGCCGCGCACCGGCCGCCACGGCCATGCCATGATTACCTGCACTGGCGCAGACAAAAGTCATCGAGCGTGCGATGGCCTTCACGGAATCATCCAAAAAGGCGTTTGGTTCCAAAGGGTGACCAACCCGCGTTTCTATCAGCTTGGCAACAGCGTAAACGCCACCGAGCGCTTTGAAAGCCCCCAATCCCATCCTGTTGGTTTCATCCTTGATCAGAATAGGTCTGTCTCGGAGACTGCGTGCCTCCAACGGACTGGGTTTATAGGCGGGGCATGCAGCCAGCAGAGCCAGCGGTTTTGCAACATCGAGTATCGTTGGATTTTTCATACAGAAAGTTGTACACGCGAAGGATGACCTATTATGGTCAATTTTTCCGAATTTTCGGGAAATTTTCTTACCCTATAGGGAATTTCTCATGAAACTCGATCAGTATGACCGAAACCTGCTTCAGTTGATGCAAGCCGATGCCAAGATGGGCCTCGAAAAGCTTGCGTCCGAGACAGGCTTGTCCGTGGCCTCCGTTCAGCGGCGGTTAAAGGCGCTCAGAACCTCGGGCGCAATTCTTTCAGAAGTCGCAATCGTTGATCCCAAAAAGCTGGGTGTCGCGATGAGCTTCATTGTCATGGTCGAATTGGAACGCGAACGTCAGGATCAGATCGACGCATTCTCTCGTCAGGCGCAATCAGAGCCTATGGTACAGCAGTGCTATTACATCACCGGAGACGCCGACTTCTGTCTCGTCTGCTCCGCAAAGGATATGGATGATTTTCAGGAACTCACGAAACGATTGTTCTTCGACAACTCAAACGTCCGTCGTTTTCGCACATCTGTTGTCATGGGAAGAAAGAAAGTCGGTTTGGGTATTCCTGTTCAGGATGTTGGGTTGGAACGGTAAGAATCAACATTTACGCCAGCTACCGCGTCAAAGCGGCACGTCGAATGCTGGGCCGCGGATGCGCTTATTAACCAGCGCCGCGGGACCTTGGGGTTAGGGCCTAGATTGGGCCCCTCGTTATTTTTCCCAGTGCGGGATCCAATCCCCGTCAAGGCGAAGTGACACGCCAGCATTGTCTTCTTCAAGCTTCACCACATGCAATTCGCCCTTGTCGCCCCCGTATCTTTCGCGGGCCGCTTCGAACTGCGTGCATACCAGCCGTGTGGCAGGGGCGGCGGTGCCGGCGTCGTCGCAGGCCTCAACGATCAGGCCCAGATCCTTTTGGCACAGATCCAGTGTGAAGGACGGATCATAATGTCCGGCAAAAACGGACGGGGCGTCGTGATGCATGCACCAACTTTCGCTAGCCCCGATCTTAAGCGCGTCCCAGGCCCGTGACAGATCGACACCTGATTTCACCGCCATGACAAGTGCTTCACCCATGGCTGTTGCGTGGATGGCCCAAAGCTGATTGCTGGCCAGTTTCGTCACGGACCCGCTGCCGCTGGGGCCCATGTAATGAAGCGGACCCATCAGTTCCATCACGGGGCGAATACGCGCGACGGTCGCCTCATCCCCACCTGCAAATTGGGGCATGTTGCCGGTGCGTGCGCCATCGACGGCACCCGTGACCGGCGCATCAATCAACTGCACTCCGATCTCAGCAAAGCAGGCGGCAAGCTCGCGCACAAAGGCGGGTTTGTTGGTTGTCATATCCACCCAAACCTGCCCCGCGGACATGGCGGAACGCAGCCCATCGTCGCCGCCTGCCACTTGTTCGATTTGCTTTGGTCCAAAGACCATGGTGAACACGATGTCCGCCGCTTGCGCGGCTGCCGCAGGGGTCTCTGCCCACTTCGCCCCAAGCGCCAGGTGCTCTTCTGCCCGGTTCCGATCAAGGTCGCAGACCGTCAGGTCATGCCCGCCCTTGATCAGGTTCAGGGCCGCCGGGCCGCCCATGGTGCCAAGCCCAATAAATCCAATTCGCATCTTCGCCGTCCTCGGGGTTAGTTATATTGCTTAGGCGTTCAGGATGGTGTCGGTCGAACATACCTCACCAAACTCACCCTGCAGGTTGGCAAGCGTGACGGAATGGATCTGTTCGGCGCTGTGGGTCACCCCGTCCGGCCCGGTCGCGTCATAAGCCCAGACGGCATCTGAGGCATAGACCATCTCAAAGCCCAGACTGCTTGCAGAGCGCGCGGCGGACTCGGCGCAGTGATTGGCCGTGGCCCCGCAGATGACCACACGCTCGATATTGTCGGCGCGCAGATCGGCCTCGAGCGAAGTTCCGGCAAAGGCGCTGGAGACGTATTTGATGATCACCGGCTCGTCCCCCTGCGGTGCTGCAAAGGGTTGAACAGCCGCGCCAGGCGCGTCCGCATGAAATGGATCATCCGGGTCAAGCCCGTGGTGGTGCACATGGACGATCTTGTCACCTTGCGCGCGAAACCGGCTGAGAAGTCGGCCAATATTGTCGCCTGCCTCGGGGCAAGATCGCACGGCACCGGCGGCATCCTCATGAGCCAGTGCCATTTGCACATCGATGACGAGTAGAGCAGTTTTCATGGCTTGGTCCTTTATGCGTTGCTGCTGGAGGCTGCGCGTTCCGCGAGGATATTTTTGACGCGTTCACCATAGATCCGGATGTTGACGTCGTCGCTGATCACGCGGCCTTCCTGTTCGTCATAGGTCATGATCGCGGTGACGCGGGGGGTCGACCCTTCGACCTCTGTCACTCCGTGCAAAGAATAGCCACCGCGAAACAGGGTAAAAGTACCGGCGCCCCGGTCAAACTTCTGTGCATGGGACATATCGCCAGCAAGCAAACGATCCACCGCCTCGCGGTCTTCGGTTTCGTCGGTGCGCGAGTTTGGCAAGAAGGCAAAGTCACCACCGGTTTCAGCGGCCTGCAACAGCAGCGTCACGGTGCATTCCGTCGTATCATAGTGCCAGGCGTGCCAGCTTCCTGGATGCAGGGCGACGACATTCAGCGCCTGAAACTCATCGGCGCAGCGATGCAGCACCTCTTTCTTTTGGACGCGGCGCACAAAGTCTGTCAAACGCGGCGACTGATAAAGCTGTTGGATGAGCGTTTCCTTTGGCAGCTGATCGTCCGCCAATTGCGTTGCCACATGCGTATATTCCTTACGGCGCGGATCATCCTTGGGCAGCGACGGATCAATTGCGCCCTGGTAGATGTTGCGCTTGATAGTCAGTACGTCAGCGGTGGGTAGCAAGGCGTTGGATTCATCGGCCAGTGCTGCCAGTGCCTCGGGGCGGATGAACCCATCCAGATTGCACCAGCCATGTTCCTCCATCTGGTCCTGACAGGTCTGGAGAAACGCAGCGCCTTCGACACTTTCCAGATCCGCAATGGGATAGCGCTCCAGATCCACAAGGCTCAATACCATGTCGGTGTCTGTATCTTGATTGATCTCCGGCATAGATCGCTCCTTTTTTTCTTGTCGACTTCGTCGTCGGTTACTTTTGTCTAACTGCCGACCGGAATGAAGGAAAATGAAAGAATTTGCGTCCATGCGCATAAAAAACTTATGAATGGGCAATGAAAAGCAATCTCAATCTGAACTGGCTTCGCACTTTCGAGGCCGCCGCACGTCATCTTAGCTTTACCGCCGCCAGTCGAGAGCTGGGGCTGACACAAACGGCTGTCAGTCAACACATGAAGGCGCTGGAAGGTCAGCTGGGGCAGAAACTGTTCATTCGCAAGGCCAAAAGCCTGCAACTGACGGAAATCGGCCGGGCCTATTTGATATCGGTCCGGGATTCATTGGAGCACATCGCATTTTCCACAAACGGGTTGTTCGGGCCTGCCTTGGAGACGACGATCGTTGTGCGGGCGTCGGCGGCCATGATCATTTGGCTGGCGCCGCAACTTGCGACCTTTCAGACAGCTCATCCCGGTATCGGGATCAAACTTGTCACCTCTCTGTGGCAGAGCGGCCAGGAAGGGCATCCCGTGGACGTTGACATCCAGTTGGCTCCGCAAACCCATTCCGACACGCGCATGGTCAAGCTTTCTGATGAATTCATCGTTCCAGTTTGCGGTGTGCGCACCGCGCCAATGATCAAAACACCCGAGGACCTGATGGCGCACGCTGCCATCCACGTTCTCGGGTTCGACGACCATTGGGCGCGGTATCTGTCGGCCCGTGGTCTGCCCAATGCTGATATATCTCCGCGCCTTATCGTCGATACCTCGGTCGCCGCTTGCGAATTGGTGGCCGCGGAAAGCGGCTGCACTATTATGATCAACCGGTTCGCGCAGCAGGCCATCGCGAGCGGGCGCCAGATCAGAATTGTCGGTGCCCCCGTTGATACGGGTCAGGCTCACTACGTCTTGCAACACAAAACAGGTACGGCCGGATCACACGATTCGACCGCTTTTTGCGAGTGGTTAAAAACCCGTTTTTTAACCTGATCTTCTGTCTGGCTCCAACGCCAGTGAGACAGTTTAAATTTATTCAATTAGAGAAGGTTGCTGGTACATAGTATGCGCCAAAGAGATTATGTACCGGCACACCGGATTCCTCTTGGTTCTCATAGTCGCTGGCCGTCAGCGCGGCAGTGGTGAACCTATCAGGTGCACTCACTCCCGCTTCGACCAGATCGCGATCGACTCTTGATAGGTGCTCAATTCCCGCGGCCGTCAGGTTGCGCGTTGCTGGGTGCCCGCCGAATGTACAGATGCGCTACAATTCAGCCGTTTTTTTATTCAGCGGCTTCGCGTTCAAAACCTTGCGGGATCACCTCGTAACCGGGTTCTTCCGGCTCATCATCCATCATTTCCGGCGGAAACCCGGGGGCGAGAATATCCAGACCTGTGGCCTCTTCCAGACGTTTGATGATGTTGGGCGAAAAACAACGCTCGCCATAGCGCTCGATGCCGTCCTCGAAAATCTGCACCAGCATAGGCGAGATTTCCAGCGGCACGTTGTGGCGGTCGGCCACCTGCTGGAACAGACCGGCATCCTTTTTGACCAGGTCCATGGTAAAGGAAATGTCCCGGCTGCCGTTCAGGATCACCTGGCTTTCGGTTTCATGCACAAAAGACGTGCCGGAGCTGATCTTCATCGCTTCATAGGTCGTGTTCAGGTCCATGCCGGCTGCCTTGGCGGTGACCAGCGCTTCGCAGCAGGTGACAAGATTGGCCGTGGCCAGATAGTTCGTCACAACTTTCAGAACCGAAGCCGAGCCCAGATCGCCAGTGTGCAGAATGCGGCGACCCATGGTTTTCAGGAAAGGCGCGATGCGGTCAAACGTAGCACGATCGCACCCCGCAAAGATCGAGATATTGCCCGTCGCCGCGCGGTGGCATCCACCCGAAACCGGGCAATCCACGGCTGCGCCTCCTGCGTCCATCACCATTGCGCCCAGGCGTTTGACCTCGGCCTCGTCAGTGGTGGACATCTCCATCCAGATTTTGCCCGGTTTCACCTCGGGCAGCATCTGTTGCATGACAACATCCGAAGCGGCGGGAGACGGCAGACAGGTGATAACAGCATCGCAATCGCGCATCAGTTGGGCCGGGCTTTCACCCCGGGCTGCCCCACGCGACACGAAATCATCCACAAGTTCGGGATTGAGGTCATGCACCGTTAGATCAATGCCGTTCCGCAGCAAACTGCCGCTGAGTTTCCCGCCGACATTTCCAAGACCAATAAACCCAACTTTCATGTGCGTGTTTCCCTGTTCCAGTTCCCGCCGGATGATCGGCAAAAGATGTTACTTTGAAAAAAACTACAGACGTTGATGGCAGGGTGTAAAACGAATAAAACGGGCAGGTATTAGCGAAAATTTTCGGTGCTAAGAATGCCGCGATCTCCTAACCCTATCTGGCTTCGGTCCTTTGAATGCGCAGCGCGGCATCTGAGCTTTACTACTGCCGCAGCCGAGCTGGGTATCACACAATCGGCACTCAGCCTTCATGTCCGCTCGCTGGAAGCACAACTTGGCTGCCCCTTGTTCTATCGTGCCGCACGCAATCTTAGCCTGACCGAAGTTGGTCAGGCATACGCTTTTTCCGTGCGGCAAGCCCTGAGAGACATCGATCTGTCAACGATCAGCCTGTTCGGATCAAACCAGAAGCACGAGCTGGTCGTGCGCGCGCCAATATCCACAGCGACCTTGTTTCTCGCTCATAGGCTGCCCGAGTTTTTGCGGATTCATCCCGATATTTCCATAAAGCTGATCTCGAACATTTGGGCCGAATCCGCAGGCCGCGAAAATGTCGATGTCGAACTGAGGACAGGAAGTGGCGATTGGAATGAAATCCCCTCTCGGAAAATATCTACTGAACGTATCGTCCCTATTGCCCCCAAGATGGTCGAGGAGGAAACCCCTCCCATCGACGATCTGCAACAACGGCCACTCATTCACATTCTGGGTTTCCAGCAAATGTGGGAACGGTATTTTTCCGCAATCGGGGTTCGACAAACCCAATTCGCATCAACCTTTGTGGTCGACACGACAATAGCCGCAGTGGACATCGTGGCCGCAGGTGGCGGCAATGCGATCGTTATCGAGAGGTTTGCCAAAACCGCAGTTGAGACCGGAAGAAAGGTCGCCATAGTTGGTGAAGCAGTTCATATAGAACAGAGCCACTATTTGATTTCAGGGCAAAACACAAAAGCGGATGCGGTAGCCAAACAGCGTTTTGAAGCTTGGCTGGAAGACATCTTTCGATAAACTATGGAAATTCTCCTTCGTCTAAACGTCTGTTGTTTATGGGTGTTCAGTTCAGAGATTTTTGGGATAGTGAATGGTGAGCCAGCGACGACGCGCCCGCTATGAACAGTATTCGGACGTTGGAATCTGCGCAGCAAATGATCACTCGGTATCGCATTTTCTGTTAAAACCTACTAATGCAGACATCCAAACATGTCTGACGTCAGAGCCTATCGGACAAAATAGGTCTATTTGCTAAGAGAGGGTTTGTTGCTCATTGTAGCGACTGAGGATTGGACAACGAGACAGTCTCTACGCATATTCTTCTAATTCTGGGTTGTGCATTTGAACCCAACGAGTGTCTCATCAGGTTGTAATGTGTTCATTGGATCTTAGCAGTGTTCGACGCGTCGACATACCTCGCGATAACATCGATTGTAGTCATCGGCACT